>CAYWXT010000260.1:0-7938 GCA_964462125.1 uncultured Pirellulaceae bacterium | reverse complement strand
TGCCCCGCCGCGTTCTGAGCTGCGATCCCAGCACCGCCCGCGCCCAGTTGCCCCGCCGCTTCCTGAGCCGCGATCCCAGCACCGCCCGCGCCCAGTTGCCCCGCCGCGTTCTGTGCTGCGATCCCGGCACCGCCGGCGCCCAGTTGCTCTGCCGCTTCCTGAGCCGCGAACGCGGCTGATCCGGATTGTCCGATCGCTGACATGACGTGTCGTCCTCGCGTAGGTCTCGGTAATTGATTCGGGCTTCTCGGTACCCAGGCCCCCTGCATTCGAAGCCCCTTGTACGGATCGAGATCTGCCGGTGACGAGAGCAATCGGGGACGTTGGCTGGGGGCCCTGTTCGAAAACCTAGCCACCCGAGGTGGTCGTTCGTAACGGTGCGGCGCAAGCCACTTGGCGTTTCGCGGGAAATTCAAGGTCTTATGGGAAATGGCACGTTCAAGGCCGGACGGCTTGCGCCGTGCCGTTACAATGGCACGTTCGAGGCCGGACGGCTTGCGCCGTGCCGTTACAAAACGGACGGCATTGGGCTAACCCTGTCGGCTCACGCCCTAAGCCTTCACCCACCTTTTCTGTCCGAATTTTCGTCAATGTGTTTGCGAGGTCGCCGCTCACCATGTGGCATCGATCCCCGAGGTGCCGGCGGTTGGAGCGACGGCGACAGGATGACCGCTGAGCGTCGTGGCCGAACCGGTTGCGGGTTCCTCGGCCGCCTTCGCCGCTGGCTGCGCAAAGCGGGGCGGCTGGTTGGACCATGCGTCCCGTCCCTCCCGTTCTTGCCGATCCCGCTGGGCGTCGAATCCAGTTTCCCGATCTCCAGTCGCTTCCTGTTCGGTTTGGACCTCGATTCGCTCGATCTTCATCCCTTGAGATTCCAATCGCTGACGGAGTTCTGGTAGGTGATCGCGTAACATTTGGCTTGCCGTCTCCGATTCGGCGACGACGCGAGCTTCGATCTGGCGTTCCTGGACCCGCATCTCGACGCGGACGCTGCCGAGTTCGGGTGGGGCGAGTCGCATGCGGACGACTCCGCCGGTCCCGCCGAGTTGATGAAACGCGCGGCTGACCCGCTGGACCAGTTTCGCGCGGTCGACGGCTTCCAACCCCGAACTCGCCTCCCCGCTGCCCTGGCCCTTGGTGGATCTCGCGCTGCCGGCGCCGGAGCTCGGCTCCGCGCCGGCAATGGAGGAGGACGGCCGGCCTTCCGGAAGCCGCTCCGACTTCGGGGTTGACTCCGAAGTCGAACCACCTTGGGACGCTGCAGCTCCCCGGCTGGTGGTCGAGGCGGGCGTCGCGGGAGCGGTGCTGGAAACGGACGCCGTTTCGAACAGATTAGCGTGGCCCGATGACGATGTGGCATTTCCCGTCGAAGTGCCCGCGAGCGAGGTTGGTGGTTCACCCCGTCCCTCTGCCGCTTTCGCGGTATCGCCACGCCCGCCTGGTTCAGACCCCAGCAGGGATGGCTGCGGCTCATCGGCCTTCTCAGCGTACTTTTGAAAGCGACTGGAGGTTCGATCTCGGCGGGATTCCTCGGATGACGATTCGCCCCAGCCAACCTGCTCGGCGTCCTCGGCTTTGATTCGCTCGCCCTCCCCAGTCTGCTCCGCCGCATGCTGCCGTTTTGCTTCCGCAGTGGCGTCGTCCACTGCCGCGAATGACTCCTGCCCGCCTGCGATTCGGTGTTGAGACGCTTGCCGTGCTTCCAGGTGTCCCACCTCAGCGACGGGCTCGAATTCGGGGTGCGCGGCCTGGTTCTCGGTCCGCGGACGCCCGCCTTCAGCCGCGCCAGACGCCGTCGCCGGTGGCTGCTCCTCATTCGGTGGCTGAGAAGGAGACGCGGGATCTTCGGAATCGGCAACCACGCCCTCTTCCAGCGGTTCAGCGGACGGCTTGTCTAGCGACGTGCCAGCCGATTTGCTGGGCGTCGTCGCGTGCGGTGTGGCTTCCCGGTCGATATCGGTTGCGGGCACCTCGTCGATCGGCTCCGACGGTTGATCGAGTGGCGACGACGGTGCCGAGTCGGCCTGTACGTTTGGACCGACGGCCGTCTCTGAGTCACTCTCCAAATCCTCGCCGTCCTCCGCTTGTGATTCTTCAGACACACGTGATGCGTCGGACACATGTGATGCGTCGGACACACGGGGTTCGTCGAACGGACGAGACTCGTCTGACGCACGGGACTCGTCAGACGGACGAGATTCGTCAGACGCACGAGATTCGTCGGCCGGACGGGAATCATCGGCGGGACGGGAATCATCGGATTCGTCATAGCCATCGGGCTCCGATGCGGACCGTCGCGTCGGATGATTGTCCACAGGGGTGGTCCCGATGCGCGCAAAGACTTCGGCGAACGCATCGGCCGGCACGGAGTGCACCGCTCCCAACCTTCCCCTCCCCGCAGCCGGGGTGGAAAGTCGTTGGCGCAGCGCCGGCGCATGCCGTGCGGCATCGAAATCACTCATCGCCACGGGCCCCCCCTATGCGATCTGATTCAGCCCGTTACCCGCGTGGCTCAGTTGCCGTCGCGTGCCTGTTCGATCAACGAGGTCACCGGTAGACCTTCACCGATCCGGCGAATGATCTGGTACAGCATGTCGTTTTCGTCATTCGAATCGAACTCGGCCAAGATATCTTTTCGTGTATCCGTTGGGATGGCTTGAACGATATTCACGACGTCGTCGATTCTTTGATCGTCGAACGATCGCTTGAGCATATCTTTGGCTTTTTCGGCTTCCAGTTCCTGCATCAGTCGCTGAACTTGGACGAGCCCCTCATCGACGGCTCCTTCTTCGAGTTCTTGCAGGTTGCGATCGAAGGCGTCGCGGCGCTCGTCGAACCGTTCGCGTTCGGTCATCAGTTTGGCCAACATCTCCGACAACTCGCTTCGAAAGCGGTTTTGGCTCCGGAGTCTCATATCCATGTCGAGGTTGTCCCGTCTTCGCGTTTCCAGAACCTCATCGAAGCTCGGTTGTTCGCCGTCATCGTTTTCGCGAAGAATCCGCTGCAGCCGCTCGCCGGTGATATCGATTCCGTGGAGCAGGGCGATCACCTTGGTACCGGTCATTGGGTTGAGTGTGCCTTGAACGGTGAAGTAGGCCAGCAGCAGCATTTGGGTCAGGCAGGTCCCGATGCAGACGGCGGTGATGGCTCGAAGCAACCTGTTCATCATCGATCGGCCTCCTCGACGCGGTGACGTCGCAGCAGGGAGATCGCGTATCGCTGGGCCGCGGCGTCATCGTGTTCGAACTGTTCCCGGCGTCGACGTTTCGTCTCGAACGCGTCCCGTTCACGTTGTTCCAGCCGCTCGAAGCGTTTGACCTCGGCCTCGGCCTCCACCAGCCGCTGTTGTCGCTGGGCCAATTCCGCGGCCAATTGGTCTCGGGTTTGGAGCAAGGACTGAGCCTGGGCTTCCAATTGCAATTCGTACCGCCCGTGGGAGAGCAACCGGTCGACCGAGAGCCGTCCGCCGAGTTGAGCGGCGGTTTCCGAGCGGATTTGGTCTCGTTCCGAGGTGATCTCACTCCGTTGTTGGTCGATTTTGCGGATCGCTTCGATCGCTTGGCCTACCGCGGCACCTGCCTGGTCGCGCTGCCGCCTCCGCAGGTCCAACAACGATTCGAAGCGAAACTGAAACGCCATCGTTTAGTTTCCTGTCCGTTGCGTGGATGCGGTTGTGTTTGTCCCCGGAGGCTCTGGGGCGGTCTGGGGGCCTCGTCGGATCAACGTCACGAGCTCCGCTTGGGCCTGGTCGAGCGTCGCTGATTGCTCGGCGGTTTGGGTCAGCAAATCGCGGAGTGGTTCTCGCATGGCGATCGCGGCGTCGACATTCGGGTCGGTGCCGCGACGATAGGCACCGATGGAGATCAGATCGTGGTGCTGCCGGAATTCGCTCAGATGCTTCCTGGCGGTCGCAGCAGCGGCGGCGACCTCGGGGGCGACCAATTGCGGTTGCGCCCGGCTCAAACTTTCCAGCAGGTCGATCGGGGGCCAGTGAGCTTCCGACGCCAGGGTCCGGCTGAGGGCCAGGTGCCCATCGAGCAGCCCCCGCAGTGTGTCGGCGATCGGCTCGTTGGGATCGTCCCCTTCGACCAGCACGGTGTAGAACGCCGTGATTGATCCCTGCCGTGTGCGGCCGGCCCGTTCGACCAACCGCGGCAACTGATTGAAGACACTGGGAGGATATCCCCGGGTCGTCGGAGGTTCCCCCGCGGCGAGCCCGAGTTCTCGCTGCGCGAATGCAAACCGGGTGACGCTGTCGAGCAGCAACAAAACGTCGTGGCCTTGATCCCGGAACGACTCGGCAATCGCCGTGGCGGTCCAGGCCGCTCCGACCCGCTGAGCTGCCGGGCGGTCGCTGGTGGCCACCACGACGACGGTCCGGCGCAAGCCTTCCTCGCCGAGACAACGGGTGATGAATTCCTGGACCTCCCGTCCCCGCTCGCCGACCATCCCGATCACGATCCGGTCGGCGGTCGATCCCCGGGCCAACATGCCGAGCAAGGTGGTCTTTCCCACACCGGAGCCGGCAAAGATACCCAGCCGCTGGCCGACCCCGCAGGTCAGCATCGCGTCGATCGCGCGGACGCCCGTTTGCAATGGCTTGTCGATCGGTGGGCGCTCGAGCGACTCCGGTGGTTGGCGGTCGACGTCGACGAGCATCAGGTCATCTGGAAGCGGCTGATCATCGAGCGGCAGGCCGAAGGCGTCGACGACGCGGCCGCAGAGCGATGTGCCGACACGAACCTTCATCGACGACGCCGTCAGACGGACAACATCTCCGGCGGCGATTCCCGCGACTCGTTCCAGCGGTGCGAGCACCGGCCGGACTCCGCGGAACCCGATCACGCGGGCGCGGCAGGGCCGGCCTCCGTGTGGCTGCAGCTCGCAGATGGCACCCACCGGCGCCGCCATTCCCTCCAGCTCGATCGTTTCGCCCGCCACCGCGGCCACCCGACCGGTCACCCGCATGGTCATCGCTGCGGCGATTTGCTGACCAACGGCATCGGGCTCTGGCAAGAGCGGGCAGTGCAGTGGCTGTTGTGTCTCCGTCACGTCAGGCTCTCCCGCAATCGCTGCAGTTGGGCGTCGAGTCCGGCCTGGATCTCGCCACCATCCTGGCGGACGACGACGTCGTGGCGATCGAGCGATTCATTGGGCTCGATGTCAGTCGCCTCCGGGAACTCCGGCGACGCGAGCAAATCATCGAGCAGTGGGCCGAGTTCGGCGAGTGTTTCCGGGTGGGCCACGAGCGTCAGTCGTTTGGCCGAGCGGGTGCTGCGTAGCGCCTCATCGGCCCAGCGAACGAGCAGTTCCCGGTCCTGGTCGAGCTTGTGCCCCACGATTCGCTCGGCGGCGCCCAGCGCCGTGGCGGTAAGCACCTCCGCATACTGGCGCATCCACCCCTCGTAACTCTTCCGCATCGCCTCAGCCGCCTGGGTCAGTTGTGCCAACTGCTCCCGCGCCCGGGCCTCCGATTCACTGCGGAGTTTGGTTTCGAAATCGGCAGCGGCTCGCTCGGTGCCCTCGCGGTAACCCTGCTCTTGAGCCGACGTTTTGATCTGTTCCGCCTCGCGGCGGGCTTGATCCAGCATCTCCGCGATCTGCCGGCGGCTGGCGTCGAGTTGACGCCGGCCCTCTTCGGCCAGGTCATCCAGATTGAACCCGGCCAAACCGGTCACGCCGCCGGAGCTCGGCGTGGCTTCTGACTTCGCGACAGACTTCAGCACGATAGCCATGGAAACGATCAAGCGGCGACGGGTTGGTGGTGCGAAGCGGCCGGCCGCGGCGACGGCGCGGAGTCGTTGGCTTCCTGGCTGGAATCAGCGTCAAGCGGTTCACCCCAGGAGACACGGGCAACGACTTCCTTCGCCTGGTCGATCTCACGAAGACGGAGCGGTCCCAGTGAGGCGAGTTGACGCCGAACCGTTTTTCCCTGGCTGCGGGGCAGCATCTTCAGCACGGCTTCGGCGACTTCGTTCGGCAATCCGCACAGCGTTAATAAAGCCTGCCGCGTTTGCACCTTCGCCAATGCCTGGCAGAGATCAGCCGGCGAAAGAGTGGTCAGGTGTTGGTGGACGTCGTCGGTCGAAAGCCACTCATTCCCCTGTGCCGCGGAGGTGGTTTGGGTGGAGCCGTCGGACTCGGAGGAGGAGTTGGGGCCGATCGAAACCGAGTCGCGATCGGCAGCGATCTCGGCAAGGGATGCGTCGCTCGCGGCCGGGTCAATCTCCGCCGAGGCGTTTGTCGCCTGTTGCGATGAAGCGTCGGCTCCATCGGCTCGCGAACGATGTGCGTCGGCTCGCGAACGGGAGGCGTCGCCTTGGGCATCGAGTTCGTCGCGGAGTCGGCGCAGCCGCTGGATTTGTTGAAACGCGGAATCGTCTTGCCGGTCATCGTTTCGACTCCCCGCGATCGGTTGGGAGAGTTGGGCAAAGATCGCGCTCAGCACCCGCTGGCCGCTGGATTGCGACTTGACGTTGGCGTCGGGGGAGACGCGGCTCCGCAGGTGTTCGGCGATGTCCGACACCGCCTCGGCCGGGATCTCCCCCAGCCGGCCGATGCGGCTGATCGCGTCTTGCCGCTGGACGGGGTGCAGTTGCGGCAGTATCCGCGCAGCTTGGGCTGGATCGATCGAAGCCAAGACAAGAGCGATCGTCTGCGGGTGTTCGCCTGCGAGCAGGCCCACCAGTGAGGCGTCGGGGACCGCGTGCAGAAACGCCAGCGGCGATGGCTGGGGATCACCTGCCGTGCTGCTCTGCGGAGAGGCATCGCCATCGCCTTTCGAACGGCCCCAGTTGTCCTGCCGGTCCGCTTCGGCATGCGGCCAGGGGGGATGGGACGCCGCGGTGGAAGCTTGGGTCGCATTGCGGGAGAACGTGGCTTCGTCCTCGACGCCGGCTGCCGGGGCGGACGGTCCTTGGTGTTGTTTGATCGATCCGCTGAAGGATTGCAGGGCCAGTTGTCGTTCCCACGGTTCGACCTCGGCCAGGCTTCGGCGGGCATGGTGCAGCCGCCCGCGGGCTTCGGGGGTGAAGTTTCCCAGGAGTCTCGCGGCCACCGGTTCGGGCAGGCTGCTGAGTACGATCGCGACGCGGCGCAGCGACGAATTTCGCCATCCCGCTTCTTCGCGACCGTTGTCCATGGTCGTCCCCTCCCGTGATCGGATGCTCCGATCGTGTCCGTATCGTCCGTTCTGGTCGGCCGTCCGACGAGACGACCTGCATCCTCGGACTTGTACGCGACCGGGGGAGCTGAGTGGAAGAGCGAATCAGGCCGCTTCGCCGACCCAAGCGCGGATCACGTTGGCCGCCACCTCGGGATTTTGTTCCACAAGGGAGACGAGTTCTTCCTGCAGGGAGCCGCCGGTGATCGTCATCGCTTCGACCTTTTCCGCTTCATCGGGCTCGGCGGGCGATGAAGCCGGAAGTTCCAATCCGAAGCCTTCCTGGAACTCAGCTGGCGGCCCATCCCCACGTCCGCCGCGAGCCGCTGAGCGGGCGACCAGCAGCGCCACCAGCCCGAGCATCACCAATGCCAGGGTCTGCCAGGAGTCGGCGAGCCAGGTCAGGGCAAAGTCCGCTGTCTTCGATTCCTCTACGGTCGGTTCCGGAATGTCGGGGTAATCCCACACCTCCACCAATTGATCGAACCTGTCCTCGCCGACGGCGATATTCGGCAGGATCGGTGTGACGGCGTTCTTGATCCTCTCCTCCGTCTCCCGCTTGATCGTCTCAATCTGCTCAGTGTAGTCCGCTGGGTCGACGTCGTTGGGGTCGGTCGGGTTGCGGTCGGGGAAGCGGTTGGACCACACCTTGCGATAGTAGCTGTCGGGCAAGCCGACGGTGACTCGCACCCGTTTGGTTTGCAGCGAGGCGAGGCGCGACTGTTCGTATTGTTGCCCGGCTACCCGCGTGCTATCCCGCTCGTCCTCGCTGGTGA
>CAYWXT010000259.1:0-7972 GCA_964462125.1 uncultured Pirellulaceae bacterium | reverse complement strand
CGCACCATGATTAGAAGTGCGGCCGCCCTCCTAGTAACTACCCTCCCTTGGGAGGGTGATGATTGTCGCTTCGCGAGCGTCGTTCGCGTTTTCTGACAGAGCCTAGGTGCGAGGGCTACGAGGCCGGCGGCGGCGGCCGCTCGGGGCGAAACGCTCGCGGACTTCGCGAACCGCTTCCACGAAACGATCGGCTTCCTCGGGCGTGTTGTAAAAGTAGAAACTCGCACGCGTGGTCGCTTTGAGCCCGAGTGAGTGGTGCAGCGGCATCGTGCAGTGATGCCCGGCCCGGACAGCGATGCCTCGGGTATCGAGATGCTGCGACACGTCGTGTGCATGGACGCCCCGCACGGTGAAACTGACAATCCCCGCCTTGCGACTCGGATCGGGGCTGATCAACTCGATCCCTTCAATCGCTCGCAACCCCGCCTCGGCCCGCCGGCAGAGTTCGCGCTCATAAGCATGGATCCGATCCAAGCCAACCTCACAGAGGTAATTCACAGCGGCCTCCAATCCAATCGCCTGGGCGATCGGCGGCGTCCCCGCTTCAAATTTTTCAGGGAGCTCCGCGGGCTCAAACCCGTCGGTGGTGACGCGGTGAATCATCGCCCCGCCGCCGAGAAACGGCGGCATCGAGTCGAGCCATTCTCGTTTGCCATACAACACGCCGATCCCAGTCGGTCCGCACACCTTGTGCCCGCTGAATGCCACGAAATCCGCAAACCACTCGCGGACATCCAGCGGTTGGTGCGGCGCCGACTGAGCCGCATCGACGAGCACGACCGCGTCGTGCCGGTGAGCCATCTGCGTCCAGCGGGCTACAGGGTACTCCGTACCGAGCACATTGCTCACTGAGGCGAACGCAAACAACTTGGGACGTAATCGTTCCAGATGCTCCTCGACCACCTCATCAGCGATGGTGAAGTCGTCCCCGAGCGGCAGGAACTCGACACGGCAACCGGTCCGCTCGGCCAACTGGTGCCAAGGAACGATGTTCGCGTGGTGCTCGGAAATCGGAACCAGGATTACGTCCCCCGTCACCACGTTCTGGTCACCCCAACTCCGGGCCACCGCATTGATCGCCGCCGTTGTCCCGCCGGTAAAGATCACCTCGCGGGGACTGGGGGCGCCGATGAACGTGGCGATCGTCCGCCGTGCACGCTCGAACCGGTCGGTCGACTCCTCACTCAGAGTATGAATGCCGCGGTGCACATTGGCATAGTACCGCCGATAACAATCGTCGATCGCCTCGATCACCACCGCCGGATGCTGGGTGCTCGCGGCGTTGTCGAGGTAGGCCAGCGGGGCACCACTGGCGACGGTCCTTTGCAAAATCGGAAAGTCACCCCGGTAGCGGGCCGCATCGAGACTCCAGTCCGGCGGCGCGGCGCTGGAAGCTGCCGAGGTTGCGGTCATCGCTGGATCTCCGGTCACGATTCTTCCCCTAGACTCGGACCGCCAAAATGCGGTCCCTCACGAAAGCCCACCTCGCCCCCAGATTCCTCGGCCTCCTCCACCGGGGCGTGCACCGCACTTTGCAGTACCCTCCATGAGAGCAAACAGCACTTCTGGCGATTGGGAGTCAGCCGGGGGCCGAACAGCTCCAGCATCTGGTCCGGAGAAAATTGCTTGACCTCCTCCAACGTCTTCCCCTCGATCTCCTCGATCAGCATCGAGGCCGAGGCCTGGCTGATGACACAGCCGTCCCCGTTGAACCAAGCCTCCTCGATCTTCCCCTCCGGCGATAGCCGCAAATCGATGTGGACCACGTCGCCGCACAGCGGATTGTTCCCCTCGTGGGCGTGCGTTGCCGTTTCTAAAGGCCCCCGGTGGTAGGGGTCTTCGTAGTGATCCAGCACGTGCTCTTCGTAGATGTCTTGCTCGTTGGAAGCCATGGCAAACCGAGGCGGGGGTGTGAAGCCGAGAGAACCCTTTGACTCGCTATTTAAGTCTACGCGAGTTGTCAAAAATCGGCGAGGCCCCTGCAACGGCCAGGAACCAAAAGAAAACCCGCCCGCCGAGACCAAGGTGAATCTCGACGAGCGGGAAAGTTCTCGCGGTTCGCTCAAGCCGCGTTTGGCGTCGGTGACAGAAGATCCTGTCACGCCAAACTCGACCACTGAGATGATCGCGAGTGGGGTAGCCGTGCCGGAGCAACAGCCCGCCGACTTTTGCTACGGGTTACCACCCCGTTGGCCAAGACAGCAATATTCCACTTGATCACCTCCTTTCAAAAACCTGGTTCGACGCCGCCGTGCCCGGTTGCCAACAGAAAGGGCCAGCGAACGTACGGAAGTGTCTATCGCGGCGCGTTACCGCGACCCGATGCTCCCATTATCCTTGCCCGGCCAGGGCGGGACAAGGGAAAAGATCCTCATGTATCGATTTCGTAGAGCACGATCACCAGCACGTCGCTGGCCCCGAACGAGTTCAACGCCCCGCTGCCGGCGCCGGGCTGGCCAGCGATGTTGCCGGTGATCGACAAGACCCGTGCGCCCGACTTGCGGAGCCAGCGGTTGATCTCTTTTTCCATGTCGGGCAATTCGCTGTCGACCGTTTTGAATACCTTGACCTGTTGCATGCAAAAACGTCCTCGTTTGAGTTCGGGGAGGGACAGGGAGCGGGGGCAGTTTTCTAGGAGCTCGCTGGAAAGGAGGGATCCTCTGACCCAAACCTACGCTGGCCTTCCCCGGTCGTCGAGCGGGCCGCCGGGGAGGACCCTCTCCCGATCACTCGGTGGGTCGATCTGCGTTGATCGGTTCGATGGAACGCAGCGTCGGGGAAGGAGCATTGTCTGGTTCCCAGACCCGCAATTGAACCTCGTCGATCGTCGCTTCCCCGCCGCCGATCAGCTCAAACATCACGTGCAGCGGGGCGTCATCGAGCGTTTGCCGGTACAGCCGCACCGGGGTCCAGGTCGCACGGCCGCGGACCAGAACGCCTGATTCTTGGCCGCCGACCGTGTCGTAGACCAAAAGCCCTTGGTGCGGTTGTCCGAATCCGACGGTGCGAACCATCGCGTCGATCCGCACCGCTGCCCCACGGGGGACGCGGACCCCGGGGCTGCGGACTTGGATCGCGGTCCCCTCGTAGCCTCCGGGCAACCCATCGTCGGTCAGGGCGACGACGCGGGCCTGCAGCGCCCCGCGGCCGCTGAACGCACCCCGCTGCGTGATACTGGTGTGACTGTCGGCCCGGTCGACCAGACGCTTTCCGATCTCCCAGCGCCCGTCTTGCAGATCCTCAGGATCCTCCAGAGCACCGGCGGTCAGGCGGTTCCTGCCCCAACCGCGATCGTCCATCAGCGGAAACCAACTGATTTGGATCTCCGCCGCACCGCAATCCATCGGTGGGACACTGGTGGGATGAGGCCAATCCGGCATCAACTGCTCCGCCAATCGCCAGCGGCTCCGCAAACCCCAAGCATCGGCTCGGCGGGCCATCCGCAGGCTCGCCCCGAAATCACCTGATCGGAACAGCGGTTCGGCCTCACGGAACGTTCGCTGGGCAACCTGGGACAGATCGACCGAGGAGCGATCGGTGGCCAATCCAGCCGCCGCCGCCAACGTCCACTCCGCTTGGGTCTCGGCCACCGATTCGCCGGTGAGTTGCCAGCGATCCAAGGCGGCTTGCCGCGCGAAGCGGCCAGTTTGACTCCCCGCCCGGCCGCCGACCGATGGGTCGTCGCTCATCAACACCAGTTCAACGACGTCAGGGGAGACAATCTGGATGCGGCTGCCCCGCTCGTCGGTCTCCGGCAATAGCCTCTCGGCGGAAAAATCGGTCAGCCGCCAAAACGTCTTTGAAGACTCCCGGGGGGAGAGCTGCAACTCCAATGCCTGCCCGTCGCCGGCCAAGACCTCCGAGCCCCGCGAGGTGGCGCTGGTCAGGACCAACAGATCGGCGCCACCGGAACGCAATCGCCCACAGCGGTAGTCGGCCCCGGTCAGGCTTGGCGGCGTCGCCTGTGTCGCCCCAGCGACCCAAGGCTCGATCGCCGCAATCATCCGATTGGTGTAACTCATCGCCATCCCCCGTTGAGCCTCCAACGGCGTGGCCGCCGTCAGTGACCGGGTCGAGCGAAAGAGGATCGCTGCGGGAGTCGTTTCCAGCGACCTCAATGTCGTGGCCCACATCGAATGCCAGCGGAACCGGGTCAGCGACGACGCGCCGATCTGATCGGCGATCGCGTTGGTCTGCCGGAGCAGCGCTTCAGCAGGCATGCTGGCGACCCCCAACGCATGCTGCACACCCTCGGGAAGCCGCTTGGCGGTGCGAAGCAGTTCGTGAATCTCCTCCTCCCCCGAAAGCCCGCGGTTCCGCGGCGGCAGATGATCGATCACCGCGTCGAGGCTGCGGGTGTGTTCGCGGTAAGCTTCCACCGGTGATCCAACCAAAGGACGCTGCCAACGAACCGGCCAGCGTCGCAGCTGGGCGGAGCGGCGGGCAATCGGCTCGACGCCGTCGCGGTCGAGTGCCGTTCCCGTACCGAGATACCAGCCCGCGACCGGTTCAAGCAACGCCTCGATCTCCGGATCGGGAGCCGACGGAGGCGGCGCATACAATTTCACCTGGGCTCGGATCGCCTCCCGCAGAATCGCCGCGTCGGGAGGCCGCGACAACAACACCGCATCAAAACCAAGTGTCCGTACCCACTCCAGCGGCTCGCCATTGTGTTGCAACATCCGCGTGACTCGCCCCACCGGAAAAGCCCGTGCTCGCCCCGACCCCGAGCGTCTCTCCCCGGAACGGCGTGCCCCCGAACGATCCTGGGTGATCTCACGATTCCTCCCCGCGTATTCTTCATCCGCTCGTCGGGGCCGTTGAACGCCTCGACGTCCCAGCTCCAGCATCCCGTCGATGCGAAGCTCGTCGATCCTTAAGGACGTCCTTCCCGGCCCGCTGTACGCATTGAGAATCACCGCATCGACATAGGGCTCCGACAGATCCGCGGCGACGCCATGCTCCTTCTTCAACGCGACCTTCTTCATCGCCAAGGGACGCTCGATCTTCTCGACCTCCAGCGAACGGAACTCGCCCGTGCGATTGTAGCTGTCCCCGTAGACGATCACGGAGACCGGACGCCCCGTTTCGGCGGACTCCAGATAAGGAAACCGAACCCGCAATCCGACCCGCGTCCCACGGCGAGCCGACATCACGGCGACGTTCGTGGTTAAATCGTCCAGCGGCCGGACCGGCTCGATCGGATAGACCAATAGTACCTCCGTGCCCCCTTGCCCCGCGGCAAAGGTGATCGATTCGCATCCGCGTCCATCGATCCCGCCGGCGGACCGGTTCGTGTGTGAGGTGACCCGGGCGTTGCAGTCGGACTCAGCGAGGAACCAACGAGGTGGATACGCGTCCAAGCTGTCATACAGCTGCGCGAAACACGCCGAACCGACCACACACCACGCGATCACCAGAGACAGCAACACCCGCAAACAGTCTCGTCCCAGCCTCTCCGCTCGCGGCAACACCGAGGGCGACCGTGCTGCAAGACGACGCAAGCTTTGCCGAGACGGCACAGCCGACGCCAATTCGCCGTTGGTGACTTCCGGAAGCGTCATGGATCGTTGACCGAGACGTGGCGGCTGGAAAGAATCGGCGGTGCCGGGGCAACGTGGCGTTGACATTTCGCACCACCGCGATGCGATCGGTGCGGCCGAACTTAAAGCCTTTCCATAGCAAGATTTAAGCGGCCGTGCCAAGTCGAAATTGCGTTGCGAAATGACAACGCCCCGATTCGCGACTCCAAACCACATAAATAGCTGCAAGTTGTTTGCCTAAAAGGATTTCGGGTTGCGGACGAAGCACCGTCGCAGGGAGGCGGCACCGCGAATGCATCGCATGGCATGCATCACCGATGACCACCACCCGCACCTTCCCGGAGCGACCACGCATGACCAAGATCGTCGGCACTTCCGCCAAGCTCAACGATGAGACCCCGATCGAACTGCAAGAGATGGCCAAAGCGATCGACGCCCTGCCGCCCCGCTATCGCGATGCCGTCGCCCCGGCCCTGGCCCGCGTCGTCGAATGCAGTACCCGTCGCCGCCGGATCCTGAACCTGGTCCAAGAAGCCCTCTCCCAGCTCCGCCTCGACATGAAGTACCTGATCTTCGATCTCGAAGCGACCCGACGCGAACGGGATCAATACAAAGAGATGCTCGAACAGGACGGGCGACTGTAAGGATCGTGCGGGAGGGTGACCAGCGAGCTTTTAAGGCTCCATCCACACCAAATCGTCCCACCAGGGGACGTCGTTCGATTGCGGTCGTCCTTCCGTCGTGCGGCCGTTGCGGATGATCCGCGTGATCTGCTCCTCCAACCGCTCGGCGATCTCCGGGTGGTCCTCCAGCAGATCGGTTGACTCGCCGGGGTCGGACGCCAGATCGTACAACTCGCGCTGCTGACGCTTGCCCTCCAGGACTAACTTCCACGGACCCTTCCGGACCGCGAATTCGCCCCGTGCTCCGTGGTGGATCATCGGCGGTCGTTCGCCAGGATCTCCGCCCGTGATCCTGGCATAAAAACTGACACTGTCTTCGCCCGCCGTATCGGGAAGATTCGTTCCCAAAATTTCGGCAACGGTCGCCAGCAAATCTGTCTGACATACCGGCGAGGAGACCTCACGGCCTGCTTCGAGCTTGCCGGGCCAACGGGCCAACAGCGGAACCCGGTGCCCTCCCTCGTAGATCGAGCGTTTGCATTCGCGATAGATCCCGTTGCTCTGGTGGCCAAACCTCTCCGCCCGCTTCCTCCAGGTATTCTCCGGTCCGTTGTCGCTGGTCACGATGACCAACGTGTCGCCGGCCAGGTCTTGTCGCTCGAGCGCATCAAGCACCCGTCCGATATGCCAGTCGGTCTCGATCATGAAGTCGCCGTAAGCCCCCGCTTCGCTCTGTCCCCGAAATGGCTCGATGGGGATCACCGGTTTGTGGGGCGAGGTGTAGGAGAGATAGAGAAAGAAGGGGTCCTCCTGCGAACTCTCAGATTCAACATGATCGTCGATCCACTCGATCGCCTTGTCGGTGAACCGCGTCAAGCACTCCGCGTCGACGAAGTCGGGCGCCACCTCGAGCGACCCACGCACCACGCCCCAGCGATTCGTGGCCCCAGGATTGCTCATGGTGGATTCATACGGCGGCTTGATCCGGTAATCGTCGATCGCAATCTGGTTTGGTTTCTTTTGGGTGTATTGGGTCGGTGGTACGGCAGCATGGCGACCGTCGAACCACGCCAAGATGCCATAGTTCATCGAAGCGGGGATGCCCCAGAAGTAGTCGAAGCCTTTGTCCAAGGGCATGTCGCGAACCGGTTGGCTCCAATCCCGGTTCTCTCGCGTCCCGGGGAACTGCATTCCGAGGTGCCACTTGCCGACCATCGCGGTCGCGTAGCCGTGATCGCCGAGCAGCGACGCGAGCGTCATTCGATCGTCGTCGATCAAACAATCCCGTTCGGCGCCGAACACGCCCCGCTTGAGCTCGGTCCGCCAGCTGTACCGCCCAGTCAACAAGCCGTACCGCGACGGCGTGCAAACCGTATCGCTGCTGTGGGCGTCGGTGAACGTCACGCCTTCCCGCGCGAGTCGATCGAGGTTCGGCGTCTCAACCTTGCTCTCCGAGTTCATGCAACTCGCGTCGCCGTAACCCTGGTCGTCGGTATAGATCAAGACGATGTTCGGACGATTGTCCTCCGCCGCCCTGACGTCCTCGGCCGCCCTGACGTCCTCGGCCGCCCTGAGCGGCTGCTTGTCAACGGCATGAAAAAGAAGTGTTACGGACGCAGCAAACGCGAGTGCCGTTGTTCTGTGTAGCAAACGAGGCGGAACTGACGTGCCGAAGCCAGAGTAGGCCCAGCGAAGGGGCAGAAACATGTCCGATTCTCTCTTGTGCTTGGAAGGGTGACAGTGGGGACGCCGTGTCTAGCGACGATTAGATTTCCCCAGTTGCGACAATTAGAAATCCCCAGTTGC
>CAYWXT010000258.1:0-8013 GCA_964462125.1 uncultured Pirellulaceae bacterium | reverse complement strand
TTCGTTCCAGGAGGGACGCTGCTCGTTTCGGTCGGAGCGAGGAGCCTTCTGCCCGATCGCAGCTGCATTTGAATCATCGGCAGCCTTGACCGGGCGGCGTGCTGTGCGGCGGCTACTCGTTTGGCGTGACAGCGGTGTCAACGCCGGTCGTGTCGCCTCGGCAGGCTTTTGTTGGGTATCGGGCGTCGCTGAGCGGTTTGTCGCTGAGCGGTTTGTCGCTGAGCGGTTTGTCGCTGAGCGGGCAGTTGTCCGTGGTGGCGTCGGCACTTGGCTTGGACGTTTCGACGATCGGGACTCAATCGATCGATTGCGGGATGTCCGTGGTTTGGTCGCGTCGATCGTCCGTCTCCCCGTCCCACGCGCGATCCGTGCTTCCCGTGCTCCGCCAGCGGCGTTGGGATCGCGGATCGGTGCGGCATTCCTTGGGGGAGTCATCGGCTCGGGCGCATGGGTCGGGATCCCGTCCCAGTCGGCCGGTTTTTGATCATTCTCCGAATCGGAGGACGATTCACCTCCAAAGATTCCCGAGAGCAACCCACCGACCGGCGCCACACGGCCCGACTCGTCTTCGTCACCCACCGCTTGGGCCACGGTGGGGGATTGCCCGACTGCGGGCATCCCAATTGCGAGGGCGACCGGAAGTGCGGACAGCGTCATGACGACCCAAAATTGTCGATTGCCGTGGGCCATGGTTGATCTCGTGTCAGTTGCGGTGAGACATTACCCCTGCGGACGTATCGGCCGGCGCGGTTTTCGCCGTTGAACCAAATTTGACGATTACGCCGATTCCCTCCCCCTTTGACCCACGCCTTCCCCCCACTTCCGGAGACGGTTCCACCGGGGATGAGCAAACTGGCAACGAAATCATATGAATCGAAAAGAGAAGATCGAAGCGATGTTGGCCGACACCCCCGGCGACCTGTTCCTGCGGTACAGCTTGGCGATGGAACTTCGCCAGGAAGGCAATCACGAGCAGAGTCTTGAGAAGCTGGGCGAGCTGACACGGGAAGCGACACCGTATGTCCCAGCCTTCTTTATGGCGGCGCAGCAGTTAGCGGATCTGGAGCGGGTCGACGAAGCCCGCACTTTTTTGCGCGACGGCATCGAACAGGCGCAGGCCCAGGGGGATTCCCATGCTGCGGCAGAAATGAGCGAGTTTTTGGGGATGCTCGGCCAGCGTGGCGAACTGTAGTGTCCTCGGAGCAGACCAAGGCGATCGTGCTGCGGACGGTCGAGTACAGCGAAACGAGTCTGATCGTCACCTTGCTGACGCACGACCTGGGACGTGTCTCGGCGATCGCCAAGGGGGCGCGGCGGCCGAAAGGCCCCTTCGAAGGCGCGCTTGACCTGTTGGCCGTCTGTCGTGTAGTCGTCATCCGCAAGCGTGCCGGCACGCTCGATCTGCTCACGGAAGCCAAGCTGCTGCGCCGATTTCGCGGCGCCGAGCGTTCCCTGGAGCGGACCTACGCCGGTTACTATCTCGCAGAAATGCTGCGGTTGGTAACTGAAGAACACGACCCACAGGCCGACCTGTACGAATTGACCATCCGAACACTCCAGGAAATCGATGGCTCGGGAGACGTCGCCACATCGCTCGCCTACTTCGACGCCCAATGGCTACGGTTGGCA
This sequence comes from uncultured Pirellulaceae bacterium, assembly GCA_964462125.1. GTDB lineage: Bacteria > Planctomycetota > Planctomycetia > Pirellulales > Pirellulaceae > JAWLFY01. The sequence continues at coordinate 6,384 of CAYWXT010000258.1, read as the reverse complement.
GGGCTCCATCCCCGTACGGACCGTTGCACGAGTTGCGGGGGGGACGTCCCCGCTTCACCCCGGCTGGCGTTCTCCCACGAGCAAGGGGGAATTATCTGCCCGGAGTGCCGTCCACGACAGCGACAGATCGTATCGGTCCGCCGCGAAGTGGTTGAACTGTTGCGCTATTTGCAAACCGAGACATTGCCGTTGCCGATTCGCATCGATCCTGCCCTCTACGGTGAGTTTCGGGCCGTGATGAACCGATACATCCAAAACCAGCTTGGGGTTGTGCCCCGGATGCAGCCCTTCCTGCCCACCGCGATTCGGACGGAACCGACCGCATGACGCGAACAGAGTCACCCCGGATGAGCCACGCTCGCCGCTCGCCCCGATTTGTTCTGATGACACTTCTCGGCGTGATGACCTGCGCACTTGGCTGTCGCACCACTCCCCAGTCGCCCGCACAATTGTGGGGGATTGCGCCGTCGTCAGCGGCTGCCAGCGAACCGTCGCAGCCGGAACCGATTCAGCAAACGTCGGGCGAATCGGACGCTGGTGCAGACGTGGCTCAAAGGGCCCCGAGGGACAGAGCCCAAAGCAACAGTGGCGAGGCGACCTCCGAACCGACTTCAGAATCAAATCCAGAAGCGACATCGCTGGCGAGCCAGTTTTCTCCCTTCCGGATTCCCGATTGGATGACCGGCCGATCGGTCGATGCCCAGGAGCGTGGGAAGACGCTGTACCAGGAAGGGGACGCGTTATTCCGGCAAGCCGAGACGCTGCCGCGGGAAGAGGCGCAGCGGTTGTTCACCCAAGCGGCCAAACAGTTCAAGCAAGCCTCCAACATCGCCCCCGACTCAGCGCTCGGACAAGACGCTCAATTCATGTTGGCCGAGAGCCAGTTCTTCGCCGACCGTCTGACCGACGCGGCCGAATCCTATCAAAAGCTGCAGAAGGATTATCCACGGAATCGCCACGCTGATCGTGCGGCCGCGCGGCTGTTCAACATCAGCCGGTATTGGATCGAAACGGAGAAGGCGAGCGGCGGGAGCTGGATCCCCAATTTAACCGATTCCAAACGTCCCAAGCTCGACGTGGAGGGACATGCCGTCCGCGTGCTCGACCAGATCCGCTTTGACGATCCCACCGGCCGGCTCGCCGATGACGCCACCATGGCGGCAGCGGCGGAGTTCATCCGCCAGGAAAAATACGACGAGGCCGATGAGTTCCTGACCGACCTACGCGAGACCTACACCGACAGCGATCACCTGTTCCTGGCTCATTTGCTTGGAATTCAGTGCAAGCTGGAGCTCTACGTCGGCCCGGAATACAGCAACCTGTTGTTGGACGAAGCCGACAAGCTGGTCAAGCAAACCCGGACGCGGTTCCCCGATCGGCTGCGGGAGCAGAAATATGCCGACATCCTGGCCCGAGCCGCGGCTCGAATCTCCTACCACAAGGCGGAAAAACTGTTCACGCGGGCGCAGTACCGCGACAAACGCCATGAATACCGCGCCGCGGCGAAGTACTACCAGGCACTGCTGGATCAACACGGCAAGACCCCATTTGCCGAGACGGCCCGGGAGCGGTTGACGGAAATCGCCGACCGTCCTGCGGTGCCGGTGCGACACCTCTCGTTCCTGACCAAAATCTTCAACAACGGCGCCCGCAACAGCCCCTTGGAGCTGGCGGTTCCTGAGCCGGAGCCGTCGGAGGAGAGCGTCCTGCGATGATCCGGTCCGTACGCGACGTCGCGGAGACTTCTCAACAGCAGGAACGTTCCGCGAGTTCCACGAGGCGCGGTGTGATCACACGTGCGGGGAGCGGCATTCAAACCAAGCCGATGCCGAGCGAGCGGCCCAGTGGCGGAGGCAACGGCGCCGTCCTGCTTGCAGCCCTGATCGCCCTGGCGACTGGCGCCACCGGATGCGCACCGTACCGTTTCGGTTCTCAAACCATGCATCGTCCCGGGATTCGAACGGTGCATGTGCCGGTCGTCCGCAACGGGACCTTCCGGCATGACTTGGGACTGCGGCTCACCGAGGCGCTGGTTCGGGAAATCGAATTGAGAACGCCCTACAAGGTGACCGGAGACCCGTGGGCCGATAGCACCTTGACCGTCCGGGTCGTGAACGAAACCAAGCGGGTGCTGACCGAAACGGCCGACGACGACCCCCGTGCTTTTGATGCAGCCGTTTCGGTCCAGGCGACCTGGACCGGACGCCAGGGGGAACGACTGATGTCGAACAACGTGATCCCCGACGACGGCGGTCTGATCGGCTTCGGCCAGGACTCGCGGTTCGTCCCGGAGGCGGGCCAGTCGATCGATACGGCGACGCAGTCGGCGATCGAAGAGTTGGCTCAACGGATCGTCTCGGAAATGGAAGTCCGCTGGTGAGTGACGCGCCCGACCCACAGGCCTGGGATTTGGGGCGACGGCAGCTTCGCCTCCGCCGCCGGCCGCTAGTGATGGGAATCTTGAACGTCACCCCCGACAGCTTCTCCGATGGCGGCCGACATCAAGATCCTCGGGTTGCCGCGGAAGCGGCTTTGCAGATGCAGGCCGATGGGGCAGACCTGATCGATATCGGCGGCGAAAGCACGCGTCCCTACAGCACCCCCGTCGATGCCGGTGAAGAGATCGATCGGGTGTTGCCCGTCATCGAGTCGCTCCGCGGACGGCTGTCGATTCCGATCAGCATTGATACGGGCAAAGCGGCGGTGGCGGAGGCGGCGATCGCTGCGGGAGCGGAGATCATCAATGACGTGACCGGATTGGAAGGGGATCCTCGGATGCCCGAGGTGGCCCGCGATTCCGAAGTCGGCGTCTGCGTGATGCATATGTGGGGAACCCCGCAGACGATGCAGGACGATCCGGCCTATGACGACGTGGTCGCTGAGATCCGCGGCTATCTGATCGCGCGGCGCGAGGCTTGTATCTCGCTCGGGATCGCTCCGGCACGGATCTGCCTCGACCCCGGAATCGGGTTTGGCAAAACGCATGAGCACAACTTGGCCCTGCTGCGCGCGACCTCGCAATTCGTTCGGCTCGGTTCGCCGATCCTGATCGGACACTCCCGCAAAGGGTTCATCGCCCACATGCTCGGTGACAACCAAGCCGATCGCATGGCCGGAACCCTGGGAGTTTCCCTGGCGGCAGCCCGCGCCGGCGCCCACGTGCTCCGCGTGCATGACGTGAAACCAACCGTTGACGCGCTGCGACTGTTCGAAGCCGCCGGTGGTCTTGGTCCAGGTCGTGAGTGAGTGCAATGCGGGTCGACTTCGTCATCACCGAACTGTTCGTCGGCGGTGCCGAGCGATGCCTGACAGAACTTGCCGTGGGATTGGCGAGCCAGGAGACCCGGGTGAATCAAGAGACCCGGGTGAATCAAGAGACTCGGGTGAATCAAGAGACTCGGGTGCGAGTGTTCTCTCTCGGGCCGCTTCCGGAAGGTCCGCAAGGGATGCTGGTGGAACGATTGCAGAGATCGGGCATTTCCGTCGAGTGCGGTGGTCTGGTCGGCCTTCGCTCGCTGCCTGGCTGCTATCGCAAGCTCCGCCGCTGGTTCCGCCACGACCCGCCGCAACTGTGTCAAACATTTCTCTATCACGCCAACGTGTTGGGGACCCATGCCGCGCGGGCCGAGGGGATTGCGAACTGCGTCGGCGGCCTGCGGATCGCCGAACCAAGACCGCTGCGTTGCCTGATCGAGCGCACCGCCGTGGGCAAGATGGCTCGGCTGGTGTGCGTTAGCGAGGCCGTTCGCCGCTTCGCCGTTGATCGATTGGGCGCTGACGCACCGCGGACTCGGGTGATTCCCAACGGGGTCGATGTTGTCCGCTTTGCCGAGGCAGCACCGTATGCCTGGTCGCAACTCGGCTGGCCCGACCGGGCCGAGGTGACCCTGTTCCTCGGCCGCTTGCATCCCCAGAAAGGGATTGAGCTGCTGCAGCGTCAGATTGATCGGCTTGCCCCAGCCGGATCGACTCGCAAATTGTTGCTCGTCGGTAACGGCCCGTTGCGTCAGCCGTTACGCCAGTGGTGCGAGTCGGTCGGCGAGGACCGGGTGCAACTGCTGGGCTGGCAGCCGGAGGTCGCCCCGTTGCTCCGAGCCGCCCGACTCTTGATTCTCCCCAGCCACTACGAAGGGATGCCGAATGTGGTACTCGAAGCGATGGCGGCCGGACGCCCAGTGGTCGGCAGCCGCGTCGAAGGGATCGAGGAGTTACTGGTCGAGAACCGCCAACAGCAAACCTTTGCCCGCGGCGACGACGCGGGGATGGCGGCCCTCGCCGAACAACTGTTGAGCGATCCGGAACTCGCCGATGCGATCGGCCATGCGAACCGTCGACACGTCGCGCGATCCTTTTCGATCACCGCCATGATCGACGCCTATCGGCAGCTCTATCGCCAACTCGGTTCTGTGTGAAATCGTGGGCTTATCAAATGTGAGAGCCTAGCGCACGTGAGCAGCCGTACGGCGAGAGGAAGCACCGGTCGTTTGACGCACGGGCGGATCGAGTCGCATCAGCGGCGCGGTCGTCTCGGAGATCGGGCGCATCTTTCGGTGCTCGCGCGAACCGCCGGACCCACCGGGTCGGCGACGGAGGCTGGCGGCGTCGTCCTCGAACGGGTCCGATAAGGCGTCAAATATGGAGCCATCTTCTTGGGTTTCCGGGCGCGTCCGGTTTTCCTGGCGCCGCCGGTTCGACGGCGACCCGGGCGGCGGCAGCGGCTCCAATCGCTGTCGATCCGGAGCCTGCCGGTCCGGTGCCGGTGCCTGCGGTGATCGATCCAGATGAATCACCTCCCCCGGTTGTAGCTCGAGTGCTCGCAGCGTCGCCGTGTCGCAAGCGTCATCGCACTGCAACTCATCACAGGCATGCTGCTGCCGGTCCAAGTGGAACAGCCGCTCGATGCCGCCGGCGACCGCATCCAAAGTTCGGAACACAGGTCCCGGTCTGCGGCAGACCGCTTCATGGTCGCGTCCATAGGTAGCCCACGGCGTTCCCTGCCACTCAGCGCCCTGCAAGGGTGGCAGCTCGATCGCGAAGGATGCCGCCGCGACGGCACCCGCCAGAGCCAGCCGGAGCGGGAATCGAAGCGGCCACGGCAGCCGATCTTGGCACAGACGGTCGGTGACGACTCGCCAAAGGGCCGAGGGCCGGCGGGCAGAAGATCGGTCGCGGCGGGGCGACAAGCGGGCAACGTTCATCAGGCTCCTCTCGGAATGCGGGTGGTGCATCTGGATATCGACCCTTCAGATCCGGAATGACCACGCGAAGGCGGACGACCCCGAAAGTCACCCGAGCTTCCCCAGACTTCCCCGGCGATGGCGGTCGCGACAAGATCAGCGCGGATCGCTAAACTGACCGATTCGTGTCTTTGCCTTGTTTCCAGCGACCGAGAATCCGCCGTGACGTCTGATCCCTTTGGAGCCCGAGACCCGTTTGCTACCGGCAATGGAACCGCCACCCTGTACCGGCTCAACCGGCTCGAGGAGGCCGGATTGGGGGAGGTCAGCCGACTCCCCTTCTCCATCCGCCTGCTGCTGGAAGCCGTGTTGCGAAACTGTGACGGTTTCTCGGTCACCGAGCAGGACGTCAAGAACTTGGCGGGCTGGAACGCGGCCGCCCCGGCCAAGCATGAGGTTCCCTTCAAACCGTTTCGCGTGGTGCTGCAAGACTTCACCGGCGTCCCCGCGGTGGTCGACCTGGCGGCGATGCGTTCGGCGATGCAGCGGATCGGGGGCGACCCCAATAAGATCAATCCGCTGATTCCGGTCGACCTCGTGATCGACCACTCGGTGCAAGTCGATTTCTTCGGTTCCGCGACCTCCTTGTCGCAAAATGTAGAGATCGAATTCCAGCGAAACCGCGAGCGATACGAGTTCCTCCGCTGGGGCCAGCAAGCGTTTCAGAACTTCCGCGTCGTGCCGCCCAACGTGGGGATCGTCCATCAGGTCAACCTGGAATATTTGGCCCGCGTCGTCGGGCTGAAGGAGACCGAAGACGGGCTCGTCGCGAGCCCCGATACCTTGGTGGGGACCGACAGCCACACCACGATGATCAACGGCCTGGGTGTGCTCGGCTGGGGGGTCGGCGGGATCGAAGCCGAAGCGAATATGCTCGGTCAGCCGTTGTACATGTTGATGCCTGAAGTGATCGGTTTTGAACTCGACGGCGCCCTGCCGGCCGGTGCAACCGCGACCGACATGGTGCTGCGGGTGGTGGAGATCCTGCGCCAGGAAGGGGTCGTGGGTAAGTTTGTCGAGTTCTTCGGCCCGGGGATATCGAAGATGGGCGTCGCCGACCGGGCGACCATCGCCAACATGGCGCCCGAATACGGCGCCACGATGGGCTTCTTCCCGGTCGACGAGATGACGCTCGATTACCTGAGGC
>CAYWXT010000257.1:0-8022 GCA_964462125.1 uncultured Pirellulaceae bacterium | reverse complement strand
GACCGCCGAGATCGATTTGGCGACGCGGACCGCCAGCAAACCGAAGTTGGTCTGAGCCAACTCCACCGACGCCGCCGCCGGCGTGAAGCTCGACTGCAGTTCCACGAGCAGCTCGTCCTCCGCTCCCCCTTCCGGTCCCGGCATGACCGCGACGATCAACTCCTGCAGCAATAACGGCTGGGGGTCATGGCCGTCGTACCACCCCAGTTCTACGGCCATCGCCGCTTGGTCCTCACCCTCTTCGTAGGCCAACCATTGGTGCTGGCGAATCCGAGATTCCGTCGTGTCCGACCAGAAATCGATCCCCAACACCTGGGCGTGCGCGAACCAGATCGAACGGTGATGATCGTGATTCGGGGCGCCCGGGTGCCCCATTCGCGTCAAGGGAAGCCCTGAGGGACCGATCAACGGAAACAGAAACGGGCGGGGGGCGTTGGTTCCCGTGTGCCACCGCAGCCGTTCCCGTCCGTCAATGCCGAACGCGACCTGGCCGCCCGGCAGAGGTAGCGTCTGACAGCGAGGGCTTGGAGCAAACACAAGCAGTTGGTTTCCGAATCAGTGGTTCGCTAGTCATCCAGCAGGTTGTCTTGCAGCATCGAGCCGGTCACATTCCGCATCTGAATTGATTTCCCCTCCGCCTCCTCCCGGTCATCGCGGATGATGCAGTCCGATACCCGGCTGTGGGCGACGTCATCCAACAGCAACCCGACCGTCCCGTAGTCAAGGATACTGCAGCCGGTCAGATTCACCCGCCGGCAACGACGCAGCACCATCGCCGCTTCGTGGAGCACCACGCCGTGAGAGTGGTTGGCCGACACGGTGCAGTCGCTGCAGTCGGTGAGCAGCACGCCGTTGTTGGCCTTGGACCCGTCGCCGTAGTGATAGCGCGGATTGCGGTCGAGCATGTTCCCCGTCATCACGACCTGCGAGCAGTCCTCCAAGGCCACGTTGGCCGTGTACCCCTTCCACATCGTGTTGCCGGTGATCGCGATGCCGCGGACATTGCGGATGTCGAGATTGTAATGAACGTCGGACAAAACGTTGTCCGCGATGGTGACATTCCCGTGACGACGCTCGTCGGTAAAAGGCCGCTCGGTCGACTCCCCGTCAATCCGAATATTCGCCGACTCGGGGGAGTCATGATCGTGTTGGATTGTGCAACCGACGATCGCGACTTCCCCGATCGAGCTGGCGGTTGAATCGAGCCACACGTTGGCGGTCGGATCCGAGTCGGGGCCGCCCATGTTCCCCTCGAGATCACAGGTGCCGATCTGCAGGTTCCGAATCTCGCTCTGCCGCGCCACCACCCCGCCCCCAGCGTTGTAGCTAATGTGACAGTTCGCAATGTTGATCTGGTGCAGATTCAACTCATCCAAAAAGACGCCCACCCCGCGGTTGTGATACAGATGGCATTCGGAAAGGGTAACATTCCGATTCCGTTGAACCAGGTGAACCGCATGCAACGCTTCGCGGACGACGAGCCGGGTGAGGGTCAGCTGCATCGTCCCGGCCGCTTCGATGCCGCAGGCTTCCGGATGTTCGCCGACGATCTCGATCCCATCAACCATCGGTGTCCGCTGGCGGTCCCACACCTCGTCTTCAATCGTTGCCGGCGAGGCGGTCCCCTCGTGCGTTCCAACAAATCGAAACGCCGGACCCGGAGCCTCCATCACAAACCGTGCAACCCCGTTGCCGTGGATCGAAGTGAAGCCGACACGATCGAGGTCGATTTCGATCGTTTCAGTCAGCCGATAGGTTCCCTTCGTGAACCGCAGATCACCGCGCTCCGAGTCGACAGCGGCTTGGATCGCCTGCGTGTCATCCGCGACTCCATCCCCGATCGCATCGACCACCGAGATGCTGTGCCCGGCGTCGTCGGTTTCCGAACTCGGGGGCTCGGGTTCGGAGGTTTGGCTCCACGCGGAGGCACTCGCGACGGCGAGCCATAACGCGCAGACCCCGAACGCGAGCGGTCGCCGTGGTGTCCCCTTCAAGTCGTTTCGTCTCATGATCGCAATTTGTAGGAAGAGGAATTTGGGTGGGAAGAACCGCAGACGTGGGTCCGTGTCGGCTCGGTGGGGGATCGCTACAATTCTCGGCCATGGCGATCGGCCACGCAACAACGGCTGGGGCGGGACGGTCGTGTGGCTTCCCCACTCCCCTCGGTTCCATCCTGCCTCGTTTCGGTTCCATCCCCCGCTCCTCGCCCCGGCTGCCGGCCGGACCTCGCCACGGATCCTACCCCATGAGCCTTTCTTCCGCCGCGACGTCCCTGGTAGAATTGCTCCAGGCTCGCGATTTGCATCTGGTGCTTGCCGAGAGTTGCACCGGCGGACTCGTCGCCGCCTCCCTCGCCGCCATCCCAGGGGCCTCGAACTGGCTTTGTGGTTCAGCGGTAACCTATCGCGATGCGACCAAGGTCGCCTGGCTCGACTTGAGCAGCAAGTTGATCCGCGAGCGGACCTCGGTGAGCAATGAGGTGACCGATTCGATGGCGAGGCACGTCCTCGACGAGACCCCGGAGGCGACGATTTCGGTGGCGGTCACAGGCCACCTCGGACCCGATGCTCCCGAAACACTCGATGGGGTCGTCTTTGTCGCCATGGCCTGGCGGCAAGCCGCGGGAACCGAGTCCCGGACGATCCGCAAGCGGCTGAAGTCGTCGGGGCGCCGGTCGCGGCAACAGGAGGCGGCGGAATTGGTCCTCTCCGAGGCCACCGACCATTTCGACCGTCTCAACGTCCGTGAGTAAAAAACACGTGTCAGGTATATCCCGAGAGGGTCCTGAGCCGCATCATGAATCGTGCATTCGTTACCGGGGCGACCGGCTTCATCGGCCATCATCTCGTTCGCCGTCTGCAGGCCGAGGGGGCCGAAGTCCGCTGTCTCGTCCGCTCTCATCGCCGAGCCGAGGCATTGGCTCAGCTCGGCGCGAGGTTGGTCAGCGGTGACGTCACCGATCCCGAATCGCTACGATCCGCTGTCGCCAATGTCGATGTCGTCTTCCACTTGGCTGGTTTGACCAAAGCGACCAGTGCGGGACAACTGCGCGAGGTCAACGAGGAAGGGACCCGCAATGTCGCGGCCGCCTGCGCCGCGGCCTCCGTCCCCCCGGTGCTGGTCTACGTCTCGTCGCTCGCCGCCGCAGGACCCTGCATCGCCGGCCGGCCGCGAACTGAACAGGACGAGCCCGCTCCCGTTTCCCGCTACGGCCAAAGCAAGCATGCCGGGGAACTGGCCGCCGCCGCCTACGCCCGCCACATGCCGATCACGGTCGTTCGCCCGCCGATCGTGCTCGGCCAAGGCGACCGTGCCGGGTTGGAACTATTCCGCACCATCGCCCGCTGGAACCTGCATCTGGTTCCCGGCAGGACCGATGCGTCCTACTCGGTGATCCACGCCGCCGACCTGGCCGCCGCCCTGATCGCTGCCACCGCAAGCGGCCGCCGATTGGACCCCGAGACTCCCGAAAACGCTCACGCGGGAATCTACTTCGCCGCCGCGGATGAACTTGTCACCTATAGCGAACTGGGACGGATGGCAGGCCGGTCGCTGGGGCGCACGCAGGTGCGGATCTGGCGCAGTCCCGGCGCCGGGGTCTGGACGATTGCGGCTATCAACGAACTGGTGGCACAGGTGCGGCGAAAACCACACATCCTTGGATGGGACAAGGCCCGGGAGGCGACCGCCGGCGGATGGGCCTGCAGCGACGAGGCACTCAGACGTGATACCGGATTCGTCCCCGAACGCCCACTGCAAGACCGCCTCGATGAAACCGTCCGCTGGTACCGCGAACAGGGCTGGCTGCCAAACGCTGCCGCTTCCTAGGCGTTGCCTGAAAACCCCTGAGCCGACGGGCACGCGCCGCGGGCCAGTCGCACCGCGGGCCAGTCGCACCGCTGGCCACCCCAACCAAGACACGAGGCTAGCGACTACGGCTCGGGCTATATGGCTTAATCCAGGGTTTTCCGACGGAAGCTAAATGGCCCCAGGTGCCAGGCACCGCAGTTCAGTGCCGACCCGCAGCAACAATCGGCCTTCAGCAAAGGCGGGCGTGGCGCCAACGTAGCCTCCCAAGTCGACCTCCCCGAGCTTCTCGTACTCCTCGGACGCCCGTAACAACGTCGCGGTGCCGCCCAAGTCGATCACCAGCATGGTATCGCCAATGACCACGGGAGAGGCGCCAAAGGTGCCCCCGATCCGCTGCATCCACTTTTGCTCACCCGTCTTGGCATCGATGCAGGAGGCGATCCCGTCGTCAGAAACCATGAACAGCAAGCCGTCCTTGACCGCAGGGGTAGGCACGTAGGGGGCGCCGCTTTCAATCCGATAGACCTCCTCCGGTGCTTCACCCGGATTTGGAATCCGGACCGCGACCAAGTGGTTTCCACCCCCTCCACTTCCCGAACTGCCGATCGCAATGTCATCCACGATCAGCGGCGTGCTGCAACATCGCATGCTGAACACTTCCCGGTTCCACAGCATTTTGCCCGTTTCCGCGTCGAGACCGAACAGGCCGTTGCCCGTGTTGGCATCGATGATCTGGGGGGAACCACCGTCGGCAGGGTGATAGAGAGCCGGCACGCCGTAGCAGGTTCGCGTTGTCTTAAGGTCGGATTCCCACCGCAGGTCACCGGTGTCACGATCCACCGCAATCATCCGGCTCCGTCCCGGCGCCTCCCCCGGGTCTAACTGCACCGCCTGCTGCGAGTTGAACAACAACACCATCGATCCGAACACACGCGGACTCGTGCCAAAGCCGTGTTGGCTTTGCCAGGTGCCAAAATCACGCGACCAAATCTCGTCTCCTTGATGGTTGAAGCTTTTCAGAAAAGTGTGCTCAGGGTCACTCCACGAGACGAACAGGCGGTCACCGTCGACCGTCGGCGTACTGGACGCGAGCGTGTTTCGCGGATGCACACCGTGGACCTCTTGTGGATAGGCGTTCGACCACAACAAGCTCCCCGTCACCAAGTCGACCGCTTCGAGGGCGATCTCCGATCGTTCAGGTTTCGACACGAGATAAAAAACCTTTCCGTCGGAGATCACGGGAGAACCGACATCTTGCGCTCCGACATCGCGTCGCCACGCGTAGTCAGAGTCGTCCCAACGCGAGGGAATCTGCCCCAGCCCAACGTATCCGCGGCCTGCTGCCCCATGGAACTCGGGCCAATCCGACGCCGCGCCCTCCTCCCCGATAGCCGCCAAGGGCTGGAACCCCGCAAAGCAGAACAGGAAAAACGGGATCACGAATAAGATGGATCGTTTTGAGCGAGTCATGGCAGACGTTGGGTTGTGAGGAAATGACGGGAAGGCCGCGCCGATCAATCCGAACACCACCGCCGCGGCCGCCACGCATTGTAAGCAAAATCAACGTTCGAGACCGGACGGCTCGCACGGCGTGCCGTTTAAAAATGGATCGACCCAGGCGAGCGCCTACGGCTCTCCCGCCGCGACCGTCCCGTCGTCACGGATCGGCTCGAACGTCCCTTTTGTCATCTGACTGTCGCCAAGGGTGAAGATCACGAACAACCCGACAAACACAAAGGCGCTCAGGAACACGACAAGGTTGAATGGCTTGTCGTAGGCCAAGTGCATGAAGAAGAACGCGACCAGCGCCGCCTTGACCGTCGCGATGGCCATCACGAGCAAGACGTCGAATTGTCCCAGGTCGAAACTCGCCTGAGCCACCGTGATGATCGTCAAAAAAACCAATGCGAAAAATACGGCGAACAAGACCGGCAGCGGCATGGGATGGGCAAAATCAGTCCCGTCGTCGGCGTGGCCATGAGAAGACATTGTGCGTTGTGCTCGGGCGTCAGGGAAAGGTCAGGGAGCTTAGCGAATCAAATACAAAAGCGGAAACAGGTAGATCCAAATCAGGTCGACCAAGTGCCAATAGAGCCCCACGTAATCGACAGGCCCGAAATACTGGCGGCTGAAATCTTGTCGCACCGACCGCACCAACAGCCAGGCCAGCACCCCAAGTCCGCCGATGATGTGGATCGCATGAATCCCGGTCATGCAGTAGTAAATGCTGAAGAACACGCCAGCGGTCCGGGGCGTGAACACGTTTTCCTGAACGTCGGCGATGGGCTCCGCAGCGCGTGCTCGTTGGGTGACCACCGAGGACCCGGCAAGTTCTTGCTGGACGCTCTCAGCCCGCATCGCGCTCTGCAATCCTGTATTGATCTCGTCGGCCGCAAGCCGTTCACGGATCGATAACTGCCGGCCCCCCGAATCCGCCTCGGGGGCGACCGCCGGCCCAGGCTCCTCCACCCGATGCTCGACCACCGCATGCTTATCACCAGCATGCGCCTCATCCGCCTGCTCCTCGCCCCCCTCCAGGATCATGCCCAAGAGGATGCCGGCAAAGAAACAAAGGCAAACGACCGTCAACGGTTTGGCACAAGCGAACTGGAAGTCGCGGCCGCGAAAGTAGGAGACGGCAAGCCACACGAATGATGCGACGGTGAGGAGGACAAAGGGGGCACTGATCCACGCCAGGTAATTGGGGGCGCCCTCCACGTGCGGGTGGGCCGGGTCGTAAACAAACATGCCGGCCGGCAGCAATCCCATCGACCATTTGTGGGAGTACTCGATCGCCTTGACCCCCAAGAAAACCATCCCGCAGGAAAGGGTGGTGGCGAGCAGCGCGGTCAATTTCCGATGCTCCTCGGTCTGGGCACAACGAACCGCCCACGCCATCGTCAGCGAACTGAACAGCAACACCCCGGTATTGATCGCACCCAATTGCGTGTTCAAGAACTGGCTGCAGCCCTCGAACACCTCCGGGCGAAGCATCCGAAAGATCGCGTAGGCACAGAACATCCCGCTGAAGAACAAGACTTCCGTGACGAGGAAGATCCAGATCCCAAGCTTTCCGCTGTCGAACTGCTGTTGCGGAGTGTCGAAATGGTGCGCCAAAAACGACGGATGGTCATGATCGTGACCCTCGTCGCCATGCTCGTGGGATTCTGGAGCGGCTGCTTCGGTGGTGGCCATGAAAGCTGCGTGATAATGAATGTTGATGGAAAACCCGGTCGCCCGCGCGATCCGGTTGATGCGGTTGGCTCCAACGCACCGCTGAAACCGCGTCTACTGATGGCCACCGGCATGGGTGGGTGAACCGGCAGGTTGCTCCTCGGGGACCAGCTTCCGCTGGGGCTCAACCGTTACATAACGCTCGTGCTCCTGATCCCACTCGATCGAATGAAAATCATAGGGGTCGCCGACGACCGGTGGCCGTTCAAAGTTATAAAACGGCGGCGGACTCGTACAGCACCATTCCAACGTCGCACCACCCCACGGATTCGCCGGCGCACGCTCGCCCCGGAACAGCGACACCAGCAGCACCCACAGGGCAATGAAAATGCCCACCCCGAGCAGCAACGCCCCGTAAGTACTCATCTGGTGCAAAAAGGCAAACTCCGGATCGTACGTCGCGTATCGCCGGGGCATCCCGCGGCTGCCCAGCACGAACTGGGGTAAGAACGTCAGATTGAAACCGACGAAAACCAACAACGCAGACCAGCGCCCGCCGCTCTCGCTGTACATCTTCCCCACCATCTTTGGCCACCAATGGAAAACGCCCCCAATGAAGGCGACCAGCGTTCCCCCGACCATCACGTAGTGGAAGTGGGCGACCACGAAGTAGGTGTCGTGCAAGTGCAAGTCGGTGGCCAGCGTCCCCAGGAACAAGCCCGTCAGACCGCCGATCGAAAACAGGAAAATGAACGAAATCGCGTAACACATTGGCGTCGTCAGGCTGATCGACCCCTTGTACATCGTCGCCAACCAGTTGAACACCTTGATCGCCGAAGGAACCGACACGGTGAACGTCAAAGCACTGAAGATGATCGTCGTCAGCGAGCTCATCCCGGCAGTGAACATGTGGTGTCCCCAGACCAAGAACCCGAGCAAGGCGATCGCGATCGAGGAATAGGCAATGAAGCGGTAGCCAAAGATATGCTTGTGGCTGTGCACGCTGATCAGCTCACTGATGATCCCGAACGCCGGCAG
>CAYWXT010000256.1:0-8037 GCA_964462125.1 uncultured Pirellulaceae bacterium | reverse complement strand
CGACGCGGCCCTGCTGGTCCGACGTGAGTATGTCGACGAGGCTCCGGCCGGTCATCTGATTCGGCGTCGTGACTTCGGCGAGCTCCAAGAATGTCGGAGCCAGATCGGTCAGGCTGACGAGGTCATCGACGACACGACCACCCGGTGCCTTGCCCCAGCGAACCGCCAGCGGCACGGCGGCGCCGAAGTCGTACAAGTTGCACTTGCCGTGCGGAAACCCGGGAGGCCCATGGTCGCCACTGACGACCAACAACGTGTTGTCGAGTTCGCCCATCTCCTCGAGCTGGTCGATCAACAATCCCAAAGCGACGTCGAACGCAGCGATTTCACCAAAGTAATCGGCCAAGTCCTCGCGGACTGCCGGCACGTCGGGCAAGTAAGGCGGCATCTTTCCCTGCAGCTGATCGGGATCGATCCCCCACATCGCCTTGCCCGATCCGCGGATCCATTTACGGTGCACGTTCGTCGGGCCGAACCAGTAGCAAAACGGCTGATCCCCTTCCCGGTCGGAGAGAAAGTCGTCGAAGTTTTGCGTCACCTCCTCGTACAGCTCCCCTTTGGCCTCCTCCAGCGACTTCCCGCTGTCCATCATTCGGGCGACGTTTTGCGAGAACTGGTTGAAGCGGCGTCCCGCTTTCTCATACCGGTGTTCGTCCCGGCCATAAGGCGCGTCGCGTGGGGTGCCGGGTGACCAGACCTTGTAGGTCTTGCCAATGTGGTAGCCGGCATCGCGGAGCAGCAGCGGATAGGCCGGCTGCGACCCGTCCCACACGGCCCCGAGCAAGATCGCCGCCCGCCCAGTTCGCCAGAAGTGTTGGCCCGACAGCAGGGCGCTGCGGCAAGGGGTACAGCTCGGAGCCGACACGAAGGCTTGCTGGAACAGCACCCCTTCGTTTGCCACGCGGTCGAAATTCGGGGTCTCCACCACATCATGGACATGGCCGGGATCATCGGTCGCCGCATAGGCGCTCGCCTGGCGGCCCCAGTCATCGGCGAAGGCGAACACGATATTCGGCCGCCGATCGTCCTGCGCCGGTAACTTTCCGCCGGCGAGGAGAAAAGCGGAGACGAAGGAACCGGCAAGGGTCCACAATGACAGCCGTCTGACAATCGACATGCGGAGGCTCACTTGGTGGAGGAGGACAAAAGATTGGCGTTGCCGTGCCAGATGGCCGATTTTACACAGGGACCCTCCGCCGTGAGCGGGAAAAAAGGTGTCCGGTACCTTTTGTGCAATGCACCCGGAGGACGAGTCCCTCGGAAAAGGTACCGGACACCTTTTTCCCCGCCGATCCTTGGTTTGACCCAGACCGTCGGAACCACTATCGTTAACGGTCCCACCGAAGCTTGGTCGCAGGCTCACCCGCCAATCCATTCCCGCCCGACACTCGGAGGCTGCACGTCACGCCGCAGGCCTCCTTTCCTCCCCAACTTAGAGGAATTCAACGATGTCGTCCTCCCTCGATCGCCGTCACTTGCTGCGCGGCCTCGGTGTTTCCGCCGCTGCCCTTCCTTTCGTCGGGAATCTCGCGAGTCTCGGGGCCGCGGAGTCGGGCGGCAAACGGAAAAAGCAACGCTTGGTGATCATGTTCAGCCCCAACGGTGTTGTCCCCTGGAATTTCTGGCCCGAGGAGGAAGGCGAACTGGCGTCGTTCAAGGAAAGCCTCAAGCCGCTCGAACCATTCCGCGAGCAGACGCTGGTCGCCAAGGGAATCTGCAATAAGGTTCGAGGCGCCGGCAGCGCACACATGGTCGGCATCGGCGGACTGTTGACCGGGTGCGAACTGATGCCAGGGAATCTACAAGGCGGCAGCGGACCGTCCGCCGGCTGGGCCAGTGGGATCTCGATCGACCAGGAAATCGCGAGCTTCCTGCAGTCCCAGCCGGAAACCCAAACCCGCTTCGGTTCGCTTCCCTTCGGCGTGATGGTTCCTGACAAAGCCAATGTCTGGACGCGGATGTCCTATCATGCCGCGAATCGGCCCGCGACGCCGATCAATGATCCCTATCAAATGCTGCGGAAGTTCTATGGCCAGGTCGAAGACCGCAAGTTGGTCGGCAGCTTACTCGATGACGTGAAGCATGACCTGAAGTCGATCCGCTCGCGGGTCGATGCCCGTGACCGACGAATTCTCGAGGACCACGCGACGTTCGTCCGAGAAATGGAAAAGGAACTTCGCCAAGCTCATTCCGATGGCGCGATCGGGGTGGAACGACCCGAACTCGAACCAGGTGTCCGGGCCGACGACATCCCTCGCATCAGCCAGATGCAGATCGATCTGATGGTGCATGGCTTTGCCGCCGACTTCAACCGTGTCGCCACATTGCAGTTCTCCCGGGCCACGAGTGGCGAAAAGCTGAAGTGGATCGGGATCGACGAATCGCACCACACTCTGTCACACGAGCCGGACGATGACGAAGAGGTGCAGGAACAGTTGACGCGGATCAACCATTGGTACTGCGAACAGCTGGCGTATCTGGCCCAGCGATTGTCCGAAACGCCCGAACCGGACGGCGAAGGAAGCCTGCTCGATAACACGCTGATCGTTTGGACCAACGAGCTCGGCAAGGGAAATAACCACACCCGCAACAACATTCCCTTCGTGATGGTCGGTGGCGGGCTCGGCTTCAAAATGGGACGCAGCCTGCAGTACAAGAAGGTCCATCACAACCAGCTCTGGCTCTCCTTGGCCCACGGTTTCGGACATGAGATCAGTGAATTCGGCGACCCGAACTTCTGTGGTGACGGCCCGCTCACCGGACTCAGCTGAATCAATGCTTGCCCTGTGCGACCGAGTCGGTTCGCTTCGCGGTCGCGCCGCGATCGTGATCCTGGTGTCTCTGCTGAGCTGCCCCCTTTCGTCGCGCGCCGATGAAGAACCGGCCGCTGCAGACGTCGAACGCGGAAAGCAATTGTTCGCTCAGCAGTGTGAACGCTGTCACGGTGATCAGGGTCAAGGTGTCGAGGACTACTATCCCGAGCCGCTGCAGGGAGACCATCCCGTCAGCCACCTGCAGGAGCTGATCGAGCTGACGATGCCGGAGGAGGATCCAGACGCCTGTGTCGGCGACGACGCCCGCGATGTGGCCGCCTTCGTTCATGACCGCTTCTACAGCGAAGCGGCCAAACAGCGGCGGCAGGCGGCGCGGACCGAACTGTCCCGGCTGACCGTTCCACAGTACCGCAATTCCGTCACCGATCTGGTGCAGTCCTTCCGGTCCCCGCCCGAGCTGGAGAAACAAGGCGTTGGGCTACAAGCTCGCTACTTCCAGAAACGCAACTTCAAAAAAGAAGTCATCGAACGCACCGATCCGGTCATCGATTTCGACTTCGGCGAAGACGTTCCCGAGTCCAACGAGGACTTTGACGACGAGGAAGAGTTCTCGATCCGCTGGCAAGGCGGCCTGTTCGTCGAAAAAACCGGGACCTACAAGTTGCGATTGTACGCCGAAAATGGCGTCCGGCTGTGGGTCAATGATCCCGAGGAGGCACTGATCGATGGCTGGGTCCGATCCGGGGACAAAACCGAACACGTTGAATCGGTGTTCTTACTCGGCGGTCGCACTTATCCCATTCGACTCGACTTTCATAAACGCAAAGATCCCTCCGCCGCCGTCAGCTTGCAGTGGGAACCGCCCGGCGGTGTGGTCGAACCCATCCCGCAATATCACCTCAGCCGCGGCAAGTTTCCCAAGCTGTTCGTCGCTGAGACAACCTTTCCTCCCGACGACCGCAGTATCGGTTACGAGCGCGGTACGCGGGTGACGAAGGAGTGGGCCGAAGCGACGACCCACGGCGCGATCGAAACCGCCAATGCCGTGCTCCGCGACCTGGACTCCCTCGCCGGGATCGGCAAGGACGACTCCAAGGACGAGCGCCGTGAGAAGGCAACGTCGTTTTGCCGCACATTCGTCCAACGAGCATTCCGCCGACCACTCGATGACGAGCAGCAAGATCGCTATGTCGACCGACACTTCGCCGCGGAAGAGTTGCCGGAACGAGCGGTCAAACGGGTGATCGTTTTGGCGCTCAAGTCACCGCAGTTCTTGTACCCCACCGTTGGCCTTGAGCGTGACCTTGCTGTCGCCAGTCGCCTGTCATACGCCCTCGGGGACGGGCCTCCCGACCCGGCGCTGCTCGATGCCGCCCGCGAAGGCGAACTCGCAACCTCGGAACAGGTCATCGCGCAAGGCCGGCGGCTGCTCGACGATCCGCGATCCCGAGCTAAGCTGCGAGCCTTCGTTCAACACTGGCTTCAGATCGACCGGTCATACGATCTGTCGAAGGACGCCGACGCCTACCCCGAATTCACCCCGCGATTGGTCGTCGACCTTCACCGCTCCCTGGATCGGTTTGTCGAAGCGACGGTGTGGGACGAGGCATCCGACTTCCGCCAACTGCTCTGCAGCGACACCATTTGGGTCAACGAGCCCTTGGCGGAATTCTTCGGCGTGGATCCACCGGAGAAGGACGGTTTTCAACCCGTGCAATTCGAGAACGAGCCGCGAAGCGGCGTTGTGACGCATCCGTTCCTGATGGCCAGTTTGGCTCACCGGTCCGCCAGTTCACCGATTCACCGCGGCGTGTTCCTCGCCCGTGGCATCCTGGGCCGAACGCTCAAAAGCCCGCCCGATGCGATTGAATTGGTCGACGCGTCGTTGCTGCCCGATATGACGACCAGGCAACGTGTCGAGGAGCAGACCAAGCCCGACAGTTGCCAGAATTGCCATCGCACCATCAATTCGCTGGGCTTTGCACTGGAGCACTATGACGCGGTCGGCCGGTATCGGAAAAAGGAAAACGCCGGGCCGGTGGACGCCGGCGGCGCCTACCAACCGACTCGCGGAGAGACCATCGAGTTTTCCGACGCGCGAGAGCTGGCCGAAGCTTTGGCCGAGCACGACGAGACGACGCGGAACTTCATCGAACGAATGTTCGAGTTTCTGACCAAACAGCCGATTCGCGGTTACCGCGCCGGGCTCCTGGATGAGCTGACCGACGAGTTTGTCGCGTCGGATTATCACATCCGTGACTTGGCCGTGCGGATCGCTTCCGTCGCGGCGTTGCAAGACCCGTAGCACAGGCTGCCAGCCTGTAAAAATAACAGGCAAGCTGCCTGTGCGACATTTACGGAGCTGGACGGGAACTTCATGAGCGACGGTCGGCGAGACCAAAGTACGGAAATCGTTCGTGCCGAGAACTTGCGGCGCGTCGTCGATGGCAAAACGTTGCTCAATGACGTTTCTTTGACTATCGCCAGTGGTGACCGGATTGCCGTGGTCGGCTCGACCGGCAGCGGCAAGACCCTGTTGCTTCGCGCGTTGGCGATGCTCGACGCCGTGGATGAAGGGCAGCTGTATTACCACGGCCACGACGTCGCGGCGCAGGACATCCCTCTGTACCGCTCGAAGGTCATGTACCTGCACCAACGACCCGCCTTCGGCGAAGAATCGGTGCTCGCAGAACTGCAGCGGCCGTTCACTCTGAAAGCTCACCGCGACCGCAGCTTTGATCGCGAGTTTGTCGAAAACCAACTGCAATCCCTGCATCGCGATGCGTCGTTCTTAGCGCAGTCCTGTCGGGATCTTTCCGGAGGTGAGTCACAGATCGTGGCGCTGCTGCGCGCGATCGAACTTCACCCCCAGGTGTTGTTGTTGGACGAGCCGACCGCGGCGCTCGATGCAGATTCAACACAGCAAGTGGAGCAACTGGTTGAGTGCTGGCTGGAGGAATCGTCCCAGTCTCGCGCGATGGTTTGGGTGACGCACGACGGGAGACAGGCCGAGCGGATGGGTAACCGGCGGATTGTGATCCGTGACGGCGGTTTGACTTAAGACCCGGTGCTACAGAGAGCCCAGAGGAGCCCGTCTCAATGGGAGAGCTACTGCAACTGACCTACGGCCAGGTCGCGTTGGCGGCGTCGTTGATTTTGGTCAATGGCGCGATTTCATTGTGGCTGGGTTTGCGACTGGAACGCTCGCTGCTGTGGGCCAGCTTCCGTACGATCGTCCAGTTGCTGCTGGTGGGCTTGATTTTGGAGTCGGTCTTTCGGCTCGATCGCTGGGAGGGGGTGCTGCTGGTCGCCGCGGCGATGACGCTGGTCGCCGGGATCACCGCCGCTGGCAGGAACGATCGCCGCTACCGGGGGCTGTGGTTCAACACGATCGTGTCGGTGTGGGGCAGCGCCTGGCTGGTGACCGCATTCGCATTGCTGCTTGTGTTGCGGAGTGACGCCCCTTGGTACCGCCCGCAATACGCGATTCCACTGCTGGGAATGATCCTCGGAAACACGCTCAACGGGATCACCGTCGGACTCAATTCGTTCACCGAATCGCTGGCAGGACGTCGATCGGAGGTGGAATCGATCCTGGCCCTGGGAGGGACCCGCTGGGAAGCCGCCCTGCCGCTCCTTCGCAACGCCATTCGCATGGGGATGATGCCGATCATCAATTCGATGTTGGTCGTCGGGATCGTTAGCTTGCCAGGAATGATGACCGGCCAAATGCTATCAGGCACGCCGCCGATCGAGGCGGTGAAGTACCAGATTGTGATCATGTTCCTGATCGCTTCCGGAACCGCCATCGGGACCGTGAGCGCCGTTCTGCTGACCTATTCGCGGCTGTTCACGCCTGATCACCGGTTTGAGTATCGGCGGCTCACCAAAGTGGAGTGACCGAATCGCCTTCGGACGGGAAACGCTATACTAGACTCCTGACCGCGAACACGCTCGACGACTGTTCCGACGGAACCGATTGTCCGCGCGACCACAGTACGCCCGATAGAGACACGACACTCATGATGCGATTCCCGTTGAACCTACTGCTGCTGTGCCTGCTGACTCCGCTCGCTGCATCAAGCCTTCGCGCAGCGCCGCCGAACGTGATCATCATCTTGGCCGATGATCTCGGGTGGGCCGACGCGGGTTGTTATGGCAACACCTTCAACGAAACACCCCGGATCGATCAGCTGGCGCGCGAAGGGGTGCGGTTCGACCAGTTCTATGCCGGCCCGGTCTGCTCACCAACCCGCGCCAACATGCAGTCGGGCCAGGACCAGGCTCGATTCGGGATCACCCAACACATTCCCGGACACAATCGACCATTCGCCCGGCTGATCGACCCCGTCGTGCCGCGCCACCTGCCGCTGGAGGTCGAGACGTTCGCCGAACGAATGCAAGCCGCGGATTATGCAACCGGCTATTTCGGCAAGTGGCATTTGGGCGGCGAAGGTCATGGCCCCGAGGACCAAGGTTGGGAAACGGTGCTCGAGTGCACACGCAATGTCCTGCCACCGGCGGTGACCGGCGACGACAAACCGCGACGGACGGCCGAGTTCCTGACCGAGAAAGCGGTGGACTTCATCGAAACCAATCGCGATCAACCGTTCCTCCTGCAGGTTTCGCATTTCGCCGTCCACATCCCGCTGTCGACCACCCCGGAACTGCTGGCCAAGTACGAGGCCAAAGAGCCAATGCCCGGCTATCCGAGCTTGCCTGCCTACGCCGGATTGATGGAGGAATTGGATCAAAGTGTGGGGCGGATCGCCGACGCGGTCGATCGCGCCGGGATCGCCGACCAGACACTGATTTGGTTTATCTCCGACAACGGTGGGCTGGAACATAAACAAAACGGCGACGTCGTTACCTCCAACCAGCCGCTGCGGGGTGAGAAGGGGCAATTGTACGAGGGTGGAATTCGCGTCCCGGCGATCGCCCGCTGGCCAGGCCAAATTCCCGAGAACACGGTTTGCGAGACACCGGCGATCACGATGGACGTCTACCCGACGCTGCAAGAATTGGCTGGAGTGCCAGCGCCGGAGGATCAGCCGGTCGATGGGGTGACTCTGGCTTCACTGCTTCGTGAGCCGTCGGCGGACCTCGATCGTGACACGCTCCATTGGCACCTGCCGCACTATCACCACAGCACGCCGGCGAGCGCGATACGCCACGGGGATTGGAAATTGATCGAGTACTTCGAAGACGGGTCATTGGAACTGTACAACCTGGACGCTGACCTCGAAGAACAAACCAATCTGGC
>CAYWXT010000255.1:244-8078 GCA_964462125.1 uncultured Pirellulaceae bacterium | reverse complement strand
GGCGAGAATGGTCCGCACCGCCAGCTTCGCGGGCGAAATGCGGGTCAAAAAGCGGCGGCTCCGCCACGGGAGCCGACCTTTCGGTCCCCGCAGGATAACCGCGATCGCTGGCGTTGGCACCGCCTGATCGGTCTGGCTGCGGGGAAAAGGGGGGGAAGCCCCCTCAGCGAACATGCGAGACTCTTCTGTCTGATCTAGACCCGATCACTCTTCTGCAAAATCGCGGGGGGACCCGACCGGCCGGAGAAGGCTCCTGTTCAATATTCATCGGGGTCGAAAGAATTCACGGTTGTCGAAAGATCGTCGCGGCCGCGATGACCCCGCCGATCACCGCCACGATCATCGCGATCCGCCCCCAGCCGATCTCGGTGCGTTCCACGCCCCCCATACGACCACGAATCTGCCGCTCCAGGATCCGCCGGCCGACTGCGGTCACGTGAGCGGCCCCAACGTCATTGGCCGACTTTCCATCCTCCACACCGCCGGCCAAACCGTACGTCTCCCCCAGCTGCAGCATCACGCCTTGAACTTGACGGGCGTTGAAGGGACGCTCCTCCGGACGCTTCACCAGTAGCTGCGTGATGATTTCATCGAGTTCCGGCGGGCAATCTCCAGCAAAGGCAAGGACGCTCGGCGGAGTCGCCCGCAAGTGCTGGTCGAACAGCTGCGCGAAATTGTCGCCAACGAACGGCTTGCGGCCCGAGAGCAGCTCAAACAGACAACACCCCAAGGCGTACAGGTCAGCCTTGCCAGTGATGCCCCGCTCCCCGGTGATCTGCTCCGGCGCCATGTAGGCATGCGTCCCCACCGTCAGACCCTCGGCTGTCAGATCGCTGTTGTGCAGGTCCCTCGCGATGCCAAAATCCCCCAACTTGACATGCGCATCCCGGGTGAGGAACAGATTCCCCGGTTTGAGATCGCGATGGATTACACCGTGGTTGTGGGCGCATTGCAACGCCGAACAGACCTGTCGTGCAAGGTCGACAACCACCGGCCACGACAACGGTCCGTTCGCTTCCAATAAATCCTTGACTGTCCCCCCGTCGACCAGCTCCATGATGTAGTAGAGCTGGCCGTCGTCCTCCCCGCCGCCGTGGTAGGCGATGATGTTGGGGTGCCGCAGACGCTGCATGATGGTCATCTCGCGGCGGAACCGAGCGCGGATCAGCCGATCACCACTGATTGCCGGATGGAGGATCTTGACCGCCACCCGATCGAGCGCCGGGTCGCCGGTGGGCGTCTTGCGGGTCGCGGCATAGATGGTGCCGACCGTTCCGACCCCGAGCGCAGGGCCGAGATGAAAGTCGTCTAGCTGCGTCGACGGCATCTCGGCTCTCGCAAGCCCCGGCGGATCTGCATGCGCCCCCCTGCAAAAACGGGGATTGGGGATGATCGGCGCGCGGGGAGATGCAACGGCCTTGGAAGGCCACCACAGGGGTTCTCCATCAGAACTTGCTGTTCTAAACGCCCGCGATCTCTTCGATCCGAACCCGGGTCATCAGCTGGCGATGCCCCGTGCGGGTACGGCTGTGCTTCCGCCGCCGAAACTTCTGGACGTAAATCTTTTTTTCCTGCTTGGGGCCGAGCACCGAAGCGGTCACTGTCGCTCCCTGCAAGGTGGGCGCCCCGAGCTTCATGCCGTAATCGCCCCCGACCGCCAGCACCTTTTCAAACTGAATGCTCTCCCCTTGCGGGATCTCACGATAGTCGACGTCGACTTCCATGCCGGGCTGAACGCGATATTGCCGTCCCCCGTCCACGATGATGGCGTACATGACAGTAGTATTCTCCGAACGGTTTAGCTGGATCAAGCCGCGTAGTCTAGCGGTGCCCCCAGGCGGCGCACAGCCCTTCCGCCCCCGTTTTTCGTCGAGCCGTTGGGAACATCTCCCCCGATCCGGCAGCTCATGGCTGGACGCCCAAGTGCTCTCGCAGAAATCGATCGGTCGTGCGGGCCAAGTGCCAAACCTGTTGCGGATCGTGAATTCCGTGTGCCGCCCCCGGGTAGATCATCAGGTCGAACAATTTTCCCGCCGACTGCAGGGCCTGGGCCATCCGCAGGGTGTTCGCGGGGTGGACGTTGTCATCCATCTCGCCATGGATCAACAGCAATCGGCCATTCAGGTCCGCCGCGGCGTTGACCGGCGCGGTGTTCCGGTAGCCCTCCCGGTTGTCCGCCGGCAACCCCATGTAGCGTTCGGTGTAGAACGAGTCGTACTCGCGCCAATCGGCGACCGACCCGCCGGCGATCCCGGCGGCAAAGTCACCGCTCTGGGTCATCGCCATCAAGGTCATGAAGCCGCCGAAACTCCATCCGCGAATCGCCAGCTTCTGCGAGTCGACCCACCGCTGGGACTTCAGCCACTCGACGGCGGCGAGCAGATCGTCCAGTTCGACTTCGCCGACTCGGTGCTGGATCGTCCACGTCTCGGCCAGGCCCCGCCCACCGCTGGAACGGTTGTCGACCAACAGCGTCGCGATCCCGTGACGGGCCAGCCATTCCCGATAGAGGCTGCGGGTGCCGCGCCACTGCGCGGTCGCGATCGGCGCCCTCGGACCCCCGTAGACTTCGATCACGACCGGAATTCTTTCGCCTTCTTTCCCCTCTTCCTCCGCCGCGTTGGGGGGACGGATCAGCATCGCGGGAAGGCGGACACCGTCGTCGGTCTCGATCTGGAACAATTGCGGCTCGATCATTCCGCCGGGCACCGCCAGTTTGGAAGCTTCCAGCTCGATACCGTCGGCGCGAACCGCCTCAGAAGCTGAGTTTATTGCTGAGGA
The DNA here is from genome assembly GCA_964462125.1 of uncultured Pirellulaceae bacterium. GTDB lineage: Bacteria > Planctomycetota > Planctomycetia > Pirellulales > Pirellulaceae > JAWLFY01. Next base: position 5,297 of record CAYWXT010000255.1, on the reverse strand, counting down.
CCGGGTTCCGGAGTCGGATTCGTTTCCTGTCGCCGGCGCCGACGGACGTTCCCCAGGTGCCGTCGCGATCACCGCGACACTGGGGGGACGGATGGGGGTTGAGTGGCGGATCACCGCGGCGTGACCGGCGGGGCTGAACTCGGCTTGGTTCCAGCCGGACTTGTTCGTCAAACGTTTGAGTGTGCCCATTCGATCAGGATCTGCTCCACCGGTCTCAGTTCCCAACTCGAGGCGGTACAGGTGCCGTTCGACGTTGCCCCCTTCCGCGTTGCCGGTCACCAGGGCGAACGAGCTATCGTCGGCGACGAAGAACTTCTCGACGTTGAAGCCTTCGGGGGAGAGCGGCGTGGTGACGCCGCCATCCTCGCGGATCCGATAGAGTCGGTTGTATCCGCTCGGCAACTCGCTCCGCCAGACGATGCTGCCGTCGTCGAGGAAGGCGGGCGCGGCGGGCGGCTCGACCCAGGCGGGACTCTCCTCCCGCAGCAATCGCGTGCTCTGGCCCCCGCCTTCGCCACTCCCTGCGACCAACGCGTCTGCATCGACGCTCCGAAGCTCGCGCCAGCTCTGCACCCGATCGCTGATGCTGTACAGCAGTCGTTGTCGATCGGAGGACCACCAGACGCCGGTGATGATCCGCTCCCGCTGTTGCGTGGAACGCTCGATGCGGCGCGGCGGCGGGATCTGGCCCTGGTCGGCCTGGCGAAGATCCCACACGAACAACTCGGCGTGCGGAATCGGGTCGCCCGGTTTGGAGTAGCGGCGGACCAGTCCGGTTCCCCGCTCCGACGCCGCCTTCGCCAGGACATACGGCTCGATCTGACTGATGTCGATCCGCAGCATCGCCAACCATTGACCGTCGTGGCTGAACCAAAACCCGCGGTAGTTTCCCCGTCCGAAGATCTCCTCCTGGTACATCCAGTCGAGGATACCGTTGAGTCGCGTCTCCGAACCATCGTTGGTCAGCCGCAGTGAACGTCCACTCGCCACGTCGCGCACGAACAAGTCACCGTCGGTCGTGTAGGCCACCCGTCGGTCCGCCGGGTCAAGCGTCGCGTTGTCCCATTGCGACCCGTCGCGGGTTAGCCAGCGGGCGGGGGAATCGGGAGCAACGACCGCCAACGCTTCGCCGAGACGTACCAGCGTCGTTGCGTGCGGGCTATCCATCTCACCGGCGACCTGCATTGCTCCCGAGCGGGCCTGCTCCGGTTTCACCCCATCCAACGCCAAGAGTTGGCTTTCCAAATCGTCGACGACCGGCCAAGCCGCTTCTTCTCCCGTCTGCAGGTCAACCACCATCCAACTCTCCTCGCGACGGACGATCAACTCGTTTTGCTCGCCCCCGACCCAATGGGTCTGGGGAGCCTTCCCGTCGTAGGAGAACTTTTCCTTGGGGTGGTAGAGCGTTTCCAGCGAAAGGGGTGGAGCCTCCTCTGGTTCCGTCCCGAGCAACGGCGTCGGCGGCGGCGCGTGGGCCAACATCAACCCTGTCGCCAAGCTGGCCCAGAGGGTGATGCGCACGGTGGTGCGAGCCGGTTTACAATCGAAGCGTTTCATCATCACGATCCCCCTCCCGTTTGACCGGTTCGACTCACCTGAACGGTCCGACTCTCTCTGTTGGTTCCACCTGTTATGCCCGATCGATCTGTTTACTCCCAGCGTCCCGGCCTGACTCGACGCCTGATGCTGGGGAGCATCGCTGCCCTGGCCCTGGTCAGTGCTGACTCTGTCGCGTCGGCTCAGCGTTCCGGCGCGACCGAGCGTCCGAACATCGTTTGGATCATGTCGGAGGATAATTCGAAACATTATCTACGTCACTTTGATCCCGATGGCGCCCCGGCTCCCAACATCGAGGCACTCGCCGACGGCGGGATCACCTTTGACCGCGCGTTCTCGAATTCCCCAGTCTGCTCGGTCGCTCGAACCACCCTCATTACAGCCTGTTACGCACCTCGCATCGGGACTCAATTCCATCGGCGGAACAAACTGGCCACGCTCTCCGGCGGGTTGAAAATGTTCCCGGCCTACTTGCGCGAGGCAGGCTACTATACGACAAACAACCGCAAGGAGGATTACAACGCGGTCAAGTCACCCGATCCATGGGACGAGTCGAGCGGGATGGCGAGCTGGAAAAACCGTCCGGCGCCCGACACTCCCTTCTTCCACGTTCAAACGCATACCGACTCGCACGAGAGCCGACTGCACTTCGACGCCGAGGCGATGCGAGAACCGACCGAGACCGATCCGGCCGAGGTCCGCCTGCAGCCCTACTATCCCGACACGACGACGTTTCGCTATACCCGCGCCCGCTATCACGATCGAATGACGATCATCGACCGGCTCGTCGGCGAGACGGTCCAGGATCTTCAGGAGGCGGGAAAGTTCGATGAAACGTTCATCTTCTATTTCGGCGACCACGGCGGTGTGCTCCCTGGGTCCAAAGGCTACACCAACGAGGCCGGACTGCACGTGCCGCTGGTCGTTCACGTCCCGGCAAAGTTCCAACACCTGGTCGACCGGCCGCTGGGAAGCCGCAGCGACGGCTTCGTCGAATTCACCGATTTTGGTGCGACAGTGTTGCAGTTGGCGGGAGTCCCAGTCCCGCAAGAGATCGACGGACGCCCGTTCCTGGGGCCGGAAATCGAGGCGGCGGAGGTCGACGCGCGCGATGAAACGGTCGGATTCGCGGACCGATTCGACGAAAAGTACGACTTGGTGCGGACACTGCGAAAAGGTCAGTGGAAGTACGCCCGCAACTTCGAAGCGTTTCTCCCCGATGGACTGCAAAACAATTATCGCTACCGGATGCTCGCTTTTGCTCAGTGGCGAGAGCTGTACCAGGCGGGGGAGCTGAACGAAATTCAAAGCCAGTTCTTTCAACCCAAACCGGTCGAAGCCTTGTACGACCTGGAGGCCGATCCGCACGAGACGCGGAACTTGGCGGGAGATCCAGAGCATGCCCAGCGGTTGGCCGACATGAGGAAACGCCTTCACGAGCGATTGAAGAACTGGCCCGACCTCAGTTTCCTTCCCGAAGCGGTCTTGGTGGAACAGGCGATGGACGATCCGGTCGGCTTTGGCGAGAGCCAAGCCGAACGAATCGCCAATCTCATCGATACCGCCAATCTTGCCTTGCTGCCGTTTGAACAGGCCGCCGAACCTCTGCAGCAGGCGCTGCAGGACGACGATCCTTGGGTGCGATACTGGGCCGTGATCGCCTGCAGCTGTTTCGGCGAGCAGGCCGAACCGATTCGACCGGCGGTGGAGCGTCTGTCGGAGGACCCGCAGCCGCTGGTCGCCGCCCGCGTCGCTGAATTTCTGGCAATCCTCGGACGTGACACCGACGCCGAGACCGACCCGCGGCCGCTGCTGTACGAGTCGATCAGCCGAGCCGAGAGCGAAGTCGAAGCTCTGGAGATGCTCAACACCGCCGTTTTTCTCCACGACTTCACCGACGGAAACTACCCGATCGACGTCGACCAGATCCGCTTCGGGTTCGAACCGCGACGGCAAAGCGAGCTCCTCCGCCGTACCGATTACCTGGGCGGCGATCTCTGAGAACGTGCCAAACACCTGAGTCGTTAGCGGCTCAGGGGCCAGATCGCTTCATCCACGTTTTCCGGCAAAGCTTCTTACCCCTCCCGGGTTGTTCAGCGGTGGCAACCCGGATACGCTCTCCACCATCGGGGGTGATATTACCGGATCACCAAGGTGATGCGGTAGCGTTTACTCGTGTGCGTATGTGTACGTTCGCCTTCCCTGGCGGTCGACCTCCGCATGTTCCGCTCACCGATGGCAGCACCACAAACTCGACGGCCTGAGAAGGCCATCGCACTCCATTTCTCACGACTCATCAGAGGGGCCCAGCCGATGTTTACTCGCACTCGATGTGTGCTTTTTCTCTTCGCATTCGCCGCAGCGTCGACGTTGGAAGCTGGGGTCATCCTCAGTCCCGACGCGGACGAGGTGATCCTGGAACTGGGCGAGTCGACGGTGGATGAGAGTAGCGGGACGGCAAATTTCGAGCTGTGGCTGCACTTCGGTAGCGAGTTGCGTGATCGTTCCATCAGCTTCGTGGGAATCAACGTCGAAAGCAGTTCGATTGACGGCGCCGCCCTCGCGGAAGACTCGACGGTTTTCTCGGCGTTCCAGTTCATCCCAGCACCGGACTCGGCGATCAATGATTGGTTCCCCCCCGTGGAAGCCTTCGGAAGCGGCGCCGTGTTGGGTCTGGAGGAACATATGGGTATCCCAGATCTCGACGTGTTACCACCCGCGACCGATGACATGCTGATCGGTACGCTGGTCTTCAACTACGGTTTGGCCGGCTTATCGGACGGTCAGCAGTTCACGATCGACCTCACCGGCGGTGGCCCTGGGGGGGACCCGCCATCGTCGACCGACACCACGATCGGGCTGAATTCAGACAGCGAGTTCGAATTCCTCACACCCACCTTTGCCCCTGGTGAGCGGACCGTGGTCTTGGGGGAGGAGGTCAGCAACCGGCCGGTGCCGGAACCAGCGGGGATCGCGATCTATGGCGTGATCGCGGCGCTGCTGCTCGGTCGCCGGCTGCAAAAAAGGGGTCAGGACTCTTTTTCCAGCCTGAAATCTTCGGTTCCCCGGATGACATGAAGCTCCGATCCTGTGCGACTCTATTTGCGTCCGTGTCGCCCGCTGGTTCGGTTTTCGAGCAAGTTCTGGACAAGTATTTTGGTGGCAAGGGTGATCCGAATACGCTGAACCTGCTCGGCCACTCGGATTCGGCATAGGGAAAAAGGGGAAGAGGGGTCAGTGCTTTGTTCGACTCCTGGGAGCGTCCAGTGCTCGGTGGCGGGTTTGGACCACGAAGAGCACGAAGCGGCACGAAGAACAGGGAGCGGAGCGTCGCAGACCTTCGTGGTTCTTCGTGTCCTTCGTGGTGATCCCTTCCGCACGAGCATGACCTGAAAACGCGGGGGTTCGACAGGCGGATAGGGCAGAAAAGGGTCCTGACCCCTGGACAAGTATTTTGGTGGCAAGGGTGATCCGAATACGCTGAACCTGCTCGGCC
>CAYWXT010000255.1:0-144 GCA_964462125.1 uncultured Pirellulaceae bacterium | reverse complement strand
CCTGAAAACGCGGGGGTTCGACAGGCGGATAGGGCAGAAAAGGGTCCTGACCCCTTTTTCCGCTCGCTGGTTCGGTTTTCGAGCAAGTTCTGGACAAGTATTTTGGTGGCAAGGGTGATCCGAATACGCTGAACCTGCTCGGCC
>CAYWXT010000254.1:1199-8095 GCA_964462125.1 uncultured Pirellulaceae bacterium | reverse complement strand
CCTGCGCCAAACTATCGACCGAAATCACCTCCAGCCCCTCGACCACGGCCGCCTCCCGAGCGTTCTCCGTCGGCACCACCAATCCCCGCAGCGCTTCGTTCTTCGCCGCCTCGATCGCGATCGACAGCGCTCCCTTGATCGGACGTGTGATCCCTTCCAGCGCGAGCTCCCCAACCACGGCGTACTGCTCCAGCCGGTCAGGGATCAGCTGGCCGCTGCCAGCCAACACCCCCAACGCCACCGGCAGGTCGAATGACGGAGCCTGTTTCGGGAGATCCCCTGGGGCCAGATTGATCACCACGCGATCTTGAGGCCGGATGAAGCCGCTGTTGACCACCGCCCGCTCAACCCGATGCGTGCTCTCTTTGACCGCCGCGTCAGGCAGTCCGACCAGAATCGTCTTCGGCATCGCGGCCGGGGAGATGTCGACCTCGACATCGACCGGCATCGCCTCGATCCCCAGCAACGTAAACGTCTTCAATCGAGCGAGCATTCTGTCCCCATCCCGCAATCGCGTCACAGATGTCCAGGCACCCATCGTGACGCCTCGTGCCCCCCAAGGCAACTACGGGCCACATTTCATCCGAAAGGGCGACCGGAAAATAACGGCGTCCTTTCGGTAAGCATGCATCAAGCCTACGGGGCGGGCGGGGTAGATTGCTGGTCCATTCTGCGCTCATTGTGGAGGAGGACCGATGACCATGCATTCCCGCGGCCGCGGCGCTGGCGATCTGGCGCGGGCCAAACGGCGATTCGATCAGTGGCGACGCTCCGGCCGCCGAGGGCGCTTGCCCAGCGAATTGTGGACACTCGCCGCCGATACCGCCTCCAAGCACGGGGCCGATACCACCGAGCCGGTCGACTTCCGCAAAGGGATCGACGGCTTGGCCGCCATCTGACGTAAGCAACTGGAGCAAGACCCGATGACCGGGTGCGCGTTCGTGTTCCGCAATCGCAAAGGGACAGCCGTCAAGATCCTGGTCTCCGACGGTGATGGAACTGGACATCGAGCAAATGGAAGCGCTGCTGGACAACAACATCGCCGAACGAGCGATCAAGATGGCGATCCGCTACGGAAAGAACTCGATGTTTTACAAAACACAGCGAGGGGCGTCGGTGGGCGACATCTACATGAGCCTGACTCACACATTGCCGGCTGGCGAGGTTCGAACCGTTCGCTTATCTGACGGCGCTGCAGGATAACGCGGACCAGGTCAAGGCTGCCCCATCGGCGTGGCTTCCCTGGAACTATCCTGGCGGCCCCGCCGCCAGGTAAGGCCGCCGCGGGATCAAACACCGCAAAACGCCGTGAACAACGCCATTCGTGTCGGACACCTTTTTCCGTGTTCAGGCTTACCAGGAAGGGGACGGTTGACTCTTACTTTTGACGAGCATCGATTATGAGTCACCCTTACGCTTCGCGAAGCGCATGGCTTCAATTTCTTTGATCAGTGGTCGCCAGTATTCCTTGTCGGCTTCCACTTCAGCCAATCGCTCCTTTTCGAGTTCCTGTAAAAGTGCAGAGCGACTCGCACCGAGCGTTTCCACCAGAAGCGGACGAACTGCAATCAGTTCCTTTAACACGTCCGGATATTCGGCAGCGATGCGGATTAACACCTCCGGCGTTCGGGATTCGCGTAGCCAAAAGCGGACGCGGGCGGGCGTCGGTTCATCGCGGTGCTGATCGTAATGAGCGTCGACAAGTCGGCGAAGCACTGGCCAATCTTTGTCGCGCTGCGTTTTCTTGGCTTTCACCAAGTCTTCAATACCGAGCAGTTCGTAAACAAAACCCTCCGCGTCCTGAATCGTCGTCCGGCGTTCCCAAAGTGCATCAAAATCGTCGCAACCACGCATCTTCGTCATCACATCGAGGCGAATGTCCGCGGCCTCGGGGTGCTTGCAACGAAAGTGAATGGCGTGCCCGCGATCCAAATGCGACCAATCGGCTGGCGGAACCGCAATGCAAACGGCTTCCAAATCTTCGAGAGCCGCTGTCAAGTGACTCAGATTCGTAGCGTCGGAGACAATCACGATGTCGCAGTCTCGGCTAAACTCCGCCGCGCCGTAAAACACGCACGCTTGTCCGCCCATAAGCAGGTGCTTGACCTCGCGGCATGACAGCGTCGAAAGGACTTTGACTATCGGGTTCGGGATCAAGTGACCCTCCGACTTGGAGATAGAACTGCCAAATTTTCTTCGACTCTTCCCAGCGCTGCTGAGGTGTGAGCCGATACCACTCGATCCACGTATCTTCGTGGTCACGTGCTTCATCAAGTCGTTGCAGGCGGACTTCTGGAGTCATAGTCATCCATTGTACGTGGCGGCATTCTCCAGCAGAATCCCACGCACCGGCGAAAAGGAAAGGCCGGAGGTCGACAGATCGGATCGGAAAAGACTGCCACGACTTTGTTTTCCGTTGCACCTGAGCAGCGACCCTGTCTCGACACCCAGCCCACCTCTGCCCCTTTTGCATCCACGAAAGCCATCTCGCCCGAAGCCGCCTATCCTATCCCGTTTTCCAAAAAGGTGTCGGACACGAAGGTGATTGTCCGGCCCGGTGATTTCCCGGACGATGAGCGAATGAGCGATCACCGGCCTGTGGAAGCGACGTTTGACCCGTTGGCGTCCGGCGTGGATGTCGGTGGGCCGAGGGAGTGATTACTGGATGCCGGCAATGCCGACGGATTCACGAAGCGTGTCGGCCAGCTTGTCCAGTCGGATGCATTCATTTCCTTGCTCATGCTCAACGATGCAGTGCGCGACTAGGAAGCCAGCTGAAAGTGCTGCCGCACGGCGCGAATCCGCTCCGCGTGGTCGGTGATCTCCTGAAACGACGACCGCAACGATTGGTGTTGCACCAGAACACTTTATCGACGCCGAACTGGTTCACCCGCTCGGCGACCGGAAAATAACGTCGCCGCTTATCAGACGGGCTCCAAGCCGGTGAGCGTCCCCGCTCCGCTGGCGAAACGATCGGTTTGCACCCCAAGACGCTGAAGCATGCTGACGAACAAGCGGCACAGCGGTTCGTTCTTCTCGTGATCGAACGACAAGTGCTGCCCGTGTCGGAATCCGCCGCCAGCAAGCAGGATCGGCAGGTTCGTGTTGGCGTGCGTGTTGGCGTCTCCCATGTTGCTGCCATACAGCACCATGGTGCTGTCAAGCAGACGTCCCGATTCGCCCTGGTCATCGGCCAGCGTCGAGATCAAGTCGTGCAGCAGTTCCATCTGGCGACGATCGGCTTTCTCCAGTTGGGCAATCAAATCCGCACGCATGCCGTGATGGCTCAGCGGGTGGTACCCGGTGGTGCTCCTATCATCGTCGCCCAATTCGAACACGGGAGTCGCATAAGCGTCGACCATCAGTGTGACAATCCGCGTCGAATCTGACTGCAGCGCCAGTGTGGCCATCGTCAGCATTTGTTCAAACTTGTCGAACAACAGCGCGCGATCGACGACATCCCGCGGCGGCTCCCGCTCCGCTGCCGGTTTCGGTCGTTGTTCCCATTCGCCGGCGAGGTGCAGCCGTTGCTCAAGCTGGCGAATCGAGCCGAAATATTGATCGAGTCTCGTTCGGTCGTTCCGGCCGAGACCTTGGCGGAAACGCTGAGTCGATTCGGTCACGGCATCCAAAATACTGCCGCGCCGCTTCAGTCTTTCCAATCGCTGTGCGACCTGGGTAAGGTCCCCCTGAAGAAACATCCTCTGGAACAGTCGCGCCGGACTGTCCTCCGCTGGTAACAGCACGCCGTCGCGCGTCCACGACAAGCTGCGGTTCGCCGTATCCAGATTGACGCCCAGGTTCAGAGTTTCAAATCGCGTGGACTTGCCCAGATGGTCCGCTGCGTACTGGTCCAGGGAAATCGTGTTGCGAAACCCGCTGCTCGTCGGATGCTTCGCGCCGGTCAAAAAACAGTTCTCCGTCGAATGGCCACCTTCACAGGACGGGTGAGAAAGACCGCTGAAGACCGTGAAGTCACTGCGAAAGTCTTCGAGTTGGCGCAGGTAGGGCGAAAGGGCATAGTCCTTGCCCGCTGTCTGCGGGAAGAACGGTTCGGGCAACACCCCCAGGTTGTTCGAGATCAACAACATCCGCTGGGGCGTCTGTGGGGCGGCCGACGCAGACGCCGAATCGCGGTTCATGCAATCTAACAGCGGCAGCGACAAGGCGACACCGGCACCCCGCAACAGTTCACGCCGCGAAACATTCCTTGGAATCATCCTGCACCCATAAATATCTTGCTTTGCACCAAGCATCGTAAGAGGTCCGCCGTGCGATAACCGTCTTGGCTGCATTCGTCCAGGATCGACTCGATCACCTTTCGATCCGAAAAACGCACCGGCGTTCCGGTCGCGTAAAGCGTTAATCGTTCGAGCCAGTTCTGGGCCAGTCTTCGCGGCTGCGACTTCAAAATGGCCTTCAGTTCCTGGATACTGTGAAATTCACCCCCGCCGGGCAGCCTACCGCTGGCATCGATCGTGTCGGCGACGAAATACTGGAACCGGTGGCCGGCTCGGTCGATGCCGGTGATCGCGTCCCCTTTTTCCAGACTTCGGTAGCGGTCTCGCCAACCGCCCATCACGTCAAAGTTTTCCAGGGCGAAGCCGACGGGATCGAATTTTGCATGACAATTGGCGCAACTGGCGTCTTGGGTGTGTTGTGAAAGCTGCTGCCGGATCGTGGTCGCACCACGCAGATCCGGTTCGATCGCGGGCACCGGGGCCGGCGGAGGCGGCGGGGTGTCCCCCACGATTCGTTCCATGATCCAGGCGCCGCGGAGCACCGGTGACGTGGCTGTGCCGTTGGCCGAAACCTTCATGATCGCCCCTTGTGTCAACAACCCGCCGTAAGGACTCGAAGAAGAAATCGAAGTCTTGCGCATCGGCGAACCGGCAAGCCGAGGCAAGTCATAATGCCGAGACAATCGGTCGTTGGCGAAGACGAAATCGGTGTTGACCAGTGCTGTGATCGGCAGGTTCTCTCGAACCAGGGCTCGCAAGAAAGTTCGCGTTTCTCGGCGGAGCGAATCGATCAAGTAGTCATCGAACCGATACTCGGGGTACAACCGAATGTCGGGCTGGTCGCGCCGAATGTCTTTCAATGACAACCAGTGGTCGGAAAAGTTCTTAATGAACTGGTCAAAGCGGTCCGAATCGACCAGCCGATCGGTTTCAGCGGCGAGCACCTCGGCATCGGTGAGTTTCTGATCCTCCGCAAGTGCCATCAGTGCAGGGTCGGGACGCGTGTTGGTCAGAAAGTGCGACAGCCGCGAGGCGATCGCATGATGGACATCACGCTGCCTTTCATCCGAATGGATCGGTTCTTGCAGAAACAGGAATTCGCCCGAACAGAGAAAAGCGCTGTAACCGGTAAGCAACGCTTCGGCCAAGGGTTGCCCCCGCTGCAACTCCGCGAGCACCAGCCGTTCATAAATGCTCCTGGTTTCCTCGGAGGTCGGGTGCCGCTCGGCCCGACGGATAAACCGGCGGAGAAGCCCTACCGCATCCTGTTCCGGCTGGTCGGATACGATCTCAATGCCCAGGTTGGAAGCGCGCTGGTCACTCGGGTCGCGGGGGCGAATCGGCAGGTCATCGAACAGCACTTGATGGGACAGGGATGGCCAGCTTGCCGAGTCGATCGGCCCGGTGATTTCCAGCCATTGAAACGCGATCCCGCGGTGACCGCCCTCGGGCATGGGAGGGAAATCGTAGTACAACGGCCCGTCGTCATTGAGCGGGCGCGGAACCGGCAGCCCCAACAAGGAGTACTCAAACGTTTCGTTCTCTTTGAGGCGTATCATGGTTTCATACTCGGCGACCTGTGGCTGCACGTCGATGATTCCGCCAGTTGCGCGGACATCGCCAGAGACGTCTGCAGCGGACCGTTTTCGCGCCCGGAACGTCATCGGAACCGACTGCCAGGCGGGGCGCAAGCGAAAGTCACGAACTTGCCGCACCGCGCGGGCCGAAAAACGGATCCGATAGGCGCCCGCTTGTTCGGCGAGAAAAGTGTCGGGGTATCCATGGTAGGGCCACGACGCGGAGCGGAAAATCGCCAATTCCATCTCCGGGTCGTGCGAATCCTCTTCGCGGAGTTGCTCAAGTGCCTTGTTGCTGAGCGGTACCATCTGCGAATCCTTGGCGTACATCACTGACTCGCGACCGGCGTGCACGGTGGCCCTCAAGAACATGCGAGTGGCCGGCAGAGAGTGATGCTCGGCGAGCCGCGGCTTGACATCGGGTGCGACGGCTGCCCGGAGCGCGGCATCGGCGGCGTCCAGATACGCTTCCATCTGGATCCGTGAGATATCCAAGACCTCCGCCACCTTGTTGCAGCGATCTTTCTCTCGGTCAGCCGGCAATCGATCACGAATATCCAGGTGCGGCAGCTGAAGCAGGTCACGCAAGTTCTGTTCATATTCATCTCGCGTCAGACGGCGTACCGGTCCACGGCCGTGAGCGATCACGTCCGCTCGATCTGCGTCATGAAGCTCGGTCGCCACAACCTTCACGAATTCAGCACGTTGTCCCAAGGGCAGCGGCGCAGCATCCTCCGGTGGCATTTGCCCGCGGGAGACGCGATCGTGAATCAGGACCCAGCGATCACGATTGGCACGATCGTTGGGCTTCCACTTCAGTCGCCCCAGATCGAGCTGACCTTCGGCTCCCTCGCCCTGGTGACAGTCCAAGCAAGATTCTTCCAGGACGGGAGCGATCCGCTCTGTGAATCGCTCAGACGCGACGGCAATCACGGCATGGAACGCGACATTCGAGCACGCCAGGAACGCTGCCAGCACGATAGATCTCATCGATCGTCCTCCACAAGCACCCAACGCCATCCCCTTGTAACGGCACGGCGCAAGCCGTCCGGCCTCTTGTAACGGCACGGCGCAAGCC
>CAYWXT010000254.1:0-1099 GCA_964462125.1 uncultured Pirellulaceae bacterium | reverse complement strand
GGCACGGCGCAAGCCGTCCGGCCTCTTGTAACGGCACGGCGCAAGCCGTCCGGCCCCTTGTAACGGCACGGCGCGAGCCGTCCGGCCTCTCCCTCCTGTTCAGATCTCGTTCCATTGCCCCGCCTCGGGTGCTGGGAAGTAACCGTCGTCGTCGGCCAACACGGGCGGCTCGCTTTCGACCGTCATTTCGTCGAGATAGTCACAGAACTGAAACTCGGAGTTCACGACTTCGTCCCACGTCACAATCCGGTTCAGATGCGCTGCGGCACGTCCCATCAACGATGCGTAGTCAGCGTACACCGCACGCTTTGCTTCGTTATGCGGCCGGTCGTTTCGGATGCTCTTAATGAAACTGATCCACTCATAATCCCACGGGTTCAGAGCGTCCGGTGTCGGCGACGACTCGACATTCTCGTCATCGATACGGTGATCCTTGAACATGTGCACGGTCGCCTTATGCACGTTCCCGGAGAACTGACCCGCTTTCTTATTGCCATGCACGAAAGTAGCAAACTCGTTGTGTCCTTGATGCGCGCGGCGGAATCCGCAAAAGGCTTTTTTTCCATTTGGGAAGGTGAATTCCATCGAATAGGTATCAAGGTTCTGACCGCGATCGGTGCTGCCGACCTCGCGTCCGCCCATGCCATGACAGGAGACAGGCCAATCGTCCATCAACCAGCAGCATTCGTCGATTTGGTGAATCAAATTGTCGACCATGTGCCCCGATCCGATCCAAAGCAAACCGATTTTCCCAAACTTCAACTGCTCGGTCAGGACATTCGACTTCTCACCCTGGTCCCCCATCCACCGTCGACCGCCCATTCGATTGGCGCGAATGTACGACAGATCCCCCATTTCGCCGCCGCGTATCTTCTCAATCAGGGCTGCGCGCGCCGGTGAGTGCCGGCATTGTAAACCTGCCGCGATCTTCACGCCGTTCTCCTCTGCCATTTCGCCGGCACGAAGCATCCGGTGCAGTCCCACGGGATCCGGAGAAAAGGGTTTCTCCATGAAAACGTGGATCCCTTTGCTGACCGCGTACTCGACGTGCACCGGGCGAATGTATGCGCGCGTCGTACACATGGCAATGTCGCCGGGC
>CAYWXT010000253.1:0-8101 GCA_964462125.1 uncultured Pirellulaceae bacterium | reverse complement strand
AACCACGGATCGAACACCGATCATCACAACCACGATCGCCACTCCGTCGCGGTGGCGGTGGTCACGGTCAGTGATACCCGAACAGCGGCCAACGACCGCAGCGGCAACGAAGCGGCTCGACTGCTGGAGGAAGCCGGGCACCGTGTTGTGGAGCGGATAATCGTGACCGATGACGAAGGCCCGCTGTTGAACTGCCTTCGAGCGTTTGCCCAGCGCGACGACATCGACGCAATCGTGACCACCGGCGGGACCGGAATCGCGCCGCGGGATTGCACGCCCGAGGTGGTGACTCGGTTGCTCGATGTGCAGCTGCCCGGTTTCGGCGAAGCATTTCGTGCCGTCTCGGCAGACGAGATTGGGGCCCAAGCGATGCTCAGCCGAGCCGTTGCCGGTCGTGCCGGTGGGTGCCTGATCTTCGCGCTCCCCGGTTCCACCGCCGCGGTACGCACCGGACTGACCCACTGTGTGCTGCCGGTCCTGCCGCACGCGGTGGGCCTACTCAGGGATCGCCGCGAAACTCCGCCGGCAACCCGTACCGGTCTGCGGCAGCCTCGCGAGTCGTGATCAGGATCGCATGCGCGCCGGGGTTTTCCGGGTCGTCGGCGACGACCCACACCAGTGACTGTTTGGGGTCCGCTGGATCGCTCGCCGTTCGGTCAGGGTTGGCCTCCATGACCAGATCGGTCAGGACGCGGCGCAGCGGCTGGTCACGCTTGTCAAAGTCACGCACTTGCTGGTTCTGAGTGATGCTCATTTCTTCCAAGTCGCTCCCCAGGATCCGAACCGGGGGAGCCTCGGTGCCGCTTGGCAGGGTGCGGGCAAACTCCTCGAGTACCATTTCGATCGCAAACTCCAACGATTCCTGGTCGAAGTTGATCGACATCTTCTCCTCCAGCATCTGCTCGAAGGACAGCGGCTCCGCGTTTGACTCTTGAAGTGGCGCCGCAGGGGACGAGGTGGTGTTCAGCGCGAGCAACGTCGCCAAGCCGAGTTGCCCAGCCCCTTGAACAGGAAGGTAGACATTTGCTACCGCCGCCCCGTCGGAGAGACCGTACCGTGCGTGCTCGTCGACGAATCGCATCATCGTCGGCAGCCGCGTGGCCAGCCGCCGCCACGACCGATCGGGAACGGAGCGAACCAGAAACGTTTCGGCCCACTGAGGCCAACGCCCGACCTCGTCGCGGAACGTTCGCAATAACTGAGTCTCCGGCATGTCGCCGGAGGACAACATTTGGGTCTCGGCATACAACCCCCGCTCTCGCGACGGCGACGCCTCCGGCAAGGACGGCTCCTCGTCCAAGGAAACGCACAACAGCCAGCCGGCGGCGTTGGGAATCAACAATTCCTTGAGCGGATCGACGATCGCCGGTGCACTCTGATGCAGCAACTGGCGGGCATCGGCGAGGAGAAAATTCGGCGTGATGAGGAGAACCAAGTCGGCCTGATCGCTGGAACGTTTCCAAAGCCGATCCAGCTTCTGCGGCAAGGGGATCGATTGGCCATCGAGTTCCGCGACCTCGCTGATGCGGTCGATCGAGCCGACGGCAAACCCCGTGACGAGACTGTCGTCGGTGTCCAAACGGTGGACGTAGAACGCGTCCGCTCCCGGTTCGTCGCCGGCGTGGATCGTTTTTCCCTCCGGCGTTCGCGACTCGGCAACCTGCCAGCTATCTACCAGCTCGGAGAGGGCTTCCGGTTCGCTGAGTTCAACGGCCAAGGAAACCTCCGGCCATCCCGACTGGCCCGGATGCAGCGCCACCGACAGCCGCTCGATCGATGTCGCTTCCACCTGCGTTCGCCGCTCCACCGTCGCGATCAGCCCCGGCAACTCGGGTGAAAAGAGGTCGATCAGATCCCGGCCTGCCGGATCCTCGAGCCACCGCGACAGGCGGGCCGTGGCGATGATTCCTGGCCCGGGAGGAAGCAGTTCGCGAGGGGCCGCGGGCGCTGGTCGGTAAGGGGGTGCCCACAATAGACGGTCATCGTCGACCTGTTCGTAATCCGGGCTCGCGTCCTCCGCCGACCGCGCCGCCGCGGTGGCTGCCGGCGACGACCGGTCGGCCGCGTCCGAGCTCCGTCCTGTCTCCCCCCGCTCCCGGTCCCCAGCGACCGTCGGTGGATCGGCGCTCGGTCGAGGCCGCGGAGGCCGGGGGCGGGGCTCAGACGACGGTTCATAAACCAATACCGCGACGACCAACACCAGCACCGTCACACCGAGCCCTCCCAGCACCAGCGGGGCGAGCGGCTGCTTGCGACGACGACGTGGGGGAGAGGAACTGCGAGCAGCGTGCGGCGACGGTCGAGACGGCCGATGCGAATCCGCTCCTTGAGGTGGCTTTGCAGGAGCAACCTCGGGCGCCGCAACCTCGGGCGCCGCAACGTCCCGCGCAGCAACGTCCCGCGCCGATGCTTCAACCGATGCAGCCATCGGCGCCTGCAAATCTTCGTGGTCCCTCTTCTCCGGCGCTGCGGGAGAGTGGATTGGGGTGAGGGGGCTTTCTGAGAGGCGCTCTGCGCCCCCCTTGAATGCAGCGACCGCCCTCAATGCCTGCACCATGGCATCCGCATCGCGAAAGCGGGCTTCCGGGTTCGTCGTGATTGCGTGGGCCAAGACGCGATGAAAGGGGTTGCCCGCGGCGCCCTGATGGACCGCTTCGGCAAGCTCTTCCGGCAATTCGGTTCGACGTTCCCCGGTCGACGGCGGTGAGCTGGCGGTGGGCAATGGTTCGCGTTCTGCATCGATTTGGAACAACAACCGACCGAGCCGGTCCAGATCGCCACGCGGGTCGCTGGCGTCGCCGGCCGGGGCCATGCCAAACGGGGACGTGGACGCCTCGGGCCGCAGATCGTCGAGCCAACCTTCGGCCCGGTCGGTCGCCCCAGAGGGATCGCGAAGCAGGATCGCCCGTCCCTGGTCGGTCACCCAAACGCGATCGGCGGTGAGGTCGCCGTGGACGAGGCCGTGCCGATGAAGTGCCGCCAGGGCTTCGGCGAGCGAGATCCCGATCGCGACCGCATCCGCCGACGGGCCACCCGCGGCGTCGGCCAGTCGATCGGAAAGCAGGCGACCGGCCGGAAGGGGCGAAAACACCAACCCACGGTCGTTGCCAGTCCGCAGGAACTCGATCGGCTGCAAGGTCTCGGCAGCGACCGCCGCCTGGGCTTGAAGCCGTGCCGCCATGTCGCCGCGAAGCTGTTCCGCGTCGAGCACCCGCAGGAAGCCGTTGCGGCGGGAGGCGAGGTGCTCGACCGGGTACCAACGACGAAAGGGGGGCGGCGAGGATCGCGCGGTCCGCACGAACGGCCCGAGACGAAGCTTGGGGGGCGTCTCCGCAAGCAGGGACTTGGCCTGAAACTCCGTCAGTTCGCCCGCCCGGACCAAATACCTGGCCAACTCCCCGAGCTGCTCCGGATCCCCCCCGGTGCTGCGCCGAAAGTCCGCTGCCAACCGCTTGCAGCCCTCGGCATCGGTGAAACCGGCTCGAACCATTCGGGTCCAGAACTCGCGGAGCGCAATCGACATGCAGCGGGGTCATTCCAGAGAAGGGGGTACGTTCACGTTCGCCTCCTAGTTTACCTGATCCGCCTTCAGCATCCGACTGCGTCTCGACGATGAGCGATTATGGTGAGCTGCAGGATCGAAGGCTACACTTCGGTGGGGTTGCGGCTCGAGCCCCTTCACGCTCCGCTCCGTCCTTTGGGACCACCTTGAATATCGTCTATCTCACCACCGAAGCTGTTCCCTTTGCCAAGACGGGGGGGCTGGCCGACGTCTGTGGCACGCTCCCCTCTCGGGTCGCGGCGCTCGGCCACCGCACCGCAGTCATCATGCCGGCGTTTCGTTCGATCCACCGCGCTGGGGTACCGATCCATCCGACCAACATGAGTTTCGCGATCCCGATGGAGGAACGGAAACGTGTCGGCGGTCGGCTACTGCAGAGCACGCTTCCCGACACCGACGCTCACCGCGGGGCGGATGTCCCCGTCTGGTTCATCGACCAGCCGCAGTACTTTGACCGTGATTCGCTCTATGGGACCCCCTCAGGCGATTACCCGGACAACGCCGAACGGTTCGCCTTCTTCTGCCGCGCGGCGCTGTTGGCGATTTCACGCATCGGCTGGAAGGTCGACATCGTTCACTGCAACGACTGGCAATCGGGGCTGGTTCCCGCCTTGATCGCCGCCAAGGCGACGGCAGAACATTGGGTGTCCCGGCCAGTGACCTTCATGACCATCCACAACCTCGCCTATCAAGGGCATTTCCCCCGCTCCGCCTTTCGCTGGACTGGCCTCGATTGGCGGCACTTCAACCAGGACGAGTTTGAATACCACGATCACCTCAACTTTCTGAAGACCGGGATTGTCACCGCCGATCGGGTGACCACCGTCAGCCCTCGGTATGCCGAGGAGATTTGTTCGCCGGAACAAGGCTGCGGCCTCGACGGCGTGTTGCGGGGAGTTGGCCGCCGACTGCAGGGCATCATCAACGGCATTGATGAGAATAGCTGGGATCCCGCGATCGATCCTCACCTGGAAACCAACTATGACATTAAAACATGGCAAGAAGGAAAGCTGGGTAACAAGCGCAATCTACAGATTTCCTTCGGGCTCTCACCCGACGACCAGACGCCAATGATCGGTTTGGTCGGCCGGCTGGCGGAACAGAAAGGGTGGGATCTGATCATCGAGGTCCTGCGACGGCACCTGCGGCAAGGCCGGCCGACGCAGTGGGTGGTGTTGGGCAGCGGCGATGCGGACATTGAGCAAGAACTGCGGGAACTGGCCCAGCTGTATCCTCGCCAGTTCGGATTGCATATCGGCTTCAGCGACCAACTGGCCCACTGGATCGAAGCTGGTGCGGACCTTTTTGTCATGCCGAGCCGTTACGAGCCGTGTGGGTTGAACCAGCTGTATAGCCTTCGCTATGGCACGGTCCCGATCGTGACGCCGACCGGCGGACTTGCCGATACTGTGATTGATTGCACCCCGGAGACGATCCGGGATCAAACGGCGACCGGGTTCCATTTGGCGGGCCATTCCCCTCAGGCCCTCGACGATGCGATCGGTCGGGCCCTCCGAATGCGCTATCATGAACCAAAAAACTGGGAAAATTTGATCCGCACGGGAATGGCACAGGACTGGTCTTGGCGGAAAAGTGCCCTCCAATACGTCGAGCTTTACGAGAAATCGCTTTCCCTTAACAAAAACCCGTCATCAGCCGAGGTGAGTGGGCGGACGTAAAACGAGAGGTTTCTCGTTCGCTCCGTGATGATCTCGGCCGACAATGGTGTACGATTTGGCCGAAACAGCTTCCGTGACGAAGGTCGAACCATGGAAATCGCCTCCACCGCATCAACGTCGACGGCCACTCGGTATCGAGCGTCGTTGGAGGGACTGGCTGAGTCCCGTCATGATCCGATCACCGGTCGGTGGACGATCTTCGCACCCCACCGGGCCGGGCGTCCGGACGACTTTCGCGGTCACCAGCCGGTAGTGGCGCCGGCGATGCTCGACTGCCCCTTTTGTCGCGGTAATGAATCGGAAACGCCCGAGCCGGTCTGGGTCGGACGGGTCGCTGAGCAGAACGGTGACGCCGACTGGTCGGTCCGCGTCGTGCCGAATAAGTTCCCCGCCGTTGCCCCCGTCGCGATGCCGGAGGTCGGTGGCCCAGTCACACGGGGCTCACTCTTTCAATCCCGCCCGATCGCCGGCGGGCATGAGGTGATCATCGAGTCACCCCATCATGCACAATCGCTGACGCAGTTGAGCCTCGACGAGGTCGAACTGGTGTTTGCCGCCTACCAGGATCGGATTCGGCACTGGCGATCGGTCTCCGGGATTCGCTACATCAGCGTCTTCAAAAATGTGGGCCGCGATGCCGGCGCCTCCCTTCAGCATTCCCATGGCCAGTTGATCGCCACCGATGCCCTTCCCAGCGAAGTTGGCCAGATCTGTGAGCGGATGGAGCGGTATCGGGCAATGTCCGGCTGCTGCCTGCACTGCGAACTGATCCGCGCCGAACTCAAGGAAAATCGGCGGGTGATCGCCCAGAATGACACCACGGTCGCCTTCTGCCCCTTTGCCAGCGCCATGCCCTATTTGGTCCAGATCACCACCCAAGCACATCACGATCGGTACGAAGACCTCTCACCCGAGCTGATCCGAGAAGTCGCCCGGATGACGCGACGGGTCCTCGGATGGCTGGAGCAGATGGAGCCTGGAGTCGCGTACAACTATCTGCTGCATACGCTGCCGCCACGCTCCCATCGCGATGGCGATGCTCATCATTGGTCACTGGAAATCTTTCCCCGGATTACGCAGATTGCCGGTTTTGAATTCGGCAGCCACTGCATGATCAACCCGGTGCTGCCCGAAGTGGCCGCGGAACGGTACCGGCATTACGCCTTGGCCGAGGATCCCCGGCGGACTCTCCGCAGGCAACCCTCCCGACTGTAAACCGCCAATGGGCGTCGCCTGTCACTCCTGCCCGGGCTTGATCATCGGCCGCACTACGGCGCAGCCCCGGCTTAAGGCCCTGTCCCAGCGGCGGCCTCCAAGCTTTCCTTTTGGCGTTGCCGGCGGTCGGTACTAAATTTGGCTGAACCTTGACGGTTGTGCGGACCGATACCTTCGGAACCTTGCGTGTCATCCCTACAATCAGAAGGGCAACGTGGCGCCCGCGACCCGTGTTCAAGGGACGGTCGTGCCCGAAGGACCCTCTGGGGCGCGCCCGGGTGAACCGCGAACCTCCGCTCAACCTCACTCCCCGCTCGGAATCATGACGCCACACGTTCATCTCTGCTTGGTTCTTCACAACCACCAACCGATCGGCAACTTCGACGGCGTATTCGAGCAGGCCTACCAGGACAGCTACCTTCCGTTTCTCGACGTTTTCGAGCCCTATGAGCAGCTGCGAATCTCCCTCCACACGTCCGGTCCGTTGATGTTATGGCTCGCCGAGCGGCATCCGGATTACCTCGAACGACTCCGTCGCCTGGTCGATGCGGGCCGGGTCGAGATCATGGGAGGGCCACAGTACGAGCCGATCCTGTCGATGCTGCCGCGGCGGGACCGGATCGGCCAGATCCAAGCCTACGCCAGCTGGCTCGACCGTCACTTTGGCGCGGTCCCCGCCGGGATGTGGACTCCCGAACGGGTCTGGGAATCGGGATTGACCAGCGATGTTGCCGATGCCGGGATCGCCTACACGGTCCTCGATGACTTTCACTTCAAGGCGGCGGGGCTGCGTGATGAACAACTCACCGGCTACTTCATCACCGAAGACGCCGGCCGCGTGCTCCGCATCTTTCCCGGCTCGGAGCACTTGCGTTACACGATCCCGTTTCAACCGGCGTCGAAGACGATTGAGTCCTGTCGCGAGCTGGCCGAGCGTCACCCCGGGGCCCTGCTGACCTTCGGCGACGACGGCGAGAAGTTCGGGACCTGGCCCGAAACCAAGGCACATGTCTATGAACAAGGCTGGCTGCGCTCCTTCTTTGACGCCCTGAGCGACAACGCCGAGTGGCTGCACACGACCACCCTTGGCGACGCGGTCCGCGACACGCAACCGGCAGGCCGCGTCTACCTGCCCGATTGCAGCTATCGAGAAATGACCGAATGGTCGTTGCCGGTCGAGGCCCAGGAAGCCTTTGATGAAGTCGTGCACGCCATGGAGGACCATCATCTTTGGCCGCAGCTGAAGGCCTTTGTCCGCGGTGGCTACTGGCGGAACTTCAAGGTCAAGTACGAAGAGACCAACGAGATGTACGCGCGGATGATGGACGTCAGCCGTCGGCTGGCCGAAGCCGAACAGTCGGGCATCGATCCCGCTGCGGCGGCCGAAGTTCGCGACCACCTCTATCGCGGCCAGTGCAACTGTCCCTATTGGCACGGCGCCTTCGGTGGCACCTACCTGCCGCATCTGCGAAACGCGGTCTACCATCACTTGATCGCCGCCGACACGCTGCTCGACCGTGCCGCGGCGAGCCTCCCGGTGATCCAGGCGACCGCCGACGATTACAACTTCGACGGGCGGCAGGAAGCCCGCCTGGCCAGCAACCGGCTCGTGGCCCTAGTGGCCCCATCGCACGGCGGGCATCTG
>CAYWXT010000252.1:6048-8145 GCA_964462125.1 uncultured Pirellulaceae bacterium | reverse complement strand
CAGGCGCCCCGATGCTGAAGGCTTGTTCTCCAACATCAGAGTGTATGACGAGGGGACTTCTGGCGCAGACGCTGTGCCTCCGGTGCCAGGGAGGGCGGATCCGATGGGCAACGGATCACAATCGGACCTCGGATCTCGCGTTCGCTTCACCGTTGAACGCTCTCGCGGTGATGTGGTCTCCGACAAAGCAACCCTGGAACTCCAGGACTTGCAGTCGCGAGAAACGCTTCGAGAGGTCGGTGGGAAATCAACCGGCCAGTTCGCGGACGACTACTCTTCTCATGATGCCTTCTTTGCAGAGCTAGGCGCGGCGAGCGATGACCGTGATGACCCATCGAGTAGGCTGTGGAGCGGCGAGTCGGACCTTCTCGAATCTTTGCTTGATTCAGTGGCGGCTTCTCGTCATTTCTCGTTAACGGCGGACCGCTGAAACACCGCCCACGCCGGTCCAACGATGCAGGCTGAAAAAAAAGACACGCCGTCGTGATTACCCACGACGGCGTGTCCCATGGATCGAAAAACCTTGCTTACCGGCTTAGGCCGCTGTCAAGTTTGGCTTCCGACGGCGGCGTACCCCCATGATCCCAAGCCCGATCGCTCCGAAACCAAAAATCGCTAGCGACGTAGGCTCTGGGATAACATCTGGAGTACCGACAACCGTCGTGTCAGGAGTTGCGAGCCAATCAAAGTCGACGATGTTCGTACCGGTGACCGGATCGTTGGGATCTTCGAGAAAGTATCCCGAGTTGTAGGCGTCGAGCCGCCCGTCCTTCAGAAAAACGTCACCACAAACAGGATCCCGATCACTGATCAGCACCGCGGTGAATTCCTGGAGGCCCTCGGTATCCCACTTGAGACCAAAAAGATGGTCGTCGTCCGTCCCATCAATCCCTTCTGGCGACGTAGGGTCAGTGCCGAGGCTTTCAAAAAACGGCGACTCGTCCCCAGGGCCAGGATCGGTGAACAGAATATTCTCCTCTGTAAAAGATGCTGACGTTTCCAGGCTGAAATGCGACAGGTCGGGATCTCCTTGTTCGCTACCAGTATTGAAGGTGTAGGAGTAGCGGTAATTTCCCGCAAATCCCCCGTGATCTGCATCACCCACCTCAATGAGTTCGACAGACCAGTCAAGTGTCGCGGTAGACCAGGCAGTTGAACTGCTTGGGTCACGGAGCAATGTCCCGTCATCAACACTCAGGGTCCCGTTCGCGATGACACCGGCTTCCGATCGTGAGTTGAACCCCAGCGACGTGGCTACAAGAAATAGGATCCCAATTTTTAAAAACTTGTTCATGGCAAATCCAACGTGATTGTTACTTGAACTAAAGAGTGCACTACGAAAAACAATCAACCAAATTCTTGGATTGGCACCTTGAGCAAACAAACCGGGATTGCAGGTGGGAGCTTCATCCGCTCGGGGGCTACAACTCGGCAAGAAACGATTGGTACCGCCCACGCCGCTTCGGTGCTCGTGCATGCGACGGGCGATGCGTGTCCACTGAGGATCTCGTGAGCGCCGTGAAGGTCGCTTGGCTCGTCATCGACACAAGGAATGTGGTCCGCCGCTCGATCGTCTCCGAGCGTCACGAAGGATGTCCACGACATGGACGTCCGATCGCTCAAGAAAGCTTGCTCGCTCAAGTCGCGCGAGATCACGCCAGCCGAACTCTCGACCACGCTAAGCATCGTGGCGAGCAGAAGAAGCGTCGATAATTGTACGGCACAGCGAGTCATCGGGACCGATCCACAAGCCCTGTTGGATGCCCCATTTCTGCCCCTCTACCGAGCAGCATCCCGACAACCTATCCGCACGCCAGAGCTGATGCAACCATTTTTCCCGAAAATTTCCCGAGCGCAAAAAAGGGGTCAGGACTCTTTTTCCCGGGTGCGACTACCCGCATTTCGCGAGCCCCAGCCGGCGACGAACGCCGAGGGCTCCAAATCCGATTGCGGCGAAGCCGAAAATCGCCACCGAGGCGGGCTCGGGTAGGGAACCCGCCGACGCGGTGAGTGTGGACGTCGCCGGGGCTTGAAACAGGGAAGCGTGGGATAAGCCCTGCGGGAGCCCAGAAAACGCAAACGACGACACTCCCGTGA
>CAYWXT010000252.1:0-5948 GCA_964462125.1 uncultured Pirellulaceae bacterium | reverse complement strand
GCGTGGGATAAGCCCTGCGGGAGCCCAGAAAACGCAAACGACGACACTCCCGTGACGTTCGCGAACGCGTAAACGGAATACTGGTTTCCAGCCTTCAAACTGACCGCCAAATTCCCCTCCAAGGGAGTAAGCGAGTGATCCAACTCTAGGGCCCCAGAAGTCCCGCTGTCGGCAGAGGCGAAGGGAGGCGAGGAGGCGTCGTCGCTCTTTCCCAAATACGTCCAGAGATCCCCGTCGGCGAGAGCAATGGGTGAGCCATCGATCAGGTCAACGTAAGTGTCCCCCACAGTTTGAGGGGTCGAAAACATTCCCGAACTGGAAATCTCGATCGGACCGCCGCCCGGTGAGGACAGGCTCGCCGAGCCGCCCTCATTGAGCAGCGTTAGTAGGGGGTCGTCGTTGCCCGTGTCATTACCAGAGAGAAAACCGTGAATCGCAGTCGGGCTGGCAACCACATCGCCGTTGGAGTTGAGTGCGTCGACGTTCGTCAGCAGCACGCCCCCCGTCGCATTCCCCGTGAGCAGAAAGCAGCTGGCGAATAAAAGGCAGGAAAGGGCCGAGCCGACGGAGATTGGAGAGCGAAGCATGGTAGACAGCTGGTTGGTTGGCAGTAAATCGTTCTGAAAAACTCGAGCCAACCGCACATAGCGTGACGAGTGGTCGAACCGATAAACGTTCGCTCAAATTGTTCAGGCCTTGAGCAGCCCCTACCGGATTCGACTGAGTAAGCGGTCATCGCTTCGTTTGGTGGCGACAGCCGTCTCACACCCGACATGACCGATTCTATTCCGAGGAGATGCGAAGACAATGGGAAACAGGGGCCATGCATGCTTGTTCGCGGTCACCCCCCCATGCCACCGGCCAACTCGATATGACTGGCGCGGCAGCAAGGGGTTTGAAAGGCGTTTAAAAGTTCCGGCGACACCCCGTGGGAGCAGGGAAGTGATCCGATGGACTCACGGAGAAGGCGCGCCCAGGTAGAATCGGTCGCTTTCCTTCCGCTGCCCCGATTGCCTGCCAGGGAGCCGACGTCGATGAGTTGCTGCCGTTTTCCATTCTTCCTGATTCTGCTCGCATTAACGTCGTTCGCCGTTCCCCATGCTGGCAATGCCCAATCGGCCCGGGACCTCGGGTTCACCTCCACCGATTGGCCCTGGTGGCGAGGGCCCGACCGCAACGGTGTCGCCGATCCGAATCAACAGCCGCCGCTGCAGTGGGGTGACACCGAAAACATTCTTTGGAAGAGCCCCCTTCCGGGACGCGGGCATGGGTCACCAACGATCGTCGATGACCGGATCTATCTGGCCGTTGGCGATGACGATCCCGAGCGTCAGTTGGTCCTCAGTCTGGACCGAGACTCTGGCGAAATCGTTTGGGAAGTGGTCGTTCATCGTGGCGGGATGATGAAGAAAAACGAGAAAGCATCGCTGGCCTCTTCGTCGGTTGCCTGCGACGGCGAGCTTCTGTTCATCAATTTCTTCAATGACGGCGCGGTCTACACGACGGCACTGACCCTGGACGGCAAGATCCAGTGGCAGGCCAAGGTCTCGGACTATGTCCTCCACCAGGGTTACGGTTCATCGCCGGCGATCTACGGAGAGTTGGTGATCGTTTCCGCGGACAACAAAGGGGGAGGAGCGATCGTCGCGCTGGACCGCGGCTCGGGGATGGAACGCTGGCGAGTGGATCGTCCCGAAGAGCCGAACTATCCTTCGCCGATCATTCTCAATGTCGCCGGACGGGACCAATTGTTGATGACCGGATGCGACTTGGTCACCGGGATCGACCCGCTTTCTGGCGAGAAGCTGTGGGAGGTGGAGGGTGCGACGACCGAGTGTGTCACCTCGACCGTGACCGATGGTGAGTTGATCTATACCAGCGGTGGATTCCCCCGAAACCATCTCGCTGCCGTGCGGGCCGATGGCAGCGGCGAATTGGTCTGGGAGACGGGGGATCGGATTTATGTTCCTTCGATGTTGGTGCAGGAAGGTTACCTGTACGCCGTTCTCGACGCAGGGGTTGCCGCATGCTGGGATGCAGCGACGGGCGAGCCGCAATGGAAAGCGCGCCTCGGGGGCAACTTCACCGCCTCCCCGGTGCTGGTCGGCGACCAGATCTACGCCATGGATGAAGACGCGACGACCACGATCTTTCGCGCCACACCGGACGGGTTCGAACGCCTAGGAAAAAACGAACTCGCCGACGACGCCTTCGCCACCCCCACGATCGTCGGCGGACGGATCTATGCCCGCGTCGGCGTTCGCGATGGAGGCCAGCGTCGTGAGCTGTTGGTGTGCATCGGGCATTAAAAAAGCCGACTTGCAACTCATTGCAAGCCGGCTTCGCAGTGGAGGCGGGGGGAATTGAACCCCCGTCCCGCGATGCATCCACGATGGCGTCTACGTGTGTAGTCTGGCTATTTGTGTCCCGAAGGACCCTTCGCTCCTCGCGGCGCTGCCTGACAGGCTCCGCGAATCACTAGCTCGAATCTTGTTTAACCCACCGCGTCTCGAGCAGGACGGCGGGCGGTCCGGACTTGCGACTGGCAGTCGGGCGACTCCGGCAATCCCCCTCAGCCAGGGCTACCTGTTCTTAGGCGGCCAGTGCAAAACTTTCGTCTGCAACTAAAATTTCGATCAGCTTTTTACGTGGCCTGCTGATCAACCACGACACGCAACCAGCGCTTCTTGACATCCGGTCGAATCCAAATCGCCCCCGTCAAAACCGGGCCTCACACAAAGCTCTCGCCATGCCGCCCTTTCCCGATGATACTCGACGCCTCACTTCGCACAAAGTCGAGAATCGGAGGGGAAGCCGACAGACGGTGCACAGAGGGAGGAGGGGGACCCAGCGAGAGATGGCCGGAGCATGACGAGAACGCTGGAGGTGCTCTACGAGGACAATCATCTGCTGGTGGTTAACAAGCCGGCGGGGATTGCGACGATGGGAGCGGAATCGGCGCCGACGGTGCATCGGTTGGCCGCGGACTATCTGAAGCGCACGTACAACAAGCCGGGGCGGGCTTTCGTCGGAATCGTCAGCCGGCTCGACTTGGTGACCAGCGGGGTGCTGGTGTTGGCCCGGACCAGCAAGGCGGCGTCGCGGCTTGCTCCCCAGTTCGCCGACCGGAGTGACTCGGCTGACCGGAGTGACTCACCGCCGTCGGCGACCGGAGCCGCGAACAAGGTTTACCTGGCAGCGGTGGAGGGCACCTTGGACATGCCCTCTGGAGAGCTCCGCGACTGGATCTGGAAGGATGACGCCGCCCGGCGGATGCAGGTGGCCAAGTACGAAGCTCCCGCCGGCAAACATTTCCCGGTGCAACTGGCGCGATTGCGGTACTGGACGTTGGCCCAGCTCCCGCACGCGTCGATCCTGGCCGTCGAGTTGCTCACCGGACGAAAGCATCAGATCCGTGCCCAGTTCGCCGAGCTCGGTCATCCGGTTTGGGGCGATCGCAAATACGGATCGCCGCGATCTTTTCCAGTCGGGGTTGCCCTGCACAGCTGGCGACTCCAAATTATCCATCCCACCAAGAAGACTCCACTAACGTTCACCGCTGATCCGCCGGAGACTTGGGGGAAACTTCCGGGCACCGGAGGCGATGCCGGTCGTTGGCGGCAGAGCTTGGTGGAATGGGTCTCCCAGCGCCCTGAGGGAACGCCGTGAAGATAACCCCGTGAAGATAACCCCGTGAAGATAACCCCGTGAACGGGCAGGTCACGTGAGCCAACACGACTCCCCATTGTCGCCCACACCCCGCAAGATCGTTTCGGGCGGGCAGACGGGGGTTGACCGCGCCGCGCTCGATGTGGCGATCGCGGTGGGTTTGGAACATGGCGGCTGGTGTCCCGCGGGGCGGTTGGCCGAAGACGGGATGATCCCCAGCTGCTATCAGCTGGTGGAGACCGGGAGCACCGATTACGCCTACCGCACCGAGCAGAACGTCTTGGACAGCGATGCGACGCTGATCCTTTACGAGCAGAAACTCCGCGGCGGGACGCTACTGACCCGGAAACTCTGCGACCGCTGGCAGCGTCCCTATTGTTTGGCCCGCCTCGATCGCGAGCCATTCGAACGGGTCCGGGCGTGGCTGGCCACCCTCGCCCCGGAAACCTTGAACGTCGCCGGGCCGCGGGAGAGCAGTTCGCCAGGAATTCGCGACCGCGCGTGGGCGTTCCTGATTCGCGTATTGGAGCCAGGGATGAAAAGCGGGCAAGCCACCGGTGGGCAAGGTCGTCGATGACGTCTCGGCGGGGTGGGATTGCCTGACGCTCCCATAAAACCGGGACGCCCCTGCGCAATCCGAACGCCGAGGGTCAACCGTCACGGTTTTCCCAGCTGCGAAAGCAAGCCTGAGCGGAAACCTCGCCGATACCCTCCCCTGTGCTCGCGGCGTCCGGTTGCCCCACCGCCTCGACCGTGAGTCGCGCCGACCTGACCCAACCCACCCCGACGCCGCAAGGCGTGCCGGCTTGCCTTCCCCCGCGAACGAACGCTCGGACAGCGTTCGTCACGGAGTTCTCTCCGCGGCCGGCCCAGTCACGAGGACGAACCAATGACATACCGACTCTCACGCCGTGTACGCCGCCTGATTCTCGCTAGCCTGATCACCACCACCTCCCTCGGCGTCTCCCACGCCGGTGCCGAGTCCCCGGACGTTCCAGCCTCCACCGATGGCGAAGCGGATCCGGTCACCAAGGTCGAGCATCCCGATCCGACCGAACTGGGAGACGCCGCGCCCCCCGCCTCGGAACCCTGCGCCGAGAACCCCTGCGCCGCAGAACCCGCCGTCCAGGATCCCGGCGTCGCTGGCTCCCGAATCACGCGGACCTGCTCCAGCTTTGATCGTTCGGTCGCGGCCGTCGCCGGATCCGCCTACGCCGGGGTGGGAACATCGCTGTGGCAGTGGGTCGAGTCGTTCGCCATGGTCGAACCGGCCCGATCCGTTTCGTCATCGGAGCATGGTTCCCAAACGCCGCCGGACTGGGATAGCCGCGACGACGACACTTTCGACGTGGTGACCATGGATGACCTGCTCCGCCGTGACCTGGAGGAACTGCCGACCGAAGCGTCGGCGGACCAACAGCAGCAGCTCGCCGCCGACCAGGATCCGGAACCGGAGAAACCCTGTGCCGCGGTGGGGGGCTCGCCGATGATCGTAACGCTCGTCGAAACCCCGGCGGGGCTGGGCGAAGAATATTGCCCTTACGACCTCGAAACGCCACACAGAGCCGACACGGAAATTCTGCCAACAACCGTCGGCGGGTCAGACGTGCTGAGAGATCTGGGGCGCACCCATGTGCGAACGGCACTTGCGAAACTGCGCGAACAGATCGACCCGATCCTCCTGGCGGGGACGGCAGAATTGTTGAAGGTTGACTCCGAGCGGGAGTTGAGATCCCAGCGGCGAGCAGAGCTCCCCACGCTGGAATGGATGCCGAGGTTCGATCGCCCACTGGATGCCCCAGGCACACCACTCGCTACCGATTGGTCACCACGGCGGGGTGACGGCGCCGAGACGGCTTCGGAAGAGACCGTCCCGGACGTGGTTGTTCCCCTAGCTCCTTACGCAAGCCAATGGGCGCAGCAGGAGAATACGCCTCGCGAGGACGAGCCAAACTGGGAACAGCTCGCCGAGGCTGACGAGTTGCTGGACACTCTGGTGCAGCGTCTCACCGCGCAGTCGGCGCGGTTCGCCCAACTGTCCGACTCGATGCGGCCCGAAGTTTGGGGTCCGCAACTGCTGGCGTTGTCGCGCCAGGGTGCCCAGGCGTTGCAGACCGCGGCGGAGGTGATCGGGGGGGCTTCTCGGCCCGCCGCGACTGCCGAGCCCGCCATCGAGAAAGCGGGGGAGCGGCTTTTGGCACGGGCCGATGCAGTCGCGGCCAATGCAGCCGCCGCTGACGACTTGGAACCGGAGGCCGACGAGGACGCTTCGGCGGTTG
>CAYWXT010000251.1:0-8165 GCA_964462125.1 uncultured Pirellulaceae bacterium | reverse complement strand
GAACTGCCCCGTCTCCTCGGCGAACTTGTGAACCGTCGTGAAGACCACGCCGCCGGAACCGACCTTGAGCAGTTCGCGCAAGTGTTCGACTGACTCAGCTTGCACCGGCTTTTGACGCAGAATCTCGCTGCATCGCTGGAACTGGCCGAATAGTTGGTCGTCCAGGTCATTGCGGTCGGTCAGTACGACAATCGTCGGGTTTCGCATCTCCGGATGGCGGATCACCATTCCGGCATAGAACAGCATGGTGAAACTTTTGCCGCTGCCCTGGGTGTGCCAAACAACGCCGCAGCGCTGGTCTCCGGGCTGCCCCCCTTCCATCCGCCCGGCCCAGAAGCGGCCTTCCGGCTCAGCGATGTGCATCGTCGTCGCGGCGACTTGGCTGGCCCGCACGGTTTCGCTGACGGCGGCAATCGCGGCGTGGAACTGATGGTAGCCTGCCAAGATCTTGAAGACTTGGTCGCTGTCCGAGTCGTCCTCGAATAGCACGAAGCTCCGCACCAACGTCAGCAACCGCTCCTTGGCAAACGCTCCCCGAATCAGAGTCTCCAGCGGCAGCTTGCCCTTGACCGGTTTTTCGTCGTCGATCGTCGGCCAGGGTTTGAACCATTCCATCCCGGCCGTCAGTGATCCGAGCCGCGCGTTGCCTCCGTCGCTGATGGCGAGCAACTCGTTGTAGTCAAAAAGCGCAGGGATTTGGGCTTTGTACGTTTCCAGCTGCTGGAAAGCGTTGTCGATCGTCGCGTTTTCGTCACCGGGGTTCTTTAGTTCAAACACGGCCAGCGGCAAGCCGTTGACGAAGACGACGACGTCGGGAATGCGTATGTGGCTTCCTTCGCGGACGGCGAACTGGCTGACGGCCAGGAAATCGTTGTTGGCCGGATCATCGAAATCGACCAACCGTACGCGATCGCCCTTGATTGAGCCATCAGGGCGGCGGTATTCGACCTCGACCCCATCCCGGAGCCAGTTGTGGAACTGGCGATTGCGAGCGATCAACGTGGGGCCATCGAGCAGCGAGACCTTTCGGAACGCTTCGTCCAACCCATCGCTCGGCACGTCGGGATTGAGCCGATGAATCGCCTCTCGCAATCGCTGCGCTAGCAACACATCACCAAACGAGTCCCGCTCCTGCGTGTGTCCTTCCGGGGCGATCTCCGGACCGTGAGCCGTGGCGTAGCCGAGTTCGGAAAACCACTTGAGAGCGGCCAGTTCGATAGTCGTTTCATTGATCGCCACGGATGGTCACTCACTCTTCGTTTGCTGCATCGCTCGACTCATCGCCTCCCGACGCATCAGCGAGAAACTCACGCAGCAATCCCTCCTGCGAGACCAGTTCGCTCGGCTTGAACGACACGAGCGCTGCCTTGTTCCCCCGCCGTAGCGAGGCGTTCTGCCCCAGATCATCGAACCGCTTGACCCATGCCTCAGGGTCAGACACGTAGCCACCGATACGCACGAGAGTCTTCCGGGGAATGATCCAAATCCGGGCTTGGGTATCGCCGGATGCCGTCACATCGATAATGCGTTTGCGATACCTTAGAGTGTAATCTCGACCGGTGATCTGTTGCATGATCTCCAGTAGCGAATCGCAGCACTGCATCGTCTGTGTAGACGCCCGCTTCTCCCAATAATCCCGGTCGGTAGATACCCCAGCGGACGAATTTCCCAATTCGTAAGTGTCGTCCGATCGCAAAGAGGTATGGTCGAGCACTTGAACGAAATGGACCACGATCTTGTCATCCACCTGAAGCGCGACCAACTGGAGCGCAATGAAGGGGATGTTGCCTGCGAGGAGCGAGAGCACGTTCAGGAACCGGGACGTAATGTCCTCCGCGACTAGCACTGCAACGTGCTCGTAAGCCGGATACCTCCGTCGCTCGATATCCCAATACTCGATGCAGCGAACGATGTGGCTGGCGTCGGTTGCACCGAGCATCAGTTCGATCTCGTAGCGTCGATTGAGTTGCTCGTCATGCAGCAAAAGGTCGAGCCGCCCGGCCTTCGGCTGAATTTTCTCCGCTGTGACCAGGTCTAGCTCGCCGAGTCCGAGCAGCGATGGATCCTCAATGATTCGATCCTGAACCCACTTCTCGGAAAACTCGGGGTGCGACTTCAAGGCGATGCGGTTCGGCTTGGTGAAGGTCAGGGGCATTCGTGATTCTCTTGTTGATTCGCTTCGGTGGTACGCGTGCCGCCTCATACCGCCTGCTCAACCAGACGCTCGGCTTCGCGGACGCGGATCTGACCGGAGAGGAGTTTCGGAAGGAGAGAGTCGCGGAGGGCGGCGAGGGTCCTCGATTCGTCGCAGTTCGCTCTTATTTCTTCCATCGATTTTTTAACAAGCTCGCCAAAAGCGAACGAGACTTCCGCGGACGGATTGACAATCAAGAATTGAGTAAGGCTGTCTGTGGGAACTCGTTGTCGACCACTGCTTCCCGTCATAGTTGTGATCGCGTGAAGTCGGAACTCATCGGACCGTGCAAGGTAGTAACCGAACTCCAGAGGCAAGGGTGGACGCGGTCGTAGCACGATGTACTCGGTCGAGCCCCAGCCGATAGTATCACCATTCAAGAAGTCAACGAAGGCGGTTTTGCCGTTTTCAAGGCATGGAGTGATTCGAGCGAAAAGCGTGTCGCCGTTGATGAATCGGGTACCAGAAGTGAACTCGCGGTCGATCCATTCGTCCGGGTGGTGACCGCGCGTCGGCATGTTTTTCATGTCCAAATACGGAGCAACTGCTCGCTTAGACAGTCGACGCATTGGGTTGACTTCGATGACTTCGTGAATCGGGCGCAACTTCCATCCCGCCGGAGTCAACTGACCGTTCTGATGTTCAAGCTCACTGGGAAACAACTCCGCAACTTCCGGCAACATGCCAGCGGGTTGTCGGCCGTCCATTTTTGCTCGTACCGGGTCGAACTCGACGAACCAGCTTTTGAACAACGCCCGCGCGATTCCCTCCAGCGTCTCGTTCATCTGCCGGTTGAGTTCAATCTTGTCGTCGAGAGAACTGAGAATGTTAGCGATGGCACGCTGTTCGGGTAAGGGAGGGACCTTTACTGGCAATTCATAAAAGTCGTCTCGGCTCGTTGATGGGATAGCAGAGCCGCTATCCATTCCATTGATATCTTTCGTGAGCAACTGGTAGAAAGCCCATTTGATGTCAAATTCGACCTTCGGTTTAAGGTAGTACGCAGTGTCTATAACAAAAAACGGTTCGGGAGCGAAGTGAATGCCCCGGTACGCGCCCTTTCTTCCCACGATCACGCTTGGTTGATGGTAGAGCGGAGAGTCATGCCATCCAATAGGTCCGTTTGTTCCGTAAACACGGTAGCCGGTCGTGCGCTCGCGGTAGCCTTTGAGAGACTTGCCATACTCGAGTGTGGCTAAATCACCCCAGGTTGAATGTTGCCAGCCATTCTCACCCGCCATAACCCAGTCCCTCCAGATTGGACCGAATCGCCGCTTCCAGCTTGGCTGATTCTGCGAATTGCGCGTGTAACAGCTTCGTCAACCGTTGCATTTTCTCCTCGAACGGCTCGTCATCTTCTTCGAGTGCTTCGGCGCCCACGTAGCGGCCTGGCGTCAGCACGTAACCGTGCTCGGCGATTTCCTCCTTCGTCGCCGCCTTGCAAAAGCCGGGGATGTCGTCGTAGCCCTTGCCGCTTTTCCAGTTGTGATACGTATCGGCCAACCGCTTGATCTCGTCGCTGGTCAATTCCCGATGCACGCGGTCGATCATCGTTCCCAGCTTGCGAGCGTCGATGAACAGTGTCTCGCCGCGGCGGCCTCGCCGCTTGCCACCATTCTTGTTGCAAGCCAGGAACCAGAGGCAAACCGGAATCTGGGTGCTGTAGAAGAGTTGTCCCGGCATCGCGACCATGCAGTCGACCAAGTCCGCTTCGATAATCGCCTTGCGAATCTCCCCTTCACCCGATTGGTTCGACGACATGCTGCCGTTGGCCAGCACGAAACCGGCAATGCCTTTTGGTGCGAGATGGTGAATGAAGTGCTGGACCCAGCCGTAGTTGGCGTTGCCTTTGGGGGGCAGGCCGTACTTCCAGCGGACATCTTCCTCGTTGCGGTGCCAGTCGGAATCGTTGAATGGTGGATTGGCCAGCACGTAATCGGCCTTGAGATCCTTGTGCAGGTCGCGGCGAAACGTGTCGGCGTGCTCGGGACCGAGGTCGCCCTCAATCCCGCGAATGGCTAGGTTCATCAGCGCCAGCCGCCGGGTCGTCGGATTTGACTCCTGACCGTAGACGGCGATGTCGCCCAGCCGCCCACCGTGTTCCTCGACGAACTTTTCGCTCTGGACGAACATCCCACCGCTGCCGCACGCGGGGTCGTAGACGCGGCCCTTGTACGGAGCCAGCATTTCCACCAGCGTGCGAACGACGCAGCGGGGCGTGTAGAACTGACCGCCTTTCTTGCCCTCGGCGGAGGCGAACTGAGAGAGGAAGTACTCGTAGACACGTCCCAGCAGATCCTTCGAGCGGTTTTCTGAATCGCCCAGCGCGATGGTGCCGATCAGGTCGATCAGTTCCCCGAGCCGCTGCTTGTCGAGTGCCGGCCGAGCATAGTCTTTGGGAAGTACGCCTTTGAGCCGCGGGTTGTCCCGCTCAATGGCAACCATTGCATCATCGATGAGCTTGCCGATCGTCGGTTGCTTGGCGCTGTCCTGAAGCGTTCTCCAGCGTGCTTCCCGCGGCACCCAAAAGCAGTTTTCCGCTCGGTACTCATCCGGATCTTCCGGGTCGGCCCCCGCGTACTCGCCTTCGCCCACAATCAGCTTTTGATGCATCTCCTCGAACGCATCAGAAATGTATTTCAGGAAGATCAGCCCGAGCACCACATGCTTGTACTCGGACGCGTCCAAGTTGTTCCGCAATTTGTCCGCCGCCAGCCATAGCTTCGCTTCGAAGCCGAGATTGGCTCCATTGTCTGACTTGGTTCGTGCCTTCTTCGCCATGCTGGCGTGCTCCTAAAATTCTCCTGAATGAACAGGGGTCCAAGTCTA
The DNA here is from genome assembly GCA_964462125.1 of uncultured Pirellulaceae bacterium. Classification (GTDB taxonomy): domain Bacteria; phylum Planctomycetota; class Planctomycetia; order Pirellulales; family Pirellulaceae; genus JAWLFY01. The sequence goes on along the minus strand of CAYWXT010000251.1, from coordinate 3,142 downwards.
GTCGATTCCCCCCCGGGCCGAGTAGCCGCCGGGTTCGCATTTGCTGGTCCCAGCCACACGATCTATCCAGGCAAAATCCGGCCAAGCCTTGCTTGGGCCGCGTCCGATTCCCTGGCTCATGCGTGTCCATCGCGGGTGGGCTTTCACGGCGAGTTGTTTTTTGGCGACAACGCCGATTCGATGATCAAGGCCCTCCGCTCGGCGTTCTACAATCCAGATCTGCCCGAACAGTTGCTCGTCGACAACGGTTCGATCTACTGCTACCAGAAAGCCACGCTGATCTGCGCCCGCGTGGGCTGTAGACGACGTTCAGCAATCGTTGCGCTGCTCAATCCACCCCGGTGATGGCCATCTCTCCCTGTTAACCCGGCTGTTAACCAGGGCCGGTTGTTAACACCTAAACGACGAAACCGGCCGTGCCTGGACGGCTTTGTTGACAACTAGTTCGGCGGCGGTTCACCGGTTCGACCGCGGCTTGGCACCGACACTCGATCCAGTTTGACGTTTGTTGTCCGATCTTTCTTTTCAGTCCCCTCAGCCATTTCAGGCCACCGTTGGAAGTGGTAAAAATTCCGTGGGGCACCGAGAAGCAGACCGCTTGACCCAAGTCGGACCGCTCCGGCTGCGTTCGTTCGGGCGAGGCTGATCGGCGGGCAGCTCGGTGCCCTCGCTTCGCTGTTGCTGACCACGGCTACGCCTCTGCAGTTCAGCGGGGGCGGGCGAGCCGCATCGTCACGTCGATGCTAACACGCTTCAACCGAAAAGAATTAATCGGTAGCCAATACACGGAAATCAATGCCCATTCTCTGGTTCCGAATTGTCTCCGAGGGCTCGCCTCCCGAACGGTATACACTCCAGGTGCCCTTCCAGCTTGCCCCCCCGCACGCATTGAAACAAGCAGATGTCAAGGAGCACACATTTGGCGACCACAACGTGGAGATAGTCGAGAACGAGGGAATTCAGCTACTTCGCGTCACCTCTTTCGAGACACGTGAGGAGGCAGAGGCATTTTTCCCGCGGCTTCGAGGCGCCCTGCTTCGTCTAATCGTCAGAAAGAAGTTGCGTCTAAGGTCGAGCCGCGCCATGCAGATGGTCCAGCTTCATGATCTGCCTGTTGACGTTCGGGGGAATCCTACCTTTGGCGAATTGTGTGAGAGGAAGGGCTGGACGCACTTGGACGGCCACATAGACCCCTCTCCGGCCGTTGTGATCCCGGAACACCTACGGATCATGGAAATCGGTGCCGGTTCCATGAAAGTTACGATCAGTATGCCCGAGACATCATTTCTTGAACACCTCGCCGAGGGGCTCACCCTGCCGCATCCCGAAAAGATCGCTGCAGACGAACGCCTTTCTCTCGCAATCGATCTTTATGCGGCGTCTCTTTCGGAAACGAGCCAACGTGCACGAGTTGTTAGCTTAGCAACGTCTCTGGAATCACTAATCAAACCCGAGCGGGTCAGCGAAGCCGCGTCGGACCAAATCAACCAGCTACTCAAGAATTTTGACTCGGAACGCGAGCACTCAGCTGAAGATGTAGAGCAGCGTCGTGCGCTGGACAGAATGCGAAATCGCCTTGCCGGCTTGAAGGATGAGTCCATATCGGAAAGCCTCCGCAAGCTCGCTGCGACGCACGCAACCGTCATTGGCGAGGCGGCTGAGGAGGCACGCCGCAACATCGGGTCAGCCTACGGCGTTCGAAGTAAGTTGGTCCACGATGGCAACGCTCCTGAAAAAGAAATCGCAGATGCTGCGGACTGGCTTAGCAAAGCCGTTCCGGCGATACTCGAGTCGTTGGCCAATAAAGCCTCAAATCCTGGATGAGTCTATCTGCGGTCTAGCCACAGCGGTACTCCCGAGTGGACGAGTCAAGCGTTGTGAAGTTGACGATCATCCGCGCCCGCCGGGTTACCGTTAGGCAATAGAGCTGGAGGGGCATGAGAATGCCATTGTCGATGTACTCTTTGGATAGACTTCAGGCTCACGCAAGCCGCGTGAATTGGAAAAAAGTCGAGTTAGGATGCCGCTCGTCCACTAGCGGACGAGCGTCAGATATTAGCAAAGCCTGCGTCCCTCCTCAGCTATGGCAGGGGGTAAACCCCGTCTCTCCCTGTTAACCCGCCTGTTAACCAGGGCGGGTTGTTAACCGAGAGTCCGAGAGTTTTGGGCGAGATCGGGCGATATCGGGCGTGAACCGCGTCGGCTCGCCGGGCGGGAGACAAACGCCCTGGAGACCGACCTCTCGCGAAACACCGCAAAAAACGGGGGAAAACGCGAATCGCCGAGGGCGGTTGCTTTCGGCGCTGGCGGTCAACTCGGGTGTCGCGATGGATTTCGCGTTGTTGGAAGGCTCCCCCGGCAGGACTCGAACCTGCGACAAGGCGGTTAACAGCCGCCTGCTCTACCGACTGAGCTACAGGGGAAGATCGGGCCAACAGCGACCGAGCGTCGCTGCGACTATCGGGAATCTAATTGACCTGCGTGTCTCTGGCAAGGTGCGTTGCTGACAGCCTCGCTGCCTTCACCGCTCGACCTTTCAGAGCCTAGGTCGTGCTTGTGGCTGCCGGTGGCTCGTCCACCGCATCGGAGGTGGGGGGCGGGGCCATCGTGCGGGTTTCAAACAGCCGCTCCAACCGTGTGAGGTTCAAAACCTCTGTCACGGGGGGCTGCACGTTGGTCAGGATGACCTCCAAGTCCTCCTTGCGGGCCAACCGGTTGAGCTGGATCAAATGGTTCAATCCGAGGCTGCTGAGTTGCATGACCGCCCCTAAGTCGAGCGTCAACGTCCGGGCATCGCTGCGGCCACTCGCTTGCTGAACCCACGACTCCAGTTCGGAATCGAGGTCGGGTTGGTTGATCCGGTCGGCTGGGACCGGCGCCGTTCCCGCCGATTTCTCGGTAAAACCGCCGGTCGCGTCAGGCTGAGTCATTCGTTGCCTTGCTCGGATTAAAAGGGAAGAAACCCTCTCCGCGGCAATAAAGTAGCGGTGAAAGCGGGGGCTGGCAAGTGGTGTTGGGGAGGGTCGGGTCGGGGGTCGGACGGTCCGGCTCGGCGAGACGGACGTACTTGGCGCGCGGTGACGGTCGGGCTCGGCGAGACGGACGTACTTGGCGCGGTGACGGTCCGGCTCGGCGAGACGGA
>CAYWXT010000250.1:0-8181 GCA_964462125.1 uncultured Pirellulaceae bacterium | reverse complement strand
ACTGGGGAACACCGCTGGGGCACATGTTCAACCGTCCCGAAATCGGCCGAGCCGTCGGGGATGCTTCGGATTTGTTCCTCGATGGCGAAACGGAAATCCCCTTTCCCGATGACGCGGATCTCACCGAGCGGATTACCGAGCAAGCGGTCGAGTTCATCCGGGACCAAGGCGAGCGCCCGTTCTTTCTGTTCGTCTCCCACCCCATGCCCCATGAACCACTGGCGGCCTCCGACCGGTTTTCCGGCCGCAGCGAGGAAGGGCTCTACGGCGACGTGATTGAATGCATCGATTGGAGTTCGGGACAGATCGTCGAGGCGATCCGGGAACAGGGGTTGGAGGAAAACACGGTCGTGGTGTTCACCTCGGACAACGGACCGAAAAAGGGTCACGGTTCGGCAGGACCGTTTCGCGGATTCAAGCATGAACCCTACGAAGGTGGTGTCCGGATGCCGTGCATCGCTTGGGGACCAGGGCGGATTCAAGCCGGCACCACCATCGACGAGATCACCACGATCATGGATCTCTATCCGACCTTCGTGCGTCTGGCCGGAGGCGAGGCTTCCGAAGAGCAAGTGCTCGACGGCCAGGACCTCTCCCCGTTATTGCTCGGTAAAAAGCAGGCAGCCGCACCCCACGAGGAGTTTTTTTACTTCGTGCGGTACGGCAAGCTGGCCGGCGTCCGTCAAGGACGTTGGAAGCTGTTGTCGCAAGCGGACGCGCCCACCGAACTGTACGACTTGCAGTCGGACCTGTCCGAATCGCACAACCTCGCTATCGAACATCCGGAACTCGTGAACAAGCTGCAGCAGCGAATGCAGAATTTCCAACGCCAGGTGAAACAAACACGCCGCGACTCCGCCGGCCAATATCGGCCGTGAATAGCGGACGAAATCCGACGTGGACGGGAGATGACGTCGTCGATCCCTGGCAGGTCGCCTAACGATCCATCGGGAGCCGGTAACTGATGGCACCAATCGCCTCGCCAGGCTCAGCGTCGGCGTAGTGGGGGTGGCGCATCACACAGTTCTCCAGCACTACCGGGACGGCGGTCATGGCGCGATAATTGCCCGCCAGAGGAACCGGGTGCGATTGATGCGCGCCGGAAACCGAATTTCCGCGAAAGGGCGAACCGTTGGCGATGGCAACTGATCCGATTTGCGGCATGGTGGTCGACGAGGCGTCGGCGGAAAGCTTCGAGCATGAGGGAAGCACGTACTATTTTTGCTGCTCCGGTTGCCGCGAAAAGTTCATCGCACGTGTTCGCGAGCAGCCCGCCGGGATCGATGGCGACCCAACCGAATCGGCAGGGAGTTGCTGTGGGGGCGAGGGGAGCGAGGCGTCCGGTTCAGGAGCGGAGAGGCAGCGGGGGGCGGGCAGCGGCGGGAAATACGTCTGCCCGATGCATCCGGAAGTTGAGCAGGACGGGCCGGGGAGCTGTCCCAAGTGCGGGATGGATCTGGAGCCGAAGGTGGTCGAGGCGAAGGAGGACGATACCGAGCTCCGCGCGATGACGATCCGCTTTTGGGGCGCGCTCGCGCTCACGGTGCCGGTGTTCTTGTTGGCGATGCTGCCGATGTTGGGAGTTCCGCTCGAACGCTGGGTGCCGTGGCGCGTGAACCACTGGCTACAGGCGATCTTGTCGACGCCGGTCGTGCTGTGGGCGGGAAGTTCGTTCTTCGTCCGCGGCTGGCGGTCGGTGGTCACCTGGAACTTGAACATGTTCACCCTGATCGCCTTGGGGACCGGAGCCGCCTACCTGTTCAGTCTGATCGTGGTGTTGCTGCCTGGAGTGGTGCCGGAGGCCTTGAAGGTAGACGGTCGGGTCGAGGTTTACTTCGAATCCGCCGCGGTGATCATCACTTTGGTGTTGTTGGGCCAGGTCTTGGAGCTTCGTGCCAGGCGCCGCACCGGGAGTGCCATTCGCGAGTTGTTGTCGCTGGCCCCGCCGACGGCGCGTGTTGTCCGCGACGGGGAGGAACAGGAGGTCTCGCTTGACGATGTTCACCGGGGAGAGCGGCTGCGCGTGCGTCCTGGGGAGAAGATCCCGGTTGACGGCGAGGTCGTCGAGGGTTCCAGCACGATTGACGAGTCGATGCTCACCGGAGAGCCGGTGCCGGTGCGAAAGCAGGCGGGGGACTCGGTGATCGGCGGCACGGTGAACCAGACGGGCGGTTTTCTGATGGACGCGGAGCGGGTGGGCCCTGAGACGGTGTTGTCTCAGATTGTGGACATGGTGGCCTCGGCGCAGCGGAGCCGGGCGCCGATCCAGAGTCTGGTCGACACCGTGGCGTCCTATTTTGTTCCGGCCGTCGTGTTGGTCTCGGTGGTCACCTTCGTCGTTTGGCTGGTGCTGGGAATCAAGGAGCCTGCGCTGGCATGGGCGTTGGTCAACGCGGTCGCGGTGTTGATCATTGCCTGCCCCTGTGCCCTGGGGCTGGCGACCCCGATGTCGATCATGGTGGGTGTCGGTCGCGGTGCCCACGAGGGCGTGTTGATCAAGGACGCCGAGGTGCTGGAGGCGTTGGAGCAGGTCGACACGCTGGTTGTCGACAAGACGGGCACGTTGACCGAAGGGCATCCGAAACTGACCGACGTGGTGGTCGCCCCCGGATCGGACGAATCGGAATTGCTGCGGATGGCGGCGAGTCTCGAACAGAGCAGCGAGCACCCGATTGCGCAAGCGATCGTGGCGGGGGCTCGGTCGCGCGATATCGAGTTTCAGGCGGCTGCGGAATTCGACTCGATCACCGGTGGTGGGGTCACCGGGCGTGTCGGTGAATCAAGCCTCTTGATCGGCAAGCGATCCTTGTTGGTCGATCACGACGTCACCGATATCACGACGGTCGACGACGCGGCGGAGTCGCTGCAGTCACGGGGTCGTACGGTGGTCCATGTGGCGATCGATGGTCGGCTGGCTGGGATCCTGGCGGTCGCCGACCCGATCAAGGAGACAACCGCAGAGGCGATTTCAACGCTGCATCGAATGGGGCTGCGGATCGTGATGCTGACCGGTGACCACCAGCGGACGGCCAAGTCGGTCGCGGGCGAATTGGGGATCGACGACTATGAAGCCGGGGTGATGCCCGAAGCGAAGCATGAGCGGATCGAAACACTGCGCCGCGAGGGTCACCGCGTGGCGATGGCTGGCGACGGGATCAACGACGCCCCCGCCTTGGCGGCTGCCGACGTCGGGATCGCCATGGGGACGGGGACCGATGTCGCGATCGAATCCGCGGGTGTCACCTTGGTCAAAGGCGATTTGCAAGGAATCGTTAAAGCGGTGAAGCTGAGCCGCTCGACCATGCGAAACATCCGCCAGAACCTTTTCTTTGCTTTCATTTACAACAGTCTCGGCGTTCCGATCGCGGCTGGAGTTCTGTATCCCTTGATCGGCCTTTTGCTCAGCCCCATGATTGCGGCGGCCGCGATGAGCTTCAGTTCGGTTTCGGTGATCGGGAACGCACTGCGCCTTCGCACGGCGGAGCTGAATTAGGTTCTGGTGGAGAGCTACGCGTACTGGAGCTTGACAATCGCTTGTCGTCCATTTTGCGAGCCACGCGGCTCATCAAGACATCAGAAGGCCCCGACGCTTCCGGGGTTTGTGCCACCCCAGCCGAGTTTGTCCCGCAATGTCCGGTAATCGTCCTGGCCTGGAACCGAGAGCATCTGAAAGTGGGTCTCGGCACGTTCGACTCGGACGCGATCCCCCGGCTGCAGTTGTCCGAGCGTTCGACCATCGACCACGACACTGGTCGACTCGTTGGGTTCGGTCACCGCAAGCTCCAACCGCGTTTCAGCCGAATCGACCAGGGGGCGATAGGTCAGTGTATGGGGGCTGATCGGCGAGATCACGATCGCTTGCAGGTGACGTCGCAAAATCGGTCCACCGGCGGAAAGGTTGTGGGCGGTGGAGCCAACGGGGGTGGCTACGATCAGTCCGTCGCAGCGATAGCGGGTTGCCAGATGTTGGTCGGCATACAGGTCGATGTCGAGAATTTGGTAAGGAGGGCCGCCAAGAATCGCGGCCTCATTGAGTGCCAACTGGTCCGCGATGACGTCTCCGTTGCGAAGGTGTCGCACGCGGAGCATGAGGTGTTCAACGATGGTGAAATGGCCAGCGGCGACCTCGGGCCAAACATTGAGGAAATCGTCGGGGGAGAGGGCCGCGAGGAATCCAAGTCCGCCACAGTTCACACCAAGCACCGGGTATTGGTGTCTGCCCATCTGCCGAGCGGACTGCAGGATGGAGCCGTCACCGCCGAGGACGATCACCAGGTCCTGCTCGCCCTCGCTGAAGTCATGACAAAACTCGAGGTCTTCCGCGACGATTACCGCGCGCTCCGCGATCATGGGACGCAGACGCTCCAGCTCGCGGCGAACGCGGTCGCGCTTGGGGGCCCCCAAGACGACGACCTTGAGCCGTTCCTTGGGGGTCGCGTGATCGTTCCCTCCGGGCGCCGGTACGGGGGATTGCGGCAGGTGTGTGTCCGGGGGGCTCACACCGACACGCTCTCAATGCGGACCGCGTCCCGGCATGCCTGAGCGATCCCCTTGGGGGACAATCCCAGATCTGCCAGCAGTTCGTTCCGATCGCCATGCTCAATGAACCGGTCTGGCAGCGCCAAGATTGTCAACGGCCGGGTGTCAAGTCTCATCCGCGCAGCGGCTTCCAGGAATGCGGAGCCGAAGCCGGCCAGCCCCGCCGCCTCTTCCACAGTCACGACGAACCTCCCTTCGGAGAGCGTCCGCGCGACCATGTCACGGTCGATCGGCTTCAAGAAACGGGCGTTGACGACCTCCACATCCAATTCTCCTTCGAGCATCTCGGCCGCCGCGAGCGCTTGTTCGAGCATGGCTCCGAAGGCAACGATGGTTCCATCACGGCCCTCCCGGACGACTTCGCTCTTGCCGATTTCGATTGCCGCCGGGACGCGGTCCAGCTCCGGTGCCGACGCCTTCGGATAGCGAATCCCCGCGGGGTGGTCGAGGGCCAAGGCGGCTTGCAGCATCATCTCCACCTCGGCGGCGTAGCCGGGGGCCATCAGCACGAGATTGGGGAAGGCGCGCATGTAGGCCAGGTCAAAAACCCCGTGGTGCGTCGGGCCGTCCGGCCCTGCCAACCCAGCGCGGTCCATCATGAAGACAACGGGCAAATCTTGTAACGCGACCTCCTGGAAGATCTGGTCGTGGCTGCGCTGCAAAAACGTGCTGTAGATGTCGACGATCGGACGCACCCCGGTCTTGCATTGGCCGGCTGCGAACGCAACGGCGTGCGACTCGCAAATTCCCACGTCGAAAAATCGATCGGGGAATTGTTCGCGAACCGGCTCCAACTTGTTCCCCTGGCACATCGCCGCGGTGATCACCGCCACCCGTGGGTCCTGCTCCATCTGCCTGCGGATCGCATCGCGAGCGTAGGTGGTGTAGGGGGCGTTGCCGTCGCTGCGGCGCGTCACCGGCTGTCCGCCGCGATCCTCAAATGCTGGAGGGGTATGAAAGAAGACAGGGTCCTCGGCCGCCGGCTTGTAGCCGTGTCCCTTTTCGGTCACGACGTGCAACAGCACCGGCCCCGACATCTCTTTGACCATGGTCAGGTACTTTTGCAGCAGCGCAATGTCGTGCCCGTCGATCGGGCCGAGATAGCGGATGCCGAGCTCTTCGAACAGCATGCCGCCAAGCAGTCCCGCCTTGACCCCTTCTTTCATCTGCGCGAGCAGCCGTTCGGTGGGATCGCCAAACATCGGGACCCGTTCGAGCAGCCGTACGACCTCGCTCTTCAAGCCGGTGTAGAAGGGGTTGCTCCGCAGTCGATCCAGGTAGCTTGCCACCGCCCCGACTCGGTGGCAGATCGACATCTTGTTGTCATTGAGGATGACGGTCAGGTCCTCGCCGAGCTCCCCAGCATTGTTCAACGCCTCGAAGACGATCCCGCTGGGAAAGGCCCCGTCGCCGATCACCGCCACGGTACGCCGATCGGATTCCCCCCGCAGCAGGTCGCCGCTGCGGAGTCCCACAGCGGTGCTCACACTGCTCCCCGCATGACCGGTCATGAACAGGTCGTACTCGCTCTCCTCGGGATTCGGGTAGCCCATCAGCCCCCCGCGGATGCGAATTGTTTCGAATTCGCGATAGCGTCCGGTCACCAACTTGTGCGGATAAATCTGGTGGCCGGTGTCCCAAATCAGCCGATCCCGCTGGAAATCGAAGCGGGAATGGAGGGCCAAACAGAGCTCCACCACCCCCAGGTTCGACGCGAAATGTGCCGTGCGAGTGGCGAGCAGATTGCACAGCACATCGCGAATCTCCGCCGCCGTCTGCTCCAACTCGGCGAGAGAGTATTCGTGCAGCGGAAGTGCGCTGTTGAGGCTCGACAGCCGCGGGTGTTTCGGGTCGTTCAATGCGATCGCTCCAACACGTAACTTGCCAATCCCTGTAACCGCCATGCCGGGGGACCCAGCAACGACGCCTGATGCCGTGCTGAATCCACCAGTTCTCTCGCCTTGTTTCGCGCTGCCTCGATTCCGAGCAGCCCTGGGTAGGTGAGTTTTCCCCGTTGGGCGTCTTTGCCGGCCCGCTTGCCCAAGGCACACTCCTGGGCTGTGAAGTCCAGCAAGTCGTCGACGACCTGAAATGCCAAACCAAGGTCTCTAGCGTAATTGGCGAGGGTCGTCCGCGTCGACTCCGATGCCGAACTGAGGAGGGCCCCGAGGTCGACCGAGGCGGCGATCAGGGCCCCGGTTTTGCGGCGGTGGATCGCGGTGAGCCGCTGGAGTGTCTGCGGGCCTCCCGCCTCAGCCGCCAGGTCTTCAGCTTGCCCCCCCACCAGTGCTGACGCACCAGCCGCGGCGGCGAGCACACCGATCGCTTCGGCCGCCTGGCCTGGGTCGGCAACCTCGCGAGCCAGGTGGTGAAACGCCTCGGCCTGCAGCGCGTCGCCGGCCAGAATTGCGGTCGCCTCATCGAATTGAATGTGAACCGTCGGCCGGCCGCGGCGGCGGTCGTCGTCATCCATGGCCGGCAGATCGTCATGGACCAGCGAGTACGCATGGATCATTTCAACGGCGACCGCCGCGGGCATCGCCGCCCGGGGATCTCCCCCACAGGCTTCCGCTGCCATCAACACCAAGCTCGGCCGAAGCCGCTTTCCCGGCGCCAGCAGCGCGTACCGCATCGCCTCGCCGAGCCGCTCCGGGCAGTCGTCGGAGAAGTGTGTGGCCGCGACGAGGGCCGCCTCGATTGCGGGCCGCAGTTCGTCCAGTCCAGATTTCATCACCCCGGTCGGTGGCTCAGCAGCGCTCAACGGATCGGCCAAACTCGGACAGGAAAGGTTGCATGACGCTCAAAACAGCTCGGGTGGATCTTCGGTACGCTCGCGAGCATCACTCCGGCTCGGCGACAGCCCCCGGTTGCGACTCCGTGACTGCTGCTTCTGTTCCAGGCTCGACGCCGGGTCTCCGTCCAAAGTTTCAGTGATCGGATTTCCGTCGGCATCAAACCCCGACAACAGGGCGATATGCCGCTCGGCCTCCTGCAGCAGCGAATGGCAGGTCTGTAGCCGCCCGATCGCTCGCTCGTACTGCCGCAGGGACTCGGCCAAGCTCCACTCGCCTCCTTCCAATCCGAGTACGATCTGCTCGATCTCCTCCAACGACTGCTCGAACTCGACCGGATCGTCCCGCCCAACCGTCCCTTCAGCGCTTGATCGGTTTGGGTCGGCCGGGCTTCGCGTCGCTTTCTTCTTCGCCATGAACTCGCTTTTGACAAGGTTTCGCTCGCGACGTAGCTATTAACATCCCCGCGGCGGGCCGCTCCGGGTCGCAAACGTCGCGGTCGGTCGGGTCCGCTGGTTCGATTTTAACGCTTGAGCCGAACAATTTTCCATCGGCCAAGCCGAAACGAATCCAATTGTCCACCGGACGATGACGCGAGGAACCATTTCGCCAAGCGGCCGCAGAGAAGAGCATACGCGTGGACAACCTGCAAATCGAGGGAGCCGAACGAGACGAAATGGTGGCAGGGGGTGATTTTGCCCGTGCCGTGGAGCTCAATACGCACACGCTCGCGCAGCTGATCGCCGAGGTCCGCTCGCTCCGCCAAGCTGTCACGACGGACCGGCCCGCGGCACTGGCCGCGAGCGAGCAAGCGGATCATGACGATCACGACCGTCGCGACGAGGACGAA
>CAYWXT010000249.1:0-8189 GCA_964462125.1 uncultured Pirellulaceae bacterium | reverse complement strand
TGCCGGCATGGGGTCTCAAACAAAGCGTCGGGCGGTGGGAGGAAGCTCGTCCCTCCGTATAATAAGCTTCCGTTCAGCAAATGGGCCAAGCCCAAAATCCTTGGGACCCTCCCCGCTGGACGTTCCCCAACCAGAATGCGTGATGTCAACGGTCGAATTGAATACGGTTCCCGAGGCGGTGGAGGCAATCCGTCGGGGCGAGATCATCATTGTCGTCGATGCCGAGGACCGCGAGAACGAAGGCGACTTCATCTGCGCTGCCGAGATGGCGACGTCAGAAAAAGTGAACTTTATGCTTTCAGGGCGAGGGCAGCTGTGTGTCGCGGTGCTGCCGGACGTGTGCAAGCGGTTGGAGCTGGCTCCGGTGGTGGCGCAGAATGACGCACCGCTGAAGACCGCCTTCATGACCCCGGTCGATATCCGCACGGCGAAGACCGGGATCACCGCGGCCGAGCGGAGCGAGACGATTCGCCGCTTGGCCTCCCCCGATTGCGAGTTCCACGAGTTTGTCCGGCCGGGGCACGTCTATCCGTTGTTAGCCAAACAGGGGGGCGTGCTGCGGCGAGCCGGGCACACCGAGGCGGCGGTCGATTTGCCGCGGATGGCGGGGCTGCAGCCGGCCGGCGCCCTGTGTGAGATCCTCAGCGACTCCGGGGACCGCGCTACCCGCGATGACCTGCACGCCATCGCTGACCGTCACGGGCTGAAGATCATCAGCATCGAACAGCTGATCGCCCATCGCCGGGTCAATGAAAAACTCGTCACCCGCAACGCCCGCTCCAGGTTGCCGACCCGCTACGGCGCTTTTGAGATCATCGTTTACGCTGTCGAATATGAAAGCCAGGAACCGATCGCACTTGTCTACGGCGACCTGACCAAGCCCGGCGCTCCACCGTTGATCCGGATGCACAGCAGCTGTTTCACCGGCGACCTGGTCGCGTCGCTGCGCTGCGACTGTGGCGACCAACTTCACCTGGCACTGGAGATGATCAGCCGGGAAGGTCGCGGTGTGTTGGTTTATCTGCCCCAGGAAGGTCGCGGCATCGGCTTGGCTCAAAAGATTCGCGCCTATGCGTTGCAGGACAACGGTCTCGACACGGTCGAAGCCAATCACGCGTTGGGATTCAAAGCCGACATGCGAGACTACGGTGTCGGCCTCCAGATCCTGAAGGACCTTGGCTTGCGGGAGGTCCGGCTGCTGACGAACAATCCGAAGAAGACCGAAGCGTTCAACCTCCGCGGGTTCGACCTCAAGGTCGTCGACCAGGTCCCCATCGTTTCTCCGGTCAACGAGCACAATGAGCGCTACCTGCGGACGAAGCGAGAAAAGCTGGGTCACCGGCTGCCGGAGTGATGAGCGACAGCCCCCAGCGACGACCGCATTCGTTTGAAAACTCCGCGGTGAGAGCGGAAAGCTGGCCCCGGCGCATCGCGATTCTGGGAGTCGGTCTGCTCGGTGGCAGCGTGGCGTTGGCGATTCGCCGTGCACGACCGACGGTGGAGATCGCCGGGCTGGTACGGAGCCCCCAAACCCGGGACCGGGCCTTGGCCTGCGGCGCCATCGACTCAGCCGTCGGCGATCTCAAGGACGCCTGTCGCGGGTGCGATGTCGTCGTGGTCGCCACACCGGTCGACCAGATCGCACCGCTGGTGATCGGCGCCGCGGCGGCAAGCCCCGACGGCTGTTTGATCACCGACGTCGGGAGCACCAAGGCAGGCATCGTCAATGCGGTTCTCTCGGATCCGGCCGCTGCGAAGAAGTTTGTCGCCGCCCACCCGATCGCCGGCGGAGAAAAATCGGGCGTCGAACATGCGTCTGCTACGCTGTTCGATGGCAAGCTGGTCGTGATCACGCCTTCTCATCCCAACGCCACCGCTCGCCCCGGCATCCTCACTGAGAACGACGGGGGAGCCGAGGCGGAGGGAGTGACGGAACTGGGCGCGGAGCGGACGAGGGGACGCGCCCACGCCAAGGGTCGATGCGCCGAGGGCCAGGAACATCGAGACGTGGCAGATCGGGCAGAGGCGTTTTGGCGGCTGACCGGGGCGCGGACGGCGTGGATGTCACCCGATGAGCATGATGCCCACTTGGCGTCGACCAGTCACGTGCCACACTTGGTGGCCGCGGCGCTGGCGACGCTGGTGACGGCGGAATCGAAGTCGCTGGTCGGCGCCGGTTGGCTCGATGCGACCCGCATCGCCGCAGGTGATCCCGTACTGTGGACAGCGATCGTCAACGAAAACCGGTCCGCGATCCTGAGCCAACTGGAGCGGTTTCGCGGCAACGTCGACGAGCTCGTTCGGCGGATCGCTGCGGGTGACGACGAGCAACTGACCGCGTGGCTGGCCGAGGCGAAGCGGGTGCGCGACCAGGCCGGGGAAGCGAACCCACCGAATTGATCGCAGCGACAAAACGAACCTCGCCGCGATGGTTTTCCAGCTGGTGACCCCACACTGCACACTATTTGGACGGCCCCCTTTACCGGCCGTGACCGGCGAGGTACTTCGTAGCAGAATTCGCAGAGAGTTCTGGACGTGCCCTGCTTACCACCGACCCAGCCTCCTTGACAAAAGGCGACCTCCGACATGCCACTGTGGCAAATCGATATCGTTCCCGCCGACGATGAACTCGACCGCGAGGGCGAGCGGACATCTGAGGAGATCCGTGAGCTCGGTTTCGGCGATTCGGTCTCCGTCCAGTTCGCGCGGGGCTATTTAGTTCAGGGCGAGTTTGGTTTCGAAGGGGCCCGGCAGCTGGCCGATACCCTGCTCGCCGACCGCGTGACCGAAAGGTCGGTCGTGGCGATCGCTGGGCAGCCGGTTCTGTGCGATCCTCCCCGCACGCAGGCGACGGCCACCAGCTCGTCAGAGACCGGCCAGAGGACCCTTGTGAACGTGATGCCCAAGCCGGGGGTGATGGATCCGGTGGCGGCCAGTACCGTCGTCGCGGCCCGCGATGCGGGACTGCAGGTCGATGCCGTGCGGACACTGCGGAAGTATTGGTTGGAGGGGGCGGCTCCGGATGCGCTCGATTCGATCTGCCGCCGCGCCCTTTCCAACGACTCGGTCGAGCAAGTTGTCACCGGCCCGCTGCAGATGGATCAACTTGATGTCGGCTCGGCCTATCGATTTGAGCTGGTGACCGTGCCGATTCGGCAGCTCGATGACGACCGCTTGCAGGCTCTGTCCCAGGACGGCCAACTCTACCTGACGACCGTTGAGATGCAGACAATTCGGGACCACTTCGCTTCGATCGGACGCGACCCCACCGACATTGAACTGGAAACGATCGCCCAGACCTGGTCGGAGCACTGCAGCCACAAAACGCTGGCCGGCCGCATCCACTACCGCGGTCCCGGCCCGGCAGGGGAAGCGGGGGCGGACGAGCGGCAGTACGAGAACATGCTCAAGGAGACGATCTTTGAGGCGACCCAGACGATTCGCCGCGAGCTGGGGGAGGACGACTGGTGTGTCAGCGTTTTCAAAGACAACGCGGGAATCGTCACCTTCGACGATCGGGACCACGTTTGTTTCAAGGTCGAAACGCACAATCATCCTTCGGCGCTGGAGCCCTACGGCGGTGCCAACACGGGGATCGGCGGGGTAATCCGCGATCCGATGGGGACTGGGATGGGAGCCAAACCGGTCTGCAACACCGACGTGTTCTGTTTCGCCCCCCCCGACACCCACGCCGATGCGCTTCCCCCCGGCGTGCTCCACCCGCGGCGCGTGATGAAAGGAGTGGTCGCGGGGGTGCGTGACTATGGCAACCGGATGGGAATCCCCACGGTCAACGGAGCGGTCTACTTCGACCCGCGTTACCTGGGCAATCCGCTGGTGTACTGCGGCAACGTGGGAATCATCCCAGTGGGAATGGAAGAGAAACAGGTCGAACCGGACGACCTGATTGTGGCGATCGGCGGACGAACCGGTCGGGACGGCATCCACGGCGCGACCTTCAGCTCCGCGGAGCTGACGAGCGAGTCCGAATCGCTTTCCGGCGGCGCGGTGCAGATCGGCAACGCGATCACCGAAAAGATGGTCCTGGATGTGTTGATGCAAGCCCGCGACCGGGGTTTGTATCACGCCGTGACCGACTGCGGGGCCGGCGGGTTTTCCAGCGCCGTTGGCGAGATGGGGGAGGACGTCGGGGCCGAGGTTTGGCTGGAGCAGGCGCCGTTGAAGTACGAGGGACTGAGCTACACCGAGATCTGGATCTCCGAGGCCCAAGAGCGGATGGTGCTTGCGGTTCCCCCGGAATCATGGGACGAGCTTCGGGAGCTGTGTGAGAGCGAGGGGGTGGAGGCGGCGGTCATCGGACGGTTTGCCCCGACCGGTCAGCTGCAACTGACCTACCAAGGGCACACCGTCGGGGAGCTGTCGATGGCTTTTTTGCACAACGGCCGTCCACCGGTGATTCGGGATGCGGTCTACCAGCCCCCGCCAACGGTGCCGTTGCAGTTGCCCGCGATGTCGGCGGCGGAACACCAGTGGACCCTGCTGAAAATCCTCGGCAGCTACAACGTCGCCAGCAAACAGTGGGTGATCCGCCAGTACGACCACGAGGTCCAAGCGGGCAGCGTTGTGAAACCGCTGGTTGGAAAAGACTGTGACGGCCCTAGTGACGCTGCCGTGATTCGACCCCGGATCGACAGCCGCCGCGGGTTGGTCATCGCTTGCGGGATGAATCCGCATTACGGCGACCACGATACGTATCACATGGCCGCCTCGGCGATCGACGAAGCGGTCCGCAACGCGGTTGCCTGTGGCGCCGACCCGGCGAGAATCGCGGTGCTGGACAACTTCTGTTGGGGGTACACCGATCGACCCGAGACATTGGGGTCACTCGTCCGCGCCGCGATCGCTTGCCAAGACCTGGCGGTCGCCATGGGAACCCCCTTCATCAGCGGCAAGGACAGCTTGAACAACGAGTACAGCTATCAGGACACCGGGGGGAACCGGCAAACGATCACGATTCCGCCGAGCTTGTTGATCAGCGCCATGGGCCAGATTGACGACGTCGGCCAGGCGATCACGATGGACGCCAAGGAGGTTGGGAACGTGTTGTTTCAGCTGGGCCACACCCGCGGCGAGCTCGGAGGCTCCCACCTGTCGCTGGTTCACGAGTTACCTGGCGGCCAAGTGCCGATCTTTCAACCGCAGGTGGCAAAGCGAACCTTTCAGACGCTCCACGACATGATTCGCCGCGGTCGCGTGCGGGCCTGTCATGACCTCAGCGAAGGGGGGTTGGCGGTCGCCGCGGCCGAGATGGCGATGGCGGGCGGCCGGGGCATGAAACTGGCCGTCGATGGACTGCTCAGCGGCGGTGTGGAGAGGCGAGAAGGCGCGGGCCAGGGGGAGGCTCTGACGGCGACCGAGTTGCTGTTCAGCGAGTCCAATTCCAGGTTCCTCGTTGAAGTTCCAGCGGATTTTGCGGACGAATTTGAACAATCGTTCCGCTCTGCGGAGCTTCCCGTCAGCCGCTTGGGTACAATCGAAGACCAAGAATCGGTCGTCGTGACCCTGGGAGACGAGGTGATCCTGGAGGTCACGACGCAGGACGCCAAACGGGCGTGGCTAGCGCCCCTCGATTGGTGAGGAGAGAACATGATTTCAGCGACACACCTCGCGACCTGGACCGTCGTCGTTTCCAAAGGTCAATCGCGGAACCCGGAAAAGCGAGAGCTTGAACAGACGATCGCCGATGCCGCCACCAGGCTGGACGGGGTCAAGGTGATCGTCGTCCCGCACCTGTACGATTTGCCTCGTGACAGCGAGTCCTACCGGGAATTGGCGGCGGTCGAGGGGGACCTGATCGTCGTCTCCTGGATCTATGGACGCGCTGCCCATTGGGTGCTCGACCGTAACGGGATCCGAGGCCAAGTTGGCGAAGTGCTCCTTGGAGCCGAGGAGGAGGCGGACGAGAAGGAGCCCGCAGAGTCGGGGGAGGTCACCGGCGACTCGAGCGATTCCGCCGAGGATGGAATCGATCGCGTGACCAATCTCTATCCCCGCCCCGAACGCGACATCTTCTGCATTGATCTCAAATCCGCGCAACAACCAGATGCGTTTGTTGACGAGATCCGGCGGATTATTGGCCTCGACAACGCTGACCCAGCGCCCGATACGAGCCTCCCGGTGATCGGCGGGAAACTGGTGGAAGTGGAGGACAAGACGTCGCGGCGGTGGTACCCGGTGATCGACTTCGACCGCTGCACCAATTGCATGGAGTGCATCGATTTTTGTCTGTTTGGTGTCTATGGCGTCGACGGAGCGGAAAGCATCCTGGTCGAGCAGCCCGACAACTGTCGCAAGGGTTGTCCGGCCTGCAGCCGCGTCTGTCCCGAGAACGCGATCATCTTTCCCCAGCACAAGGCACCGGCGATTGCAGGGGCGGCCGTCGATGGCGAGGAAGGGTTCAAGATCGACCTGTCGCAGTTGTTTGGCGCACCGAAGACCGACGCAGACCCGATTGAGATGGCCGCGAGGGAGCGGGACGAACAGCTGCTGCTCGTCGGTCGCGACGCGGTCGGGATCGACGACCAATTGCGCCGCCGGCAAGCCGACTTGGCCTCCCAGCCCAAGGACCGTCTCGATTCGCTGATCGATTCGCTTGACGATTTCGATCTGTAGCCACGGCCTGGCTCGGCGCGCCCGATCTACTTCCAATTTTTTCTCAAGGTTTCCCTCCGTCGTGACGCTCGGTCCGGCGGTTGCGATTGGTCACGTTTCGGGGTCAATTCGAAGCCCTCGGTTTCCGATAGCTGTTTTATGTAACCCAGCTTTGGAGCCTTGGACGTGCCGCATCGACGACGATTTCATCGATCCCACCGACGCCTTCGCCTTGTCCTGCTCCTCGCCGGACTTGCTGCGCCGCCACTGGCGACGGGGGAATCCGCGGCGGAGGAGACGGACCTGACCCTACAGGCCCCCATCAACTCCACCTTCCAGCTCCGGCCGCCCAATCGGAGCTGGGAGCCGGACGCCTCCGTGGCCGCCGTGCCCCCCCCATCGACCGGATCAACTCCAAAGACGGAGGACGCTCAGGAGTCGGGAGACGGATGGGTGGCTCGGGAGAAGCTCAACTCAACGACTCCGCTTCCCGATCCGAACGCGAAGGAGCTCGAACCCCAGCCGCTGGGGCAGACGCCGACCAGTGCCCCCCCGCCATCGGCTGAAGATGGCTTCGACAGGGACGATGCGTCGCGGACGACCAGCACGCTCGAACCGGATGACGTCTCCGATCCGGGTGACGGATTGAACGAGGGAGCCGAGATCAACGAGGGAGCCGAGATCAACGAGGGAGTCGAGATCATCGGTTCTGGCGTGCTCGATTCTTCCGACCTGGCGCCGGCCGATCCGCCGTCGTTGAATCCGGTTGGCACAGAAGGTTGGCAATCCCGCGACGGCGAAGGAGACCGGGACACGCGAGAGTCGGTCCAGGGCGACGCGGACGCGGTCGCGACGGAGCCGAGCGAGGACGGGCCAGAGCCGAGCCTGGACGGGCCTGCGTCGGGCGGGGGCGAGCCTGAGCCGAGCTTGGCTGAACCGCCCGACAGTGGATTGGGGGGGGAGAATGCTCCGGAGAGGGTGGATGGAGCGGCCGATGGGTCTGCGGCAGCAGCGGCGGACGAGCCATCGACGGGTGGGGTCGACGAACCTGAATCGAGCGGCCCGATCGAGGTCCGTCGGTTGCGGGTCGGTCAAGATGGCTCGCTGTCGGAGGGGTCACGGCGCCCCGACGTGGTGAAGCGGCCTGCCGAAAAAGCGAAACCAAGCGATCGCGGCACCGGCGCCCGCGTGAACAGCCGTGAGTCTGCCGTCGAGGATACTCCTCCACCGGCGGAAGCGGTCCCGGAGCCGACAGACAACACTCGGCGGGACTACACCGGACGACTCGCCGAACCGATCGAGCTGGAACCGGCCGTCCGGCAGATGGAACCGGACCTGCGGCGCTGCCTGGAACACTATCTGTCGCGTCCCGAGAAGGCCGCTTCGCGCAGCAATTGGGGGATGATGCATTCGATCATGGTGTTCGGGGTCGATACGCAGATCATTGCGGGGCGCGACCGGCACAATGCCATTGCCTGGATCGCCGGCAACAACGCCTGCCGCGGCAAGCGATTGTTGACCTCCGGGCGGGAGGGGATTCAGGCGGCCGAAGGGGTTGGGCTACAGGGGCACCAGAG
>CAYWXT010000248.1:0-8245 GCA_964462125.1 uncultured Pirellulaceae bacterium | reverse complement strand
GCGAAGGATCTCGATCGCCACCTCCGGCTGCGACAGATGAAATCCGCCCCGGCAGCGTCCTAGCACCTTCTTGACTGGACAGCCGAAGTTGACGTCGATCACATCAAAGCCAGCTTCGACCAGTTTCAATGCCCCGGCTGAAAACTGTTCCGGTTCCGCTCCCATCAGCTGGCCCCCGACGGGGTGCTCCTCCGGATGGATGTCGAGGAAATGCCTGGTCTTTTGCCGTTTGCTCAGCGCCAGCAGAAACTGGTCGAGCATCACTTCGCAGAGAGTGTACGCGGCGCCATGCCGCCGGGCGATGACACGCATCGGCAGGTCGCTGTAGCCGGACAAGGCGGCTTGAACGATCGGAAAGTCGATCGCAACATTGCCGATTTGTAGCGGGGCCTGGACGGGGGCAGGAGGCATCACAGGGGGCGGTGGGTTAGGCTTGAGAGCGTGGAGGACAGCAGCGTCTGGGCTTCGGCCGCGGTAGGTCGGGCCTGAAATCTCTGCGACTTCTGCTACGGTGGGTCGGGGCGGAAAGTGGGTCGGGGCGGAAAGTGGGTCGGGGCGGAAAGTGGGTCGGGGCGGAAAGTGGGTTGGGGCGGAAAGATGTGGGCCTTCGGTGGCTCGCTACACGGTATACGAAACGGATCGAAAACATCATGATACTGAACCGTGTTTTTTTGGTGACCCTGTTCGTTTTCTGGTCGATCCAGTTCGCTTGGCTGTCCCTTTCCCCACCCTCGGCTGTTGCCCAAACATTCCCCATGAAGATCGAGACAAGCCCTTTCGGCACGACGGCCGATGGTCGTGACGTGACCAAGTTCACGATGGTCAATTCGCACGGCAACACGGTTTCCGTGATGAACTGGGGAGCGAGCCTGTTGGAGGTGAACGTGCCGGACCGGGACGGTGAGCGGGCGAATGTCAACCTGACCTTCGACTCACTCGATGGTTACCTCCGGCGACACCCTTACTTCGGTAGCACGGTGGGTCGCTTTTGTAACCGCATCGAGGAGGGGAAGTTCACGATTGACGGGACCGAACATCAGGTCACGCTGAATCATGGCAAGCATCATCTCCACGGCGGCGAGATCAACTTCAGCCGCCAATGGTGGTCGGCGGAGAGCTATCAGGCGGAGGACGCGGTGGGGGTGCGGGTGTCGCTGACCAGCCCTGATGGGGAGGAAGGATTTCCGGGGACGGTGGAGGTGACCGTCGACTATCGCTGGAACAACGCCAATGAGCTGACGATTGATTTCAAAGCAACCACGGACGCTCCGACCCACGTCAACTTGACCAACCACAGTTACTGGAACTTGGGCGGCGCGGGCAGCGGGACGGCGCTCGATCACGTGATGAAGATTGAGGCGGACGAGTTTCTCGACGTCGACCCGGACCTGATCCCGACCGGGAAACTCAACACCGTTCAATCAACGCCGCTCGACTTTCGCACGCCGACGGCGTTGGGAGATCGAATCGACCAGCTGCCGGCGACCAAGGGTTACGATCACTGCTATGTCGTTCGCGGGGAAGCGGGGAAGCTGCGACCGGCGGCGACGGTCGTCGATCCGGAGTCGGGGCGGGTGATGGAGGTCGAAACGACCCAGCCGGGGATGCAGCTTTACACGGCGAACCATTTGCCGGGGGATGAAAGCTCGGCGGGCCACGGCGGCCACGAGGCGTTTTGCCTGGAGACGCAGCACTACCCCAACGCCCCGAACCGGCCATCGTTTCCGAGCACGTTGTTGCGTCCTGAGGAGACCTTGCGGGAGACGACGGTGCATCGGTTCTCGGTGCGGTGACGGCGAAAACCCTGAGCCGACCGAGCCCCGGCTGCTTAGTATCGTACCGGACACTTTTTTCCCGCTCATTGCTTAGATGAGTTCACCGCTTTCGAGCACGGCCAGTTCGGCTCCGTCGAGGAAGCTGACGAGGGCCTGAGCCCGGTAGGGTTGCTGGAGCTTTCGCACCGCCTTGCTTTCGATTTGGCGAACGCGTTCCCGGGTGACTTGGAAGATCTTGCCGACTTCTTCCAGCGTGTAGGTGTAGCCGTCGGCCAAGCCATAGCGGAGCCGCAGGATTTCCCGCTCACGATAGTTCAGCGTTTCCATGGCCAGATCGATTTGCGATTTGAGCGCCTCGCGGTTGGTTTCCATCAACGGGTCGTCGTCGCGGTGATCTTCGAGGAATTCCCCGAAGACGCTTTCTTCGTGGTCGCCGATCGGCTGGTCGAGCGACAGGGGTTGGCGGCTCATCTTCAGAATCACGCGGGTTTCGTCGAGCGTCAGGCCGCTGCGGTAGGAAACTTCCTCGGCCGTCGGTTCACGGCCGACCTCCTGCACCAGATCGCGGGTGATCTGGCGGATCTTGTTCATCGTGTCGATCATGTGGACCGGGACACGGATGGTGCGGCTTTGATCCGCGATCGCCCGGGTGATCGCTTGTCGAATCCACCATGTCGCGTAGGTGCTGAACTTGTAGCCCCGCTCGTGTTCGAACTTGTCGACCGCCCGCATCAGTCCGGTGTTCCCTTCCTGGATCAGGTCCAGGAAGGAGAGGCCGCGGTTGCGGTACTTCTTGGCGATCGAGACAACGAGGCGAAGGTTACCCGCGGAAAGGACTCGCTTGGCCGCGTCGTAATCTTCCCGCAACGATTCGGTTCGTCGAATCCGGCGGCTCAGCGTCGCCGGGGTCTCGAAGGTCAACCGCATCAGCGACCGCAATTCCGACCGGAGTTCCTCGGCCGAAGGCATGCCGGGGGCACCGAGTTTGACGGGGTCGGCGAGCAGCGTGCGGATCTCGCGCATCCGCTGGGATGACTGTTGCAGTTTTTCGAACATCGGCTGCAGTTTGCCGGTCCGCAGGTTCATCTCTTCGACCAACCGCACCGCCTTGTTGCGTCGGACGACCAGGTTTCGCCAGGCGGCTCGGCGTTGCCGCATCGGCAGCCGTTTGTTGACCGCGGTCAAGAAGTCACGACGGTTTTGGCGGAGCAGGTGTTTGAGGGTGCGGACGTTGGGGACGATCCGCTTCATGATCGCCCGCTTTTCGGTCGCGTTGGTCACACTGACCTCGATCGTGCGATCCAAGCGGAGTTTTCGGTCGCGGACTTGTTCAAGCAGCTTGAGGGCCCCCCGCAAGCAGAAGTCGGTCGCCAGCATGCTATGGCGATAGCAATCCCGGGTCCGCTCGATCTGGCGGGCTGCCGAAACCTCCTGGTCACGGGTGAGCAGCGGGATCTGGCCCATCTGCATCAAATACATTCGAACCGGGTCTTCGGTCGGGTCGCTCTCGCTCAGCTCACGCCGGGGTTCGAGTTCGACCTCGAGTTCGATGTCGGCCGCCAGCACCTCCTCTTCGATCGCCTCGACCAAGTCTTCCCCCATAACCCGAGAGCGACGGGTAACCGATTCTTCGGCATCGAAAGCATCGTCGTGCACGCTGCGGTTGATTTTTTTTCCCATCGCGATCTCCTCGGCACCCGGTCGTTGTGGTTGGACTGACCGAGGTACCAAGCAGGGACGATGCCGCGATTCGCCTGCGGTGATCATAACGCTGGTCGTAAGTTGTTGATTCATTGCTGTTTACGTCAAAATTGCTGAGCCGGGATTCAGCACGGCCCCCTGTCGCGACGAGGCGGATTGTCAACGTCCGCTGTTGATAGAACGCAACGTCGGCTGCCGGATGTACTCGACCGTTTTTGGCCACGTCGGGTCGCGGAGGGTTCAGGCTGGCCCTCTGGCACCGCTGCCGCCGGGACTACACCGACGGTGCCCGGAACCCTAAACTGGCCCGGTCTGGGAACCGTTCGGGCACCGCGTAGATCTCGGTGGACAGGAAGGCAAAGCTGAACCGGGGGCCAGGTGGTTGCTTGGCCCCGAGCCGCGACTCGGAGTGTTGAGATGCGTCGGGGCGTGATTCGGTTCCTTACCGTGTGTCGTGGAGCCCGTAGGCTCAGTCAGGGAGATCGCTCGGGCCAACCGCCAATCGCCAGCTCATGGATGCTGAACCGCTCCCATCCGATTCGACCAACGACCCGCTCGCCTGGCTCGCCAACTTTCCGTTCGCCGACGTGTCCCAAGCCCGAGAAGGGCTCATGGCGATCTGGCAATCGGGAGCGCCGTCCGATCTGTTGCAGTTCCTTGGCGAGCGTTTGACGGTCGAGTTGAGCCGGGTCGACGACCTCGACGCCGCGGTCGAGAACCTCCGCCGTTTCATCGCGGCCAGCCGGAGTCCGACGGCGCTGTTGGCCTTATTTGAACGCGATCGGGAGTCGCTGTCGGCGTTGCTGCAAGTCTTGGCGACGAGCCCCCGCTTTGCCGACCAGCTGGTGTCGGACCCGGAGAGTTTTGACCTGCTCCGTGCCAGCGACGGGCAGCCTGCTCCGCGTCACTTTTTGGTCGACGAACTATCGGCGGAGCTGGAAGCGATCGATCACCCCGAGCGGGCTGCGGTCGCGATCCGCAAGTTCATCAGCCGCGAGACGCTGCGGATCGCCTACGGGGAGTTCGTTCGGGGACAGTCTCCTGACCAGACTGGACGTCAACTCGCCTATGTGGCCGACGCGGTGCTGGAAGCAGGACTGCAATTCGTGCTCCGGCGTCTGGCGGAACTGCGGGGTTGGCCCGACCGGGTGGATGGTTCGGCGCCGCAGTTCGCCATCCTGGGACTGGGAACGTTGGGAGGCGAGGAACTTGGATATTTCGCTCCCTTGAAGCTGCTGTTCCTGTGCGACCAGGTCGACCGGGCCAATGCCGGTCACGTGGCGTTCGGTGAATCGGTGGCCAGCGAATTGATCACGCTATTACGCTGTGAGGACGATCCGGCATCGGGAGTTGAAATTGAGTTGTCCGAGCAGCCGGACCTGGGCGCGGCGCGCGTCTTTGGTCTGGACGAGGCGGCGGCGTATTACGAAGCGACCGATCGGGTTTGGCAACGGATGAGCTTCGTCAAGGCACGATTGGTTGCCGGCTCGCAGGAACTCGGCCGCCGGCTTCTGGAGCGGCTTGAACCGTGGATCTTCCTCGCCTATTTACGTCGGACCGACTTGGGTGAAATTCAGGGGTTGCGGTCGAAGCTGGAACGCCGCGCCGAGCGTGGCGCTGTTCCCGGTGACCATGTCGATATGGATCCAGGGGGCCGCCGGGATGTCGAGCTGACCGTGCAGTTTCTGCAACTCTTGCACGGCCGCGAAGTGGCCTCGGCGCGCTGTTCGAACACGCACGATGCGATCATTGCGTTGGAACAGGCCGGCTGCATCACGCACCAGGAAGCGACCCATTTGGGAGAGAACTACGCGCGTCTGTGTCGCCTGGAACACCACCTCTCGATGACGTGCGGCCGGTCGGGTGTTTCGACTTCACCAGAGTTCGATCTTTCTTCTGGCGCCACCCTCCCTGCTGATTTGCAACTCCGTCGTCGACTGGCGTGGCGGC
The DNA here is from genome assembly GCA_964462125.1 of uncultured Pirellulaceae bacterium. Taxonomy (GTDB): domain Bacteria; phylum Planctomycetota; class Planctomycetia; order Pirellulales; family Pirellulaceae; genus JAWLFY01. The sequence continues at coordinate 2,819 of CAYWXT010000248.1, read as the reverse complement.
TGGGTGTTCGCACGCCTGAAAACACGGGTGACGCAGCCCGCTTCGAGCAACTGCTTCAGGAGACGTTCCGCATCAACCGCCGGATCATCAATCACTTGATGGTCGGCGCGTCGGACGGGGAGGAAGCTGCGATTGAAACCGAGTTGCTGCTCGACCCCGACCCCGATCCGTCGCTGGTCGATTCGACGTTGGCAACGTATCGGTTCGATGATCCGCGGTGGGCCATGGAAGCGTTGACCCTGTTGGGAACGGAATCGGTGCCGTTTCTCTCTGCGAGGCGTTGTCGGCATTTCTTGGCGCTGCTTGCTCCGGCATTGTTGCAGGAGATTTCCCGAACGCCTTTCCCGCCGGAGACACTCCGTTCGCTGGTCCGTGTCACCGATTCGCTGGGGGCCAAGTCGACGCTGTGGGAACTGTTCCGCACCAACCCGCCGACCATGCGGCTGATGGTCCGGATGTGCGCCGCCGCTCCCTACTTAACCGGGATCCTCACGCGCCACCCCGGGATGATCGACGAGCTGATCGACTCCTTGGTGATCAACGCGCTTCCGACCGCGGAACGGCTCGACGCGCAGTCGATCGAGCTGTGTCGCGCCGCGGAGGACATCGGGCCAATCCTGCAAAGTTTCAAGAACTGTGCCCATCTGACCGTCGGTGTGCGGGACATCTTGGGCAAGGAGCCGATCGAGGCGACGCATCGGGCGCTCAGCGATACCGCTGAAGCCTGTTTGCGGCGGGTCATCGAGCATCAACAGGAACGGCTTGCCGAACAGTTTGGGGACCCGGTTGATGAATCGGGGGAGCCGGCGCATTTGGTCGCGATCGCGTTTGGGAAACTCGGGGGCCGGGAGCCGAACTACCACAGCGACCTTGACGTCGTGTTTCTCTACACGGCGGAAGGTCAGACGCGGCGCCGCGTCGGCGGTCCGCGGACGACGATGACCAACCGCGACTTTTTTGCCCGCCTTACCCAAAAGGTCACCGAATCGGTCGGTGCCTTCGGCCCCTTGTACGAGCTCGACAGTCACCTGCGGATGACGGGCGAGGACGACCGTCTGTGTGCACCGTTGGATGCGTTCGTCCGCCGCTTTCGGCACGGAATTGCCCCGCTGTGGCAGCGACTGGCGTTGTGCAAGGCGCGCTGCTTCGTCGGCCCGCGACCGGTCCGCGCCCAGATCAATCGCGTCCTTGGAGAGTTGGTTCGACAATCGAGCTGGCACGCCCGGATGGCGGAGGAAATCCGTGAGTTGCGTATTCGCTTGCAGGAAACCGCCACGCCGTCGAATCTCAAACGGGGCGAGGGGGGCACGCTTGACGTCGAGATGGTCGCACAGATGTTGACGCTCAAGCATGCCGGCAACCGAGAACTGACCCTGCACACCGGAACCACCGCATCGCTGCAGGCACTCGCCGACGCCGGCGCGGTCTCTGAAACCCAAGCCCTGACCTTGATCGGCAACTACCGCATCCTGCGGCGGATCGAGGCGAACCTGCGGCTGATGGACACACCACAGCGACACGAGTTCCCCGCGGGGGAACACGACCGTCAGAAATTGGCGTTCTTGATGAATGAACGAGATCCCGAGATGATCTTGGCTCAATGCCAACACGCGCGGCGCGGCAACCGGAAGCTGTTTGACGAATTGTTACCCACCACGTGAGCCGCCCGTCGATTTTCCACCTTGTTTTTTTAAGCCTGCCCACCATGACCACATCCTCCTCCCGCCCCGTTCGTGACCCTTCGATCCTCCGCTCCCACCGCTGGTTTGGCCCCGATGATCTGCGATCCTTCGGGCACCGTTCGCGGCTCAAAGCGATGGGGTTTGATGACGGCGACTACCGCGACCGGCCGGTGGTCGCGATTCTCAACACATGGAGCGAACTGAATACCTGCCATTCGCACTTTCGCACGCGCGCCGAGGAGGTTCGTCGGGGGATTTTGCAGGCGGGAGGGTTTCCGGTCGAGGTCCCCGTGATGTCGCTCGGCGAGATGCTGATGAAGCCGACGACGATGCTGTATCGCAACCTGCTGGCGATGGAGGTTGAGGAGGTGCTGCGCTGCCATCCGATCGACGGGGCGGTATTGTTGGGTGGCTGCGACAAGACCGTCCCAGCGATGCTGATGGGGGCGATCAGCGCCGACATCCCTTCGATCTTTTTCCCGGCCGGGCCGATGCTAAAAGCCAAATGGCGCCATCAAACGCTCGGCAGCGGCAGCGACGCCTGGAAATTTTGGGACGAGCGGATGGCGGGGAACCTGTGCACTCGGGAGTGGCACGAGATCGAAAACTGCATCGGTCGCTCCGCCGGGACCTGCATGACGATGGGGACCGCCAGCACCATGGCGTGTGTTGCTGAAGCCCTGGGGTTCACCCTGCCCGGTGCCGCGACAATCCCCTCGGTGTTCGCCGAGCATTCACGGCTGGCGGTGCAGACCGGGCGTCGGGCCGTGGAGATGGCTTGGGATGGCATTCGCCCGTCGGCGTTCTGTTCGTCCGAGTCGATCGACAATGGCGTGGTCACCTCGCTCGCGATTGGCGGCAGCACCAACGCAATCGTCCATCTGATCGCAATCGCCGGCCGACTGGGGATCGAGTTGACGCTCGATCGCTTTGATGAACTGTCGCGGTCCACGCCGGTCCTGGGCAATATCCGGCCGGGAGGAAAGTATTTGATGGAAGACTTCTTCGACGCCGGCGGGAGCCGGGCGCTGCTGGCCCGCCTGGGCGACCTGCTGAACGTCGAATGCACCACGGTGGGGGGAACGACGCTCAGGGAACAGATCGAAGGGGCCGAGGTGATTGACGACGACGTGATCC
>CAYWXT010000247.1:0-8337 GCA_964462125.1 uncultured Pirellulaceae bacterium | reverse complement strand
ATCGAACTGTTACTGCAAGTCATCCAGGGGCTCGCCGACCGCGGCAATACGATCGTGATCGTCGAGCACAACTTGGACGTGATCAAGACCGCCGACTGGATCATCGACTTGGGGCCGGACGGAGGCGAGGGAGGGGGACGAGTGGTCGCCGAAGGCCGCCCGGCAGAGGTCGCGCGGGCTGTCGAAAGCGACACCGGCGCAGGGCTCGCCAAAGCCCTCGGGATCCCGCGACGGAAGAAGCGGACGGACAAAAGCCCCGCCACTTCATTGCCGGCGATCTCCTCGCGAATCCGTACCCACGTGGTCGTCGACGGGGCGTCCGAACACAACCTGAAGTCGGTCAACGCCGAGATCCCCCGGGACCAAATGACGGTCTTTTGTGGTCCCAGCGGCAGCGGCAAGAGTTCGCTCGCGATGGACACGATCTACGCGGAAGGCCAACGGCGTTACGTCGAGTCGCTCTCGTCGTACGCCCGGCAATTCATCGGCCAGATTCAAAAGCCGCGTGTCGAGCGGATCGAAGGGCTCTCACCGGCGGTCGCGCTGGAGCAAAAGAATCTCGGCCATTCCCCCCGTAGCACCGTGGGGACGGTGACCGAAGTGTATGACTATCTGCGGATCCTGATGTCACGCCTGGGCATGATGCACTGCCCCGATTGCGGCGTTCCCGTCGGGACACAAACCCCAGACGAAATCGTTGACAAGGTGTTGGCGATGCCGGTCGGAACCAAGGCGCTGGTGTTGGCCCCGATCGAGGTCCAGGCAGGGGAGAAGTCAGCCGATACCTGGCAATCGCTGCGAAGCACCGGTTACCAACGCGTCCGGATCAATGGCACCACCGTGACGCTGGACCAGGCTCCGCCGCTGGACACGCGGCGGCGACACGAGGTCCAGGTCGTCGTCGACCGGATCGTCATCGACCCCGACAACCGCTCGCGAATCAGCGACAGTATCGAGCAGGCGTTGTCATTGGGTGTCGGCGTGACGGAGATTGCCGTCGCCGATGACCAGGCGGAGGAACCATCATGGGCGGTGGTGACCCATAGCCAACATCTCGTGTGCGGTGACTGCGGACGATCGTTCGTTCCCCTTTCCCCGCATCATTTTTCGTTCAACGCGGCGGTCGGCTGGTGCCCGCAATGCGAAGGGTTGGGGACCCAGACCGGGACCAACCCGGCGGCGCTGATTGGATCACCCCGATCCACCTTGGCCGAAGGGGCAGCGTTGTTGTGGCCGAGCGTTGACCAAAACGTGTCGCTCTGGATGCTGCGGGCCCTCGCGCGGCACACCGGCATCTCGATCGATACGCCTTACGAAGAGATCCCGGTCACGCAACGGCGTGTTTTGTTTCATGGACTCGGCACGACGTGGATCGAAGTCCGACGATCCGATGCCGATGCAAGTTCGGACTCGCATGCCGTGCTGTTCCGATTTCAGTTCAAAGGTTTTTACCCGGCACTGGAACAGGCGGCCCGTTTGACCCCCGGATTGCGAGGCAAGCTTGAGCAATTCGTCGACGAGATCGACTGCACGGCCTGCTCCGGAGCACGGCTTCGCGAAGAGTCAGCGGCGGTGCGGTTCCGCGACTGGACGATCACCGACCTGGTGCACCTGCCACTGAACCGGCTGCGGGACCACATCGCGACGTGGAAGCTCGATGCCCGCGAGCGTCGGATCGCGGGCGAAGTCGTTCGCGAGATCAAATCCCGAATGCAGTTCTTGCTCGATGTCGGCCTCGATTACCTGACCCTGCACCGCGGTGCGGCAACCTTGTCCGGCGGGGAAGCTCAGCGGATTCGCTTGGCGGCCCAACTCGGCAGCGGCCTGTGTGGCGTGTTGTATGTGCTCGATGAACCAACGATTGGACTGCATCCCCGCGACAACGATCGACTCATCGGCGCCCTGCACCGGCTTCGCGATCAAGGCAACACGTTGTTGGTTGTCGAGCACGACCGGGACGTGATCGCCGGCAGCGACCACCTCTGCGACTTTGGCCCTGCCGCCGGACGACATGGCGGGCGGATCGTCGCCGAGGGCTCACCGCACGATCTCCGTCCCCTGGAGCGATCGGTCACGGCAGGATATTTGAATGGCGCCCAACGCATCCCGCTGCCCCCTTCCCGCCGGCCGATTCACAGCCCGTCGGGCAAGCCGATGGTCGAATTCTTGAAATTGCGAGGCTGTCGCGAGCACAACTTGCAGGACGTTGACGTCGACATTCCTCTGGGGGCCTTCACCGTCGTCACTGGCCCGAGCGGCAGCGGCAAGAGTTCGCTGATCGACGACATCCTCTACCCCGCACTGGCGAGGCGACTGTACCGGGTCCGGATGCGTCCCGGCCGTCACGATTCGCTGGAGGGCCTGCGGCACATCGACAAGGTGATACGGGTCGATCAATCCCCCTTGGGGAACACGCCAAACAGCAACCCGGCGACCTACACCGGCGCGTTCGACCTGATCCGACAAGTCTTTGCGGAGCTGTCTGTGGCGCGACGTTACGGTTTTACCTCCCGAACCTTCAGTTTCAATGTGGCCGGCGGACGATGCGAGGCGTGTGAGGGGACCGGCCAGCGGCGGATCGAGATGCATTTCCTGCCCGACGTCTGGGTGCCGTGCGAAACCTGTCACTCGCGGCGATATCAAGAGCACGTGTTGGAGGTGAAGTTCCACGGCCACTCGATCGCAGATGTCCTCGACCTTTCCTCGGCCGATGCCGCCGACCTGTTTCACGATTTTCCCCGCATTCGGCGGATCCTGGAAACTCTGTGCGACGTTGGGCTCGACTACGTGACCCTCGGGCAATCCGCCCCGACGCTTTCCGGCGGCGAAGCCCAGCGGGTGAAGTTGGCCGCGGAATTGGCCCGCACCGCCACCGGCAACACGCTCTACCTGCTCGACGAGCCGACCACCGGATTGCACTTCGACGATATCGCCAAACTGCTGGGCGTGCTGCAGCGGTTGGTGGACCTTGGCAACACGCTGGTGGTTGTGGAGCATAATATGGACGTGATCAAGTGTGCCGACTGGGTCATCGACATGGGCCCGGGAGCGGGGGCGGAAGGGGGGCAGCTTGTCTTTGCTGGGACGCCCGAAGCCTTGGCGGCCGAGAGCGATCGAGCGCAGTCCGGCTCCGGTCGTCGTCACCGGGGAGAGCAGTCAATCGAGACAACGTCCCCGGTATCGGTGACCTCCGCCTATCTGGCCAAGGCACTCCGGGCTTCCACCCCCGACCTGAGCTCGACCGCCTAAAAAGCTGCAACGAACCCCTGGCAGACCAGAGACGTCCTAGGGAGAGTGAGGAGCGACCGATCCGGCAGCGGCGGCTCGCCTCCCCTGCGGATAAACGCTCCCAGCGACTTGAACACTCCCTGCGTATCAACACTGCGTCCAGGTTTTCGCCCAAGGCCGAAGCCGGCCTGCCCCGATGCCCGTGCTGGACCATCGACCCCATGCCTCATCCCTCCGTGAACTTGCTGCAAACGGTTTTGACGGACGCTTCCCTTTGCCAGCGTCTCGCCGAGATGCCCCCCGATCACAAGACGATCGAAGTCAGCCCCGACGGGCGGCCGGGGAGTTTCGCCCACCCGGATTGGCGGCAGACCGACGGGTCGGCAGTACAAGAAACGGTGGCCTTGACCGGCGATGTTGCCACAGCCGCCGCCGCGACGCAGGATGAAGGGTTCGTCCCCCTCCGCCAACTCCGGACGGTGGGAGAAGGCAAGCGTGGTGACGCTGAATATCGCCTGGTCGGACGGCTTGGCAGCGGCGGCACCGGGATTGTGTATCAAGCGCACCAGCGGGCGGTTGACCGCGAAGTCGCCATCAAGGTGCTGCGCGAGCAACTCGCCCGCGACCCCCAGTCCCGTTCCCGATTCCTGACTGAAGCCCGCGTGATCGGCGCCTTGGATCACCCCAACGTGATCGCGCTGCATGAGCTTGGCGTCGATGACAGCGGCAGCCTGTTCTATTCCATGAAGCGCGTCGACGGCATGAGCTGGGACGAGCGGATCGGCACGTATTCAGTCCGGGAGAATTTGGAAACCCTGCTGAGGGTTGCCGACGGGATCCGCTATGCACACTCGCGCGGGCTGATCCATCGTGATCTGAAACCCGAAAACGTCATGCTGGGACAGTTCGGCGAAGTCCTGCTAGCCGATTGGGGGTTGGCCGTCAGCGATGATTCGGCCGAGGGTGCCCCGCGGCTCGATTCGGCGATCGGCGGAACCCCGGCCTACATGGCACCGGAGCTGGCCAGCGGTGACACCTCGGCCATCTCCTTTCAAACCGACATTTATCTGCTCGGCGCGATCCTGTTCCAGATCATGACCGGTTACCCGCCGCACGACGGTAGCAGCTTGTTGGAATGCATTCGGGCGGCGGCCAACAACGAGATCCGCCCGACGCGGGCCAGTGGCGAGCTGATGGAGATCGCGATGAAGGCGATGGCCACCGAGCCGCGCGATCGGTTCGACTCGGTCGATGCGTTCATCCGGGCGCTGCACGAGCAGCGGACGCACGAGCAGAGTGAGCGGCTCGTCCGCCGGGCTCGGGAACAGCTCGATCAGGCTGGACCGGAAAAGCACTACGAAGGGTTTCGCGTGGCCGACGCATTGCTGCGAGAGGCGATCGCCGTCTGGCCGGAAAACACAAAGGCGCGGCAGGCGATCGTCGACCTGCAGCTCGAGTTCGCTCGCGTCGCGACATCCCAAGGAGACCTCGATTTGGCCCTGGCGCTGTACGAAGCGGCGGGGGAAACGGCATCGGAGGCGACGGCCCGGATCCGGCGGCTGAAACAGGAACGCGAGCAGAGCATGCAGCGGCATGCGAAATATTCCACCCTCTTCACGCAATCCCCGGAAGCCGGCTTGCTGGTACGGCTGTCCAGCGGCGAGATCGTTGAAGCGAATCCTGCGTTCGTCCACCTGTTGGGCTACGCCGAGGCGGAGATCGTCGGGCGGCGGATGCCAGAGTTGAACGTCTGGGCCAGCCCCGAGCGGCGGCGTGACTTTGTCGAACGGCTCAAACAACACGGTGCGGTCGAGAACCTGGAAGCCCCCTTTTTGCATCGCGACGGCCACCAGATCGACGTGTTGATCAGCGCCCGCACCGTCACCGTCGCTGGTGAAGAGATGCTGATTTCCACCATTCGTGACATCTCCCAGCGGAAGGCGGCTGAAAACGAACTCAGCCGCAGCCGGCGCCGCCTGCGGGAACTGCAGCGGATGGCAGGCCTGGGGACTTGGTCGCTCGATGTCCCGACCCAACAGATCACCTGGAGCGAAGAAATCTACCGGCTGCTCAAACGCGATCCCGCCTTGGGCCCCCCCACCTTCGCGGAATACGTGGACTCGATTCACCCGCAGGATCGCGAGCGGATGCGACGCACGATCATCGCGTCGCTGGAAAACGGCTCCGCATATGAACTCCGCATCCGCCAGCAGGTGGGAGACGAGGGGTATGGCCAGTTCATCGCGCGGGGCCAGCCGGTGCGTGATGAAGAGGGCAACACCGTAGAACTGTATGGCGTCGTTCTACCGGACGAATCTCCGTCGCCGCGAAACCAAACATGCCCAACCGGGTTTAACTCGGTAGAATGAACCGCCTCTGGCAGGGGCGGGCACGATCACGCGTCGTGGCCGGGGGAGAGTCGTTACCCCGGATGCGCCTTTCACCAACTCCGCGCCAGCCGTTTGCCCGTCAGTCCGTCCACCGCGATGCGTTACCAGCAGTCCGACCCGGACGTGCGGTTGATGCTGCGCGTCAAGGAGGATGACGCCGGGGCGTTCGAAGCCTTGGTGCGACGGTATGAAGCCAGGCTGGTACGGCTGATGCAACACCTTGGACCACGCCCCGATCTGGCCGAGGACCTGGCGCAGGAGACGTTCCTGCGGGTCTATCGCGCTCGCAAGAGTTACGTCCCCGGAGCCAAGTTTTCAACTTGGTTGTTCACCATCGCCGGGAACGTCGCCCGCAATGCCTCGCGGTCCCTCCACCGACGGGCGGAGGTCAGCGAGATCGACGCGCCGCAGGGCGAGCAACCGGCGCCCGGGAATCTGCTCGCCTCCACCGTGATGGAGGCCAGCGGCCTGATGCCGGTACGGTTGGTCGAGGGCTCCGAGCGGGCGGAGATCGTCCGCGCCGCGGTCGCCCAACTCGGTGAACGGCAACGAATGGCCCTGATGCTCTCGCGGTTCGAGAACCTGAGCTACTCCGAGATCGCCGAGGCGATGGGGCTAAGTACCAAAGCGGTCAAATCCCTGCTCAGCCGTGCACGTGTTAACCTGAAGGAGCTGCTCCAACCCTACATCGATTCCGGGATCATTCCCGACGAGGTACAGCGATGAGTGCCGTGTCGCTCTCCGATGATCGCCCCATCGATCCAGACGACGAGTCGCTCGTCGCCTACCTCGATGGTGAACTCCAACCGCAGGAGCGGAGCCAATTGGAGCAACGACTGCTCGAAGACGAATCGCTCCGCGTCCGCCTGCAGGAGCTGCAGCAGAGCTGGGATTGGCTGGAACAGCTTCCCACCACGACGCCCAACGAAAAGATGGTCGAATCGACGTTGGAACTGGTCGTTTCCGACATCGTCGAAGCGACGCCGGCGGGCCCCAGCTGGTACCAGCGGCTGCGAACCCCACTCTGGGTGCTGATTGCCCTCATCGTCCCACCGCTGCTGGCCGTCGGCTGCGTCCAACTGAAGCGGAATGCCGACTACCGCCGCCAGTTGAAAGATCTGGCCATCGCCGAGAATGTGGAGGCGTACCTGGAAGCCGATGACCTCGACCTGGTCCGCGAATTGGCCAGCCACGCCAAGTGGAACCAAATGATCCGAGCGGCTCGTGAAGTTGGCTTGATTCCACTCGACTCCACCCCGCTCATCGCGGATGTCCCCGTCGAACAGCGAGAAGCGACCCTGGACGAGCTGAGTTTCGACCAGCGGATCAGTCTCGCTGCACGCTGGGATCGCTTCACACAACTTCCCCCCGAAACCAAATCCCACGTACGACAAACACACGAAGTGGTCGCCCAGCAAACCGATGCCGAAACGCTGGTCAAAACGATGAAGGATTACGCGGCCTGGAAAGAAACACTCCAACCCCAACGGATTGACGAAATCGAAGGTCGCGCCGTGGAATCCGAAGCCGGCGCCGCTAAATCAAAGCCTGACCTGGCTCGCCAGCGAGACGCGCTGGATGAAGCGATCGAGGAAACCGTCGCGGAACTGACGAATCGGTCCGGCACGGGCCTCGATGATGAAACGGTCGAGTCGATTTACGGGGTGTTGGAATATATCGTCAATATGCGGTTGAGCCGCGACGAGCCGGCAACGGTGCAACTGGTCGATCACCTCCAGACGCGGTTTTCCAACATCAGTGAGGTGGTGGACGAAGAGCCCGAGAAAATTGCCATTCGAGCCGCGATCCACCACGTTCTCCGCGCCGACGGTAGCCCGCCACGTTGGCCAGGCAGCCCCCGTGACCTGCCGCCCCTCTCGCCCCTGACGACCGATGAGCTCGAATTGATCGAGGTTGTCTTGCCCAAAGAAGATCAACAAACACTCGATCGAGTCGCCGGCAGCAACCTCGAGTATCGGCTGATGTATCTCCAGGCGTGGGCGGAGGAAGCCTCCGATCGGTTCTCGCCCTGGAGGCGGGGCGACGAGTCGCAGCGGGAACGTTACCTTAGCCTGCCGGAAGATCGCCGGAATCGAGCCGATCTGGACGATCCAGAAAACCTCGGACAGTACCTGTCCCCGGATCGTCGGTCCCGTGGGCGCCGCCGCCGCTCCGGTGGTGGAACTCGCTCCGGCGGCTGATCCAAGCTCCGCACGCGCGCGCCCCCCCCCCTGAGCAAATTCCCATGAAAGCGGCCTATATCGAAGCCACCGGCAGTCCCGACGTGATCCAATTTGGGGACCTTCCCGATCCACAACCGGGCCCCCGCGATCTGTTGATCCGTGTTGAAGCGGTCGCCGTCAACCCGATCGATACCTACGTTCGCAGCGGTGTCATCGCCTTCGACCTGCCCCAACGGTACATCCTCGGTTGCGACGCCGCTGGCGTGGTCGAAGCGGTCGGGGACCAGGTCGAGCGGTTTTCCGTCGGAGACCCCGTGTGGTGCACCAACCAAGGACTGCTCGGACGGCAGGGAACCTTTGCTGAGCGAATCGCCGTCGATGCTGATTGGTGCTTCCCCCGCCCCACAAATGTCTCCGCCTTGGCAATCGCCGCCTCGTCCCTGGTCGGCATCACCGCCCATCTCGGTCTGTTCCGAGAGGCGGCCCTGAACTCCGGGGAGACGATCCTGGTGATCGGCGGTACCGGCGGGGTCGGA
>CAYWXT010000246.1:0-8418 GCA_964462125.1 uncultured Pirellulaceae bacterium | reverse complement strand
ATCCCTATCGCAACTGCATCGTTCTCGGACTGATGCTCGGGGAAGACGGGAACAAGATGAGCAAGAGCAAGCGGAACTACCGCGAGCCGGGGGAGATCTTTGATAAGTACGGCGCCGACGCGCTGCGGTGGTTCTTTTTCGCCGGTCAGCCGCCGTGGACCGCGATCCGTTACCGGGAACAGTCAATTCGAGAATCGATCCCCGAGTTTCTGTTGCGGCTCTGGAATGTCTACAGTTTTTTCAGCATCTACGCTGAGATCGACGGCTTCGATCCAACGGCAGCGCGGCAGGCCGATGCGTCGCTGAGCCCGGCCAGCCTGGCTTCGGCGGCCAGCTACCGCGCGGTGTCCGAGCGTGCCGAGATTGATCGTTGGATTTTGTCCGAGCTGGATCGTTCGGTCGCCACCATCGTCGAGCGGATGGATGGGTACGACAATTTCAACGCCTGCGCCGCGCTCAACGCGTTGGTCGATGGTCTCAGCAATTGGTACGTCCGCCGCAGCCGCGATCGCTTTTGGGCCAGCCAGGCTGACTCGACCGACAAACTCGACGCCTACTGGACCCTTTACGAAGCGTTGTTGCAGGTCACCAAGTTGGTGGCCCCCTTCGTGCCGTTCCTGGCAGAAACCTTGTGGCGACGATTGACTGAACCGTTCGGCGACCGGGTCTTTTCCAGTGTCCATCTGTGTGACTACCCGGCGCCCGATGCTCGCCGTGTCGATGAGGAACTTTCCAGCTCGATGCGGCTGCTTCGCGAGATCGCATCGCTTGGCCGAGCGGCCCGGGCCGAGGCCAAGCTCAAGGTGCGGTTGCCACTGTCGAAGGTCGAGGTCGTGCTCGCCGACGACACACGGATGGACTGGCTGCGAAGCCACGATGAGTTGGTGCGTGAAGAACTCAACGTCAAGACGGTCGAGTACATCACCGATGGCGCCGACTACGTCCAGTACTCCGTCGTCCCCAATTTCAAACGGCTCGGCCCGAAAGTCGGCAAGCAGGTCCCTGCGGTCAAGGCGGCCCTGGCCGCAGCCGACGGCAATGCGCTGCTCTCGGAGTTGCAGTCAACCGGCCGCGTCAAGCTGCAGCTTCCTGACGGCACACTCGAACTGGACCGCGACGACGTTGAGATTCGCCTGCAAGCCCGGGAAGGGTGGGCGGCGGCTCAAGGGGTTGATTGCGTCGTCGTGCTCAACACCGAAGTCACCGACGAGCTTCGCCGGGAAGGGGTTGCCAAGGACCTGATCCGCACGATCCAGAACGCCCGCAAGGAGATCGGCTGCGCCTACACCGATCGGATCGGGATCGGCATCGTTAGCGACGACGCCGAGGTGACCCAGGCGGTTCGTGAGCACCGCGACCTGATCGCCGCCGAAACCTTGGCCGATGCTCTCACCGCCGAGCCGATCGAGTCGGTGGCGGCGATCGAAACCGAGAACGCTCGGGTCTACGTTTGCAAGTTGGATACACGTCGATGACAGCGCCACTGCCGATCGCGGTCTTTTTGAGCGGAAGTGGCCGGACGCTGGCGAACCTGATCCGCCAGCGCGACGAAGGCGATTTACCGATCGAGATTCGACTGGTGATCAGCAGCAGGGAGAAGGTCCGCGGGGTCCAGATCGCGCGCGACGCCGGGCTACCCACGTTGGTGACCCGCAAATCGGCTGCGACGGATCCCGAGGACTACTCCCGGGCCATGTTCGATCCTTGCCGGCAAGCGGGGGTGGAGTTGGTCGTGCTGGCCGGTTTCTTGAAACATGTCCTGATTCCGAAGGATTTCGAAAACCGTGTGATCAACATCCATCCGGCGCTGTTGCCTGCATTTGGCGGTGCCGGCATGTACGGCCATTATGTCCACGAAGCGGTGCTTCGCTCCGGGGCGACCGAATCGGGCTGCACGGTTCACTGGGTCGACAACGAATACGACCGAGGCCCGGTGATCCTGCAGCGGCGATGCCCGGTCCATCTGGACGACACCGCCGAGACCCTTGCTGCACGCGTCTTTGAGCAAGAATGCCAGGCGCTTCCGGAGGCGATTCGCCAAGTGGCCGGCATCCTTCGGTGTCGGACGTGATCGTGGCGTTCGGTTTTGTAGCCAACGGAGGATATTTCGTAACTGCAGGGCGCACGCCCCCGGCGTTTTGAACCCGACAATCAAGCTGTGGCCAACCACTAGCGTTGCATAGGGATCCGCAGCGTCTTCCGGTCTCCGTCGCGGAGCACCACGGCGGTGACGTCGTCGCCTGGCTTGGTGTTGGTAGTCCCGTGATGCAACACCGCGGCGTCGCTCATCAGGTCGCGTTGCCCGTCATACTCGATGATCACATCGTCGACGCGAAAGCCGGCTTTTTTGGCTGCTGCGTGCGGCCCGTATTGTCCGACGTGTTTGACGATCAACGCCATCTGATTCTCGGCAACGCCCAGCTTTTCACGCTGCGACGCTGAGGCAGGCTCAAATACCAAGCCACCGGTGACCATTCGCCGCAGTCCCCAGGAGGAGGCACGCCACGACAGGTCGCCACGGCGCCGCCAGTGGGCGGGAAGTGTCAGGTCCGACGACAATGTTTTCCCGTCGCTGCGCAGCGTTGCCTCGATTTCACCGCCGCTGGGCGGGACATTATGCAGCACCCACTGCACATCGGCGATCGACAGCATCGGTTGGCCGTCGAGCGACTCGATCTGGTCCCCCGCTTTCCAACCCGCCTGGTCGACCGGGGAGCCGGGCTCGATCTCCCGCACGGTGGCTTTCTTCTCGGGGTTCATGGTCAATCCGATCGTTTTGGGATGCGGATAGGGAAACAGGATCGATTCCGGAATCGGTTCGCCCTGGTCGCGGTACCAGCGCCGCTGGGCATCGCCAATCTGGTGACAGTGAATGCAGCTCTCGACAACGTTACCGCTGTAATTCAATTCATCGCTGTACTTGTCCCGGAGGCTCGGGTAGTGTTCTGGGGAGGGGACTTTCAGCGGCTGGCCACGTTTGCCGGCCAGTTGTGCACGGTTCTCCGGGTAATCGGCGTGGAGTTCCAAGGTCGCTTCGAGCGCCGCCGCGAGACCCTCGAGCGACACGTCGCCGTACCATTCGGTGCGGTGCGATCGGGTTCCGAAGCGAGCATAGATGGTCCCGTCGGCGTTGAGCAGAAAGACCGCGAACGATTGATCGGTGTCGAACTGAAATAGATCGAGATCGAGGCCGTTGGTGGAGACTTGGCGGGCCCGGACGAATTTCTCCAGCAGCGGTCGAATCCGGGGGTGCTTGTCGACCAGTTCGTCATCCAGTTTGACGCACTCTTCGCAGGGAATGCAGCGGAGGACGACGATGATCGGTTTGCCGGTCTGCCGGCCCTGGCGAAAGGCTTCGTCCAGGTCGTTATAGATCCAGAACCCATCCGCTTCGACCTTGGCCCGGTCTCTGCGGACTTTTTCCTCACGAGTTTGCCCCGCCAGGGTGCCTGGCAGGACGAGCAACCCAAAGAGTGTCACAGAGAAAGTCACCTGGGCCACGTGGGACAACGGTGGGTCATGGAACATCGTGTACGCTCCTCATGCTCGCGGATTCGATTCGCTGACAAATTGTACCAACTCGGAACGTGTGGAGCAGATTACCGAGCGTCCCGTTTAACATCGGGTACTCCTGGCGGGTTCCCGGCGAAACGTCGAAGATGATCGCTTGCGTGAAGTGGCGTGATGGCTGATTCGCGGACTTAACACCTCGACACCTCGATGTGGATGGCACGATGCCCGATTTGATCGCTCAGGGGCCGGTTAGCGGCCAGCGTTGGCGGCGGGAGGTCCCCGATCCGGCTTCGGGAATTGAGATTGTCCTGGGGCGTGTGGAGGCCGACTGGACCGTTCCTTGGGACGCGATGATCTCGCGGCAACATGTCCGAATTGTCCCCCGGGAGGGAGACCGGGTGGAGGTCACCCGCTATCCAACGGCGCGGAACCCGGTATTTCATCAGGGAAGCAGTGCCGAGCGGTTCACGTTGGTGCCGGGGGACCATTTCGTGATCGGCCGGACGACGTTCACGTTGGCCAACCGCCCCGGGGCGAGCGATGCAT
Organism: uncultured Pirellulaceae bacterium; assembly: GCA_964462125.1. Lineage (GTDB taxonomy): Bacteria > Planctomycetota > Planctomycetia > Pirellulales > Pirellulaceae > JAWLFY01. The sequence continues at coordinate 4,359 of CAYWXT010000246.1, read as the reverse complement.
CCGGGGCCGACGTGACGGCGCACACGTACGATCCGGTGGCGCTTCGGAAACGTCATTTTCGCGACGCTGCCTCCCGGATCGAAATGCTCAGCCGGTTGCCTGACCTGATTGCCGGCAGCGGCAGTGATGAGGAGCTGCTCGTGCGGGTGACAGGGGTGCTGCTGCAGGCCACTCCAGCGGCGGCGGCGGTCGCGGTGGTCGCGGTCGACGAATCGGCCACGACGCCCCCTTGGCGGACCGGCGAGTTTTCGGACGCCGTTGAGGTGGAACCGGAGGGGGGAGCAAGTCAAGTCCCGGTGCGCGTGCTGCACTACGACAACCGACTCGCCGAGACCGAGGGCCCTCCGGTCAGCGCCAAACTGGTCCGCTCCGCTGTCGCCCGGCGAGAGAGCATCCTGCACCTGTGGTCCGGCGGCCGGCGTGAGGGGGGCGATTACACGATGAGTGAAGATGTCGACTGGGCGTTTTGCGCGCCGCTTCGGAGCGAGGCCTGCCCCGGATGGGCCTTGTACGTCACGGGCCAACTTCCCTCGGCACCCGAAGGGGATGTGGGGCAATCGATGCAGGCGGCCCCGGAGGACTTGGAGGACGACGTGAAGTTCGCCGAGTTGGTCGGACTGACCGTCGGGAATCTCCGTCAAAGCCGCCGGCTCGAGCGTCGGCAAGCAGCGATGCGCCGGTTTTTCGCCCCGGTCGTCATGGAAGCCTTGGCAGGGCGTGATACCGAGGAGGTATTGGCCCCGCGGGAAGCCACCCTTTCGGTTTTATTTTGTGACCTGCGGGGGTTTTCTCGCCAGAGCGAACAGGATTCGGAGCAATTGCTGGAGTTGCTTGCCCGGGTCAGCGATGCCTTGGGAGTCATGACGCGGCACATTTTGGAGACCGGAGGGGTGATCGGCGACTTTCACGGCGATTCCGCCATGGGCTTTTGGGGGTGGCCGCTGGAACAGCACGACATGGCAATTCGCGCCGCGGAGACGGCGATTCGGATCCGAGATGACTACGCAGCAAACTCGCAAAGGACCGGTTTCCGTTGTGGGATCGGGATCGCCAGCGGCCGCGCCGTGGCGGGACGAATCGGCACGATCGATCAGGTCAAGGTGACCGCCTTCGGGCCGGTCGTGAATCTGGCCAGCCGGCTGGAGGGAATCACCAAGGCGTTTGGGGCGGAGGTGATTCTGGACGAAACCACCGCCGAAGCCCTCCGCCGCACCGCGCGCGATGCGTTCCCTTATCGATTGCGGCGGTTGGCCCGTGTTCGACCAGCCGGAATGACCGCCGCGGTGGATATCAGCGAGCTGCTTTCCCCGCACGACAACACGGCCAGGTCGCTGACCGATCGACAAATCGCCGACTACGAGCGGAGCCTGGAGGCGCTCGACCGCGGCGACTGGAATGAAGCCTACGAGCTGCTGCACTCGCTCCCCGCCTGGGACCGTCCGAAGGACCGGCTGATCAGCACGATTTTAAAGCACAACCGCATCCCCCCCGACTCTTGGGACGGGGTGATCGATTTGCCCAAACTGTAACGGCCTCCAGTCTGTCGCGACCGCCGGTGGCGTCTACAATGGGCATCCTATCTCGCGCGGACCGCATATATTCCCCAATCCGCCCGAGTTCCCACCGGTTCCCCTCGGATTTGAAGTCCCTCGCAATGTCATTGACGACCCTTCACGCCACCGCGTTCGGCTGCTTGATCGTGGCGGTTCACTGCTTGAATCCAGCGATCGCTCCGGCGCAGCTCTCCTCGGCGGAGCGAGACCGACTGCTGGCGGAGATCACGTCGACCGGCGAGCGGTTTAATTCCGACCGGCTGCCTGACTTGACCATTGCCCGGCAGCGTGCCGTGGCGGGAATCGACCGGGTTCGGCAATGGTTCGCCGCCCGCACCGACCGAGCGAACTATGCGGCCTGGATGGCGTACCTGCGTTTGGATCCTTTGGTGGAGGCGATCGAAACCGAGCAGCCGGTTGCGGCGCAGGCCCGGCAGGCGTTGGCGCTCCGCAAGCGGCTGGTAGGTCCGTCGCCGGGACTCGAGATGGAGGTCTTCGGCCGCCTGCGGGATGATCTCGATCAGTTGCTTGCCGCCAGCCGTTTCGCGGACCGGGAGAAAGCTCCAGAGCTGTTCCGCCGGCAACTCGGGATCTTGTCAGAGCGGACCGCTAAGCTCGAGTCGGTCCCCGCGGCGGAAGAACAGGCCGCCGTGTCTCGGATCTTGCAGGTATTGGAGGAAACGGGCCAGAGCGACCGGTTGCTGGCGTCGTTTCATGATGCCTTTTCCCAACCGAATGTCGTGGTTCGTCTCAGCGAGTCGATGATCCAAGAGACCGCAGGGCGACCGGTCGACCGGGACGAACCCGTTCGCGATTGCATTCTGGGAACCCGCCTTATCGGCCGGGCTCGAATGGAGGGGACAATCACGGTCGACTTGCTTCCCTCGGCCGACACCGCGCGACTGGCGATCAGCCTTGATGGTCGCGTGAACACCCGCAACACCGGCTACAACGGTCCGGTTCGGCTGCGGTCGATCGGCAATGGCGAGGTCCATGCGTCGCGCACGATTCAACTCAGCGATCGCGGGGTTGCGTTGGAAGAGCCCCAAACCACGGCCTCTCTGCGGACAAGGATTACCGCGATCGAGCACCACCTCAGGCTGGTCCGCAAAATTGCCCGAAAACGGGCCGCGCAGCAAAAACCGCACGTAGACCGGATCGCCTTGGGCCGGTTGCGCGACCGCGTCGGCAGCCGCTTCACCGAACAGACCGCTGCGATCGGACGCTCCGATGCGTTCACGCGCGGCGATCCCTGGTTGCAGCGACTCGACATTCCGGAACCGACTCAGCACTGGAGTTCGACCGACGACCTGCTGTTTTTCCGCGCGGCCGTTTCGCGAAGCTCGCAGCTTGCCGCGCCCCTGCCGGCCCCATCGGTGCCCGAAGGTTTGGGGGCAACGGTTCAGGTTCATGAGTCGGCGGTCGACAATGCGCTGGCCCAGTTTCTCGGAGGGCGAACAGTCAAACAGGATCAGATCGATCGGTTGCTGGAGTCCCTTGGCCGCGAAACGACGGGGCGGGAACTGGAGCTCACCAAGCAGGTGGAATCGGAGTCGCCGTTTGAGATCGATTTTGCCAGACTCCGGCCGATCATCTTTGAAGCCCGCGAAGATACGGTGCGGCTGGGCATCCGTGGGACGCGGTTCGAACAGGACGGACGCCAATTAGTTCGCCCCCTGGAAATCACGGCGGTCTACCGCCCTGCCTCCAGCGATCCGGGGAACGCCGGTGAAGCGGGGACGACGACCTTGGTTCGCGAAAGTGAAGTCAACGTTGACTTCCCCGGCCGCGGTCGGTTGACCGTGGGGCAAACGGCACTGCGGAGTACGATCAAGCGAGCCTTCGATGACGTCTTTCCAGAAACGCTCCTCGACCGCCGCGTGAGCGTCCCCGAAAGCTCACCGTTGGAAGCGATGCGGGGCCAGGTGTTTCACCCCCGTTACGTCCAGGCCCGCGACGGTTGGCTCACCATTGCCGTCCACTGATTCGCTGGCGAACCTTTCAAATCGAGCCGACGCGAACGGCCACGGCGACCAGCAACAACACCAACGCCACTCCGTCAGCGGGAAGCAACCGATCGCTTTGCGCCGATCGACGTAGGTAACCCAACAGGCGTCCCGTTGGGCACCCGAATCGGCAGTAGCCCATTGGAATCACCGCGGCGAAGAGGAGTGTGGCCAATGCCAGCCCGATCGAACTCCACCCGGCGAGTCGGAACAGGTAGGCATGAAACGGTTCCCAGGACGACAAGTCGACCCGCGGCACGAGGATCAGCGCAAGGTAGGCGAGCGTCAGGGTGAGCCCCGGGAGTTTTGCCAGTCGATGGGCGATCGGGGCAGGCAGCCGCCGGAGACGCCGTGCCCCCGACCGCGGGCGGATCAGCTGCTGCGCTGCGCCGTGCGGGCAGAGGTGGTTGCAGTAGGGGTTCCCGCCGCTCGTCGGCGGTGCGACGACGGCGACCAGCGTGATGGCTGCTAACCCGGGTGCCAATCGCCACGCGATTCCCTCCGCAGACCAACCCGCCACGAGTGCCATCGAGACTAAGTTCCCCGTCCAAAGACCAATCAACGCGATCACCGTCACCAACCACACGCGGCGCAAGCGACGATTGCGAAACCACCCACCGCGACTGGCCACCGCCACCAGCAACACCATCGCCAGGGTCACCACCTCCGGCCGGGTCCAGCGAAGTTCAGCCCATCCAGCCGCCAGCCAGGCTCGCCACGAGACGGACTCGTCCGGCGATAAATCGATCTCGCCTGCCGCGGCAGCAACCGTTTCCGCAACGGCCAGACTGGTCATCGTC
>CAYWXT010000245.1:0-8477 GCA_964462125.1 uncultured Pirellulaceae bacterium | reverse complement strand
TAAAGTGCGTCCTTGCGTCGCCACCACTTGCCCTGCGGCCTGCGTCATTCAACTGATACAACCAGTTTAACGGATGCGTCAAACACCCCCCCCTGCTGGCAATGACCGGCCTTCCGGCGAGTTTTCGTCTGGGGAAGGGGCGAATGACAGCGACGGTGAGCGGGACCGGCCCGCTGGCGATTGGAGCCCCGACGGGGGGAAAGGCTGGCGCGGGGGGGGTGCGGGCTGGTCGTCGGCGATACGTTTGGCCGGGGCGGGGTTGGAACTGGCGGGTTCGACGTTGGTGTTCGGCGCCGCTGGTTACTGGGTCGATTGGATTCGCGATCATGGCACCCCATATGTTGCCCTGGTTGGACTGTTGGTCGGTTTTGCGGTGGGCTTGTACCGATTGATATCCCTTGCCATGAAAATGCTGGAGGACGAGGAGTCGCCTCGCGATTGATGTTGGACTCAGCGCCGATCCAAGGCGACCGCCGCGAGGCATTGCGGGCGGTCTACGGTGCCGCCCACCGCGCGGTCGCCGCGGCGTCGGTGGCGGGGACGTTGGTGCTTGGGGCGATCGTCTATTGGCTGGCTGCTGAGTCGCTGCCGTTGGTGCTGGCGATCAGCATCGGCAGCGCCGCGGTCGCGCATCTCGCCTTGGTTCCTGGAAGCGTGATCGTTCGCCGGGGACAACCGGGCACGGCGGCGGGGGAGGGAGCCAGGGGTGGTGAGGACGTCGAGGCGGAGGAGTCACTGGCGCCAGCTGAGAACGATACGGATGGCCATCATGATGCGGGCGTCGATTACGATCCGATGGTGGCATGGTTGGCCGGAACCCTGGTTCGTTTGCTAGGCACCGTTGCACTGGTGGGCTGGTGCCGTTATCAAATGGCCGAATCAGATCGGAACGGCCTGCTCCTTGGCACAGTGCTGGGGTGGTATGTGGTGCTGACGGCGATCGAGGTCGGGGTCCTCGCTCGGGGCTTGCCGCGGCTGGACCGGCGAGGTGATTGATCCTGCCGGGCGTGCAGGCAGTGATTTCGATCCTGAGCGGATTTCGATCCCGAACGTGTTGTCCCTCCACCGTGACGCTAACCTAACGCCGCTGGATGAATCTTTTTCTCGCCGCCGCCGATGACCCGACGTCGCATGCCGTGCCGCACCGGCTGTTCGGCCCTTTTTTTCGTCTGCGTGTCGGCGATGCTGAAACGAACATTCCGTTCTTCGGGGTGGAAAACGGCATTTACGAATTCTATATCACCAATCATTTGATGATGACGTTCGTGACCGGGGTGGTGTTGGTTTTGGTCGCCGGGCTCTGTTCGCGCCGAATCAGCATCTACCAGGGTCAGGGGTTGGGGCGCTACCAGACCCGCGGTCGGTTGTCGCAGCTGTTCGAGACGATCTGCGCCTTCATCCGGGATGAGGTCGCGGCGCCGAGCCTTCACGGGTTGACGGACAAGTACATCCCATACATTTGGACGGTCTTCTTCTTTGTCCTGTTCGCCAACGTGTTGGGGATGGTCCCTGTCGGCTACATCCTGACGTTGTTGACGCAGGACACGCATTTCGCCCATTGGGGCGGGACGGCCACGGGCAACCTGTCGCTCAACGCGATCTTGGCGTCGATTTCGTTGTTCATGATCATTTTCGTGGGAATTCGCGAGACGAGCGTCAAGGATTTTTTCAACCACTTCAATCCGGTCGGCTGGGATGATGTCAAGATGCTGCCGATCGCGTTGCTCTTGTACATTTTGGAGTGGCTGAGCTTATTTATTCGGTGCCTCGTCTTGGCAATGCGGCTGTTCGGAACGATGATGGCCGGTCATATGGTATTGGCTGCATTCGTGGGGCTGATTTTCACCGTCCGTTCCTTGGGGGACGGCGCGGCCTATGGGGTCGGCATCGCTGTCGTCCTGGTGGGAACGGCCTTATCGCTGTTGGAGCTGTTTATCTGCTTCCTGCAAGCATTCATCTTCACTTTTTTGACGGTCTTGTTCATCGCTGCGTTGGCGGTGCACGACCATGAAGAGGCAGGCGACCACGACACGTCCGCGGCGGACGATCTGCACCAGACTGATCCTAGCAAGATCCTCGACCCGGCTCAGCTTGGGCCGGCCGTTTGACAAGCTTTCCGTTTTTCCGGTCCCTGGCTGCCTTGGCCGCGGGCCAACCCGAACCAACCTTTGAGCTTTCGCGAAGGAGCAACGTTTCGATGATTGACGCAACGATGATGTTGGCACAAATGGCCCAAGGGGCGATGTTGATCGCCCAGGACATTGTGCCCAATGACTTCGGCCGGATGGGGATCGGGATTGGCTTGGGGCTGATCATCATCGGCGCCGGGTTGGGGATCGGCCGGATCGGGGGGAGCGCGGTCGAGGCGATCGCACGGCAGCCCGAGGCGGTGGGTCGAATCCAGACGGCGATGATCATCGCGGCCGCTCTGATTGAGGGTGCGGCAGTGATTGCGATGGTGTTCATGCTGACGCGTTGATTTCGGGGTTCACCCGATCTTGTTCCTTGGAGATTCCTTGACGTGATTTGTTCAGACTGGAAGGCCCAGCCGCGGATCGTCATTTGGGTATTGGCCTGCCTGGTCATGGCGTCCGCGGCCACCGTATTGCCGCTGGCCACGGCCGGGGCGCAGGAAACCGACGTCGAGTCGCCAGGGGCAGCGTCTCCGGGGGCATCGGCCGAGCAAACCGCAGACGGTCATGCGAACGAGGCGGAGCACGCCGATGACGGTGACCATGAGGATTCGCCGCCGCTGCTGTCGCTCGACCTCGGTTCGGCGTTTTGGAATCTGTTGATTTTCTTGGCCCTTCTCGCCTTCCTCGGCAAGTTCGTCTGGCCCAATGTGCTGGGCGGTCTGCAGGCTCGCGAGGAGAAGATCCGCAGCGATCTGGAGGCGGCCGAGACGACCAACGCCAAGGCTCAATCGCTGCTTGCCGAGTACCAGCGAAAACTGGACGAGGCAGCGACTCAGGTGCAGTCGATGCTGGCCGAGGCGCGCCGCGATGCCGAAGTGACCGGACAGAGAATCGTCGAGGAAGCGAAGCAGGAGGCGGATCGCCAGCGGGAGCGGGCGCTCGCCGACATTGACACGGCCAAACAGGTGGCGATCGCCGATATCGCGAATCAAACATCCGATCTGGCGATGCAGGTCGCCCGCTCGGTGGTGGGTCGCGAGTTGAAGGCGGAAGACCATGCCGACCTGATCCGCCAATCGCTCGACCGATTGCCCCGGGACCACTGATTGTCCTGGATTGACTGAATCCGTTTCCCATCCCCCGCCAAACGCGCGACGACAACGCGACGAGAAGACAACTGTGCCCGACGTTCCGCAACACGAAACGGTTCTCGACATCGAAGCTGAGCAGTTCGGCAGGACCTATGCGCGGGCCTTGCTCGGCGCAGCGGCGAAGGCGGGTGCGGCCGACGAGATCTTGCGGCAACTTGGCGAGATCGTCGACACCGCGATTCGGGTCAGTCGTCCACTCGCTGCCGTCTTCGCTTCACCGCGGATTGACGAAGAGGAAAAGGTCCGCGTCATCCAGCGGCTGTTTGGTGATCAGGTTCATCCCTTGTTGTTGAACTTCTTGAAAGTGATGGCCCGCCGTGGTCGGCTCAGGTATCTAACGGCGGTTCGCAATGCCGCGGTCGCTCAGCACGATGAGCTGTTGGGCCGGGTCGTTGCGGAAGTTCGTACCGCCGTTCCGCTCAGCGACGATTTGCGAGACGAAGTCAGCGGGCAGATCTCGCAGCGTCTGGGCAAACAGGTGCGACTTCAGGAAGTGATCGACGATTCGCTGTTGGGAGGGATGGTGATCAGGATCGGGGATACGGTGTTCGACTCCAGTGTTGCTGGGCGGATTGAGAAAATCGGCAGGGCCGCGACCCGGGGGTTTGCCCAGCAATTGTTGGAACAGTCCGAGCGGTTCGCATCGCAGGGCTAGCCGACGGCATGAGTGGTGGACAGCAGGTGTGATTGAATCGGCGATTTTGTATGGTTCTTTTGCCGAGCTTGTGCGGGCTGGGAACCATTCCTCCAACCCATTAACTGTTTGATTCGGAAGACGTTCCAGTGAAATTCAATAGCGACGAGATCGCTTCGGTCCTGCAACAAGAGATCGAGCAGTTCGAGAGCAAGATCGATGTCCACGAAGTGGGCACCGTGTTGGAAGTCGGGGACGGGATCGCTCGCGTCTACGGGCTCTCGGGCGTGATGGCCGGCGAGATGGTGGAGTTTCCCAACGGCGCGATCGGGCTGGCATTCAACCTGGAAGAGAACAGCGTCGGGGTGATCATCCTCGGCGACTACCTCACGATCGAGGAGGGAGACGAGGTCAAGGCACTGGGGACGCTGCTCAGCGTTCCGGCCGGCGACGCGGTGGTCGGTCGGGTGCTCGACCCGCTCGGCAATCCGCTTGACGGCAAAGGCCCGGTTCAGACCGACATCAGTCGCCCGGTGGAGATGATCGCGACCGGCGTCGCCGACCGGCAACCGGTGAGCGAACCACTGCAGACAGGGATCAAGGCGATCGACGCGATGACGCCGATCGGACGCGGTCAGCGGGAATTGATCATTGGCGACCGCAAGACCGGCAAGACGGCAATCGCGATCGACGCGATCCTGAACCAAAAGGGCCAGGGCGTCAAATGCTTCTACGTCGCCGTGGGCCAGAAGGACTCGTCGGTCGCCGGCGTCGTCGATGTGCTGCAGCATCACGGGGCGATGGAATACACCACGGTGATCAACGCGGGGGCGAGCGCCCCGGCACCGCTTCAATACGTCGCCCCTTATGCGGGGACGGCGATGGCCGAGCACTTCATGTTCAACGGCGGGCATGCCCTGATCGTCTATGACGACCTCAGCAAGCAGGCGACCGCGTACCGCCAAATGAGCCTTTTGATGCGCCGGCCGCCGGGTCGTGAGGCGTACCCAGGGGACGTGTTTTACTGTCACAGCCGCCTGCTCGAGCGGTCGTCGAAGCTGTCGGACGAACTGGGCGGCGGCTCACTGACGAGCCTGCCCATCATCGAGACGCTCGAAGGGGAGGTTTCGGCCTACATCCCGACCAATGTGATCTCGATCACCGACGGCCAGATCTACGTTCAGCCCGACTTATTCTTCGCCGGCGTCCGGCCTGCGATGAACGTGGGGATTTCGGTCTCCCGGGTCGGCGGGGCGGCTCAGATCAAGGCGATGAAGAAAGTTTCCGGCGGTCTGCGCCTTGACTTGGCCGCGTTTCGTGCCTTGGAAGCATTCGCCCAGTTGGGGACCGACCTGGATGCCGCCACGCAGGCCCAACTGGATCGTGGTTACCGCATGGTCGAACTGCTCAAACAACCGCAATACCAACCGCTGTCGGCAGCCAAACAGGTGCTCAGCCTGTATGCAGGCACGAGGGGCTGGTTGGACGACGTGCCGATCAAGTCGGTTCAGCAGTGGGAGCGGGATTTCCTGCAGTCCGCCCGTGACAAGCATGCCGCGCTGCTGGAGGAGCTGACCGAGAAAGGTGAATTGACTGAGGAGATTGCCGAGAGAATTGAATCGGCGATCCGAGATTTCAAGTCGAGCTACCGACCGGCGGATTAATAACATGTGGCGGCTTTCCCCTCACCGGAGTCAATCGTGATGGACGAATCGAATCCCTATGAACCGTCGTCAACCGACGCCCCGTTGGACCCGTTGGAGGTTCCGCCGACCCAGGAAGAATGCAATCTCGCCCTGATCGCCCACCTGTCGGGAATCGCTGGTGTGTTTGGCGCCGGCCTGCTCGGTTTTGTCGGGCCGCTGATCATCTACCTGTGGAAGAACGAGTCATCCCCTTACGTCGGATCCCAAGCGAAAGAGGCGTTGAACTTTCAGATCACCCTATTCATTCTCGCCGCGATTTGTATCGCTGTCACCGCAGTCAGCTGTGGCGTGCTGTTCCCCATCGTCCTGGTCCCGATGATCCTGCAACTGGTGTTCGGCATCATCGCCGCGTTGGCGGTCCGGGATGGCCAGCACTACCGTTACCCGTTCAACTGGCGCATTATTCAGTAAAGCAACACGTCCGCTAGTGCGACACGTCCGCTACACCCGTACGTCTGCAAGACCCATTCATTCGGCAACCACCCTCGAAGACCCTTCATGGCCAGCGCACGAGCCCTCGACAAACGTCGCAAGTCGATCCGCAACATCCGCAAGATCACGCGGACGATGGAGTTGATTGCGACGGCTCGCTACAAGAAGGCGATGGAGCGGGCCGCTGCAGCGTCCGCCTACACCGAGCAGATCACGAAGATCGTCAAGCGGTTGGCCGCCGCTGGACTCGATGTCACCCATCCACTGCTGGAGCCCCGCAAGCAAACGCAGTCGGCGCGGGTGCTGGTGCTCTCGAGCAACCGTGGGTTGTGTGGCGGCTACAACGCCAGCATCCTGCGGACGGCCATCCCGCGAATCCGAGAGCTGCAGGACAGCATCGAGTCGGCCGCGGTCGATGTCAGTGGGAAGCGGGGGATCAATGGATTGAAGTTCCGTAGGATCCCGGTCGACCAGCAGTTCACTCACTTCGAGGACCAACCGGCCTATGACGATGTCGAGAAGATTGCCGACGACTACCTGAGCCGCTATATCACCGGCGACATCGATCGTTTGGACGTCGTCTACACCAAATTCATCAGCACGAGCAAACAGGTACCGACGATCGAGACGTTGCTGCCACTCGGCTCGCTCGGCGGTGGCGAGCCTTCCGACCAGGACGAACCGGCCGGGGGTGATTCGGCTGGCGGTGGCGCCTCGGAACAGAGGTTGTACGAGTTCCTGCCGTCGGCTGAAAGCATTTTGGAGGAGGTCGTGCCGACCAGCTTCAAAGTGCGGCTGTTCAAGTGTTTTCTCGACGCGGCGGTGAGCGAACAAGTGGCGCGAATGATCGCCATGAAAGGTGCCACCGAGAGTGCCGGCGACATGATCAAGCAGCTTTCGATGACTTACAATCGGGCCCGACAAAGCCAGATCACCGGTGAGATCATGGAGATCATCGCTGGCGTCGAAGCCCTGGAAAAATAGACCGATCCTCCCGCTAACCACCTGCAACCCAACCCAGATTCAATCATGTCTACCGCTACCCAAGAGCGAGTGTCCGGGCGTGTCACCCAGGTCATCGGTTCGACCTTTGACGCCGAGTTTTCCGAAGGCAGTTTGCCGCCGATTTACAACGCCTTGTCGATCAAGAGTGAACACAAGGGGGTGCAGGTCGAGCTGATCGGCGAGGTGCAGCAGCATCTCGGCGGCAGCCGCGTGCGGGCGATCGCGCTGGGCAGCACCGATGGGATGATGCGCGGGATGGAGGTCGTCGACACGGGGAAACCGGTCACGGTCCCGGTCGGGGAACAAACGCTCGGCCGCGTGTTCAACGTTCTCGGGGAGCCGATCGACAAGCGGGGGGACGTTCACGCCGACGATCACTGGAGCATTCACCGCCAGGCCCCGCCGGTGAGCGAACTGTCGACCAACACCGAGCTGTTCGAAACCGGGATCAAAGTGGTCGACCTGCTGACCCCTTTCGTTCGCGGTGGGAAGGCGGGGCTGTTCGGGGGTGCCGGGCTCGGCAAGACCGTCATTTTGACCGAGCTGATCGCCCGCATCGCCAGCAGCCATGGCGGGTATTCTGTCTTCGCCGGTGTCGGCGAGCGGACACGGGAAGGAACGGACCTGTGGCTGGAAATGCAGGAGACCGACATCGGGGCGACCGGCCGCAAGGTCATTGAGCAGACCTGCATGGTGTTCGGCCAGATGAACGAGCCGCCCGGCTCCCGGCTTCGGGTCGCACTCTCGGCGCTGACGATGGCCGAGTATTTCCGCGACACGACCGGGGCAGACACGCTGCTGTTTGTGGACAACATTTTCCGCTTTTCCCAAGCTGGTTCGGAGGTCTCGGCGCTGTTGGGACGGATGCCTTCGGCGGTTGGTTACCAGCCGACCCTGGCGACCGAGATGGGAGCGTTGCAGGAGCGGATCACCAGCACGAAGAAGGGGGCGATCACGTCCGTGCAAGCGGTGTACGTGCCTGCTGACGACCCGACCGATCCGGCGCCGGCGGCGGCGTTCAGCCAGCTTGACGCGTTCATTTATCTGGAACGGTCGATCTCGGAGAAAGGGATTTACCCTGCCATCGATCCGTTGGCGTCGAACTCCCGAATTCTCGATCCCCAGTACGTGGGCGAGCGGCACTACAACATCGCGCGGCGGGTCCAGACGATCCTGCAGCGGTACCGGGAACTGCAAGACATCATCGCGATCCTAGGGGTCGACGAATTGAGCGAGGAGGACAAGACGATTGTCCACCGGGCCCGCCGCATCGAGCGGTTCCTCTCCCAGCCGTTCCTGGTTGCCGAAGTGTTCATCGGCAAACCGGGTGAGATTACATCGTTGGAGGATACGATTCGCAGCTTCGAAGAGATCTGCGACGGCAAATGGGATCACTTGCCGGAACAGGCCTTCA
>CAYWXT010000244.1:0-8477 GCA_964462125.1 uncultured Pirellulaceae bacterium | reverse complement strand
CTCGCCGCTCGCATCCCCCGAGATCAGATACTGTCCACCGGGGGAAACCGACATCGTCCTGGCACCATCAGCATGCAAGGAGCGTTGGCCACTGCGCCGACGCTGCGCCAACGACCACTCGAAAATCGGGCCTCCGGGAGAGGCGGCGAGGATTCGCTTCGGCTGGAAGTCCGGCGCAATTGCCGTGATGCCACTGATCTGGTGGCCGAGTTCCTGATCTTCACCGGAGTTCGGATCAATTTGTCTCAGCAGCCAATGATCACCCGCGACGATGGCCTTCCCCGACCTGGCCCAGGCAAAGAAATTGACCTTCACTCCGGACCCGGACGTTGCTGTTGGACTCCCCTTCTCCGCGTCCCACACCGTCAATTGGCGTTCGGGTGCTGAAAGCGTCACGAAGGACCGCTGCGACGGGTGCCACTGCAAATCGAGAACCCGGTTTCCGGTGCTTTCCCAGCGGTGAATCAGCTCCATTGAATCCGTTCGGAAGACCGCCAGCGTCGCACCACGATCGCAAGCTGCCAAACGCGTCCCAGTGGCGTCAAATCGAGCCAACTGCCAAGCAGACCGAGCCGCGGGTTCCACCGAGCCGATCTCCTCCAGCGTCTCATCGAACAGTTGGAGTTTTCCCTCCGAGGTGACGATCGCCAAAGCACCCGTGGAAGCACTGCGATCAAAGTCGGTCACGTCGCGCTGCCGAGGCAGTGCAACGCGGCTGACATCTTCTCCGCGGACCAGCCACCGGCCTAATACACCGCGTTCGCTCAGCGCCTCGATCGTCGTTCCGTCCTCATTTCCAGCGAGGCGCTTGATCGATCCGATGCGAGGATTGAAAGAAAACCACCGGTCGTCCAAATCTCGACGCAGCAGGTGCCATTCCCAGCTGCGTAATTCGCCATCGGGATCGTCCGATTCGATGGCTTCAAGATTCTCTCGTGCGGCCCGCCAGCGACCGGCTCGCAGCCAATCAACGCATTCTCGAATCCGATGCAGGTAACTCGCCTCGGCAAAGGCTCGACGCGAGTTCTGTTGATCGCGAAAAATGTCGGCATTCATTTTTTGAGCCACGACGTACGCGTCGTGTTCGATCTGCGCCTTGCGAGCTGCTTCTTCCGCCCGAACCACAGCGTCGCGCTCGCGTACCAGAGCTACTTCTCGCTCTTGCCGCAATGTCCGTTCCCGGATCAAAAATAACGTGCTCGTCGTACAGAACGCCAACAACAGCGCTAAGACGATCGCGCCGGCGGATGCGACCGCACGATTCCTCCGGCACCACTTGCCGATTCGCTCCAATGCCGTCGCTGATCGCGCGGAAACCGGCCTGCCATCGAGATAAGCCTGTAAGTCGTCAACCAGTTGGGCCGCCGTGTCATAACGGCTTTCCGGAGACTTTTGAAGGCACTTCAGGCAAATGTTCTCGAGGTCCAACGGAACCGAAGGGTTGAATCTCCTCAAGGCTGGCGGATCGTCGTATAACACCTGGTGCAAAAGCATGGTCGTCTTCCCCCGGAAGGGAAGCTCACCCGTCAGGCACTCATACAAAATCACTCCGAGTGAATAGATGTCGGATCGAGCGTCCACGTGGCGGGAATCCCCGCGAGCTTGCTCCGGCGACATGTAGGCCGGAGTTCCCATTACCTGTCCTTCGACCGTCATCGTGGCGTCGGTGGATTTCTGCTTGGCCAGGCCAAAGTCCATCACATGCGTTCGTCCCGCGCGATCGATCATCACGTTGGCGGGCTTCAGGTCGCGATGGATGATTTCGCATTCGTGCGCGTGCTGAATGGCTCGTCCCAATTCCATTCCGAGTCGGACCACCTGGCGGATCGTCATCGGCTGCGACGCGAGCCGCGTCTTCAAGTCACACCCGTCAATCAACTCCGAAACGATGTAGGGTCCCGAGCGTGCCTGCCCAATTTCATAGACGCGCACAATGCCCGGATGGTTCAGCCGCGCGACCGCGCGAGCCTCCTTCACAAAGGCCTCGATCCGTTCAGACGATGCCGACTCCCAACGCGGCACCTTGATCGCCACAGCCCGGTCGAGCTGCTCATCGTGAGCCGCCCAAACCGCACCGAAACTCCCCCGCCCCAAGGCCCGTGACAATCGGTAGTGCCCCAGACGCGGCGGGTGCGAAGACTGGCGCGCCAACGAAGGGTCCGGCGACGAAACCGCCGACCGTTCCGCCGAATTGAGCTGGGTATCAACCAACGAACCGCAGCGGGAACACCGAAAGCCGGTGCTTTCCTGATGCTTCGGTTCAAGTTCCGAGTCACACTCGGGACAGCGATGCACGCTCATGGTACCGAAAGATAAATGTCACCCGCTTCATTCCACCCCTCGGCAAGTGTGCGGGCATGATCGTCGCGCAAGTCACCACCGATCGAATATACCGCAAAACCCTCGGGGCGAGTAACGAACCGCATGGCTTGTCCGCCAAACGGATCCGTCGGTACGGACGCAAGGCCCGCATGTGCAAAGAGGGCCTCAATGTTTTCAGGGCTGCTGTCATGGTCGCGATTCCATAATTCGATCGCCAACAGTCCGACCGCAGCCTGGCGCCAAGCAATGCACTCAACATACGAAGAGTGGCCTAGATCAGCACTTGGTGCTATCACGCCTACCAGCCAAGGCAATTCGTTGGCCCTGCCCTCCAACAGTAACTGTTTCGTATCCTTTCCGGCTTGGTCCATGTTGATTGCCTGCTCGAACTGCGTCCTGAGCCGGGCACCGAGGCTCCACAGATCTTCCTCATTACTGCGCAACAGATCAAGCTGTCCCGAGACGATTACCCCGTAAACACGTTTGTTCTCTTTGAAGTGCGATGGCGTCATATTCGCAACGGCTGATTTCAACAGCTTTGCCACATCGATTTGTTTCTCGGTGGGTTGTTCAATTGAAATCGCTGCCAAAAACTCGTCGATGAAGTCAGGATCACGCTGAAGCTGTGCGATCATGTTGAGAAACATCAATTGCTCCTTCCGCACCGAGCGAATGTATGCCGGCATTCCCGCCTTCGCATCATGCTCCCTCAGGATGCGGATCAAAGAACGCGCTTGCTGACCGGAAAACTCACGGTGAACCACGAGGGATGGGAGCAACTTCCGATGCGCGATCGTCTCAATCGCAGTGGCAATCATTTGACCAACGCTTCCGTCAGGAGCCACATCGCGGCACAGGCGCACCAGCATTTGGTACTCCGCGATAGCCTGGTCAATCGCCTGGGAATCACCCAGCGTCTCCCGACGCACCTCCATGAGCCTCACCAAATTACGTGCGGCTTGCAAGTAAGGCAGCCGGTCACTCAATTGATACCCGAGCAAGAAACTGCACTGGGGCCGCTGCTGGGCGGCCATCACCGCCTCAATCACGGGGTCGAAGGATGCCAGTTCGCCGATCGATGGCAGCGGATCGCCGTTCTCAAGCCGTAGCGACCACTCGGTGATCTGCGCCGAGTTCCGCTCGGCCAACTGCCGGATCGCGGCTCGACGCTCCGGAGGGAAACAGATCTCCAGTCCCCCTTCGATCTGTGCGAGCGCCTCCAAGTAATGCGGCGCAGCGTTCTCCTCCGGCGGAACGATGCGGAAGAACTCATCCAGCTCGGCAGGTAAACTTTCCACAAACGCGCGGGGCAGAAATTCGATTGTCCCCGGCAACCGTGGCCCCGGGGGATAGGTTGCGATCCGGATCAGCTCCGGCTCCCCCTCGCTCGCACTCCGCTCCTCGGCGACCGACTCGTCCAGCGACTCCCCCGATACCGCGGGTGGATCATGCGGGGCGGCAAACCGGAACAGCAGCCAACCACCCCCGCCCGCAACCAACGAAAGCGCCGCTGCGGTGATCGACAGCGAGGCGAGCCACCGCGGGACCACTGATGTCCGCTGTTCCTTGCGGTCCAGCCTCGCTCGCGAGTTCGGCATCACTGCCGCCGGAGCCTTGCTCTGGGTCGAACGATAGCGAGCGAAGTCCGTGGAACCAGGCAAATCCCCCAGCTCCAGCGTCGATGGCAGAACGCTTCCGGCCGCACTCGTGTCCCGCAGGCTCGCTTTCGTTCTCGGCCGAATCAACGTCCCACACTGACCGCAGGTCGCCGACCTGGCGTTGGATGGCAAGGAAACCAGCGAACCGCAGGGGCACCGCATTTGAACCGCAGCCGTTGACCGCAGCCGCTGGCTCGCCTGGCCGCCGCCTTTCTGTGGTTTTGTTCCCCGCGACTTGATCCGCAGCACGGCCGAACAGGAAGGACAGCGAACCCGCTCGGCATCGGCGGGAATCCGCAGCTGTTGTCCACATCGACAGGTCGTCAGCATCGCCATTTGATTCTCCGTTGCTTGTATCACACGCCGGCTACCGCTCACAAACTGCGAGCAATCACTTCCAATGCGAGCGCGACGGTACGAATCACAGAAGACGCCAGCGACGTCATTGGCCTTAGACGCGGGGCCACTACTTAGGTGATGAAATCGATGTCGTTGGCGAACACTTCGTCCTTGAGGTCCGTCGCACGGTCCTCATCGCTGTTAAAAAAGAACCAGTCTTCGCCAGCCGAACCCGTCAAAACATCCTCGTCCGTGTCATCGAGCACCGTCTCCTGGTATTTCAGGAAATGGCTGCCATTGGTTCGGCTCGAGTACGTTGAGCCACTCTCAACGCCGCTGATGTTTTCGATTCGTTGCTCGTAGCTGCGATCGGTACGTGTCCACTCGCTCATGATCGCGGCGATCGATCGTTGTTCGTCACTAAAGTTCAAAAACCCGGCGATCAAAATATCATCATCGGCGTTGCCCACAATGCGATCGGCCCCCTCGCCGGCAAGCAGGAAGTCGCGCCCCTGGCCGCCAACGAGAAGATCATCGCCGGTTCCTCCCGAAAGAACGTCATGTCCCGCCCCTCCCTTTAGGCGGTCATTGCCGGAACCGCCAAAAAACCACGCACTGTTTCCGAGGCTCCCGTCGGCGACGATGTCATCGTTTCCCGCGAGCCCATAAGCCTCGAGCCGATCTGCCGTGGTGATGGAAAAGGGGCCGTGCGTGACGCCGTTGAGGACCACCTCCACTTCGCCAGCGTTCGAACCCGGAGCGAACCGAATCTCGTCGTCCGCCCCGGTCCCGCCGACCATCAGGACGCTGGCATCAGGATTCAATCGATCGACCTGCAAATCGACCGCTTTGACCTCGAGCACGATGGAGGCTCTGCCTATTCCTCCGTCGTCATCCGTGACAGTCAATTCGATCGTATAGGTGTCTAACAGCAACGGAGTGAACTCGAATGCCTCGCCCGTTCCCGTTTCGACGACGGAGTGGTCGCTGTCGAGCAGTTTCCAATCGAGCCAATGCGTATCGCCGACGCCCGGATCGGTGAAGCTGCCCGAGTATCTCAGTGGCTGACCCGGAACTGCGCTCGTGCGTCCCGAGATCGTCAGGTCCTGTGGGGCGACGTTCGTGATCTCGATCGTCACCGTGTCTTCGCCGCTCAGTCCCTCCTGATCGGTGACACGAAGCGTTACCACGATTTGGGTTGGACCATCTAGCTCGGCTGCTGAGAAAAGGGGATAAATGCCGACTTCATCACCTGATTTCGCGTCAGCTCCGGTTTCCCCAAAAACGCCGTCTCCGTCGAGGTCCCACTCAAACAGAAGCGAATCGATCGGTTGCTCGAGATCGCTGGAGTTCGAGGCATCCAGTTGCAAACTGCCCCCCTCCGGCACGGAGTAACCGCGGCCCGCATCCGCGAGCGGTGCCGTGTTGTCCAACACGCGGGCGAGGGCAAAATCCCATGAGGTGTCGGATTGGAGCGAATAGCCGCCAATGAGAATCTTTCCGTCGGATTGAATCAACACAGAAGCGGCGCGGTCGTCTCCCCCGTTCAGATCGAGCATCCATGTTCCATCCTCCGAAAACTCGGTGGCAAGTGAGCCGTCGGGGTTGAATTTTGCGAGTGAAAAATCCCAACTCGTCGCGCCCGTTGACGAAAAACCACCGGCTACGATTTGACCGTTCTTCAGCAGCGCTAGGCTGGTCAGGACGTCTCTAGAACTCCCCACATTCTCAATGACCGAACCGGCCGAGCCAAACGAATCGTCCAAAGACCCGTCACCGTTGTAGCGAACGAGCGAGTAAGACCTGGCAGTGGCGGCCGAATCCCATGAGTCCCCACCGACGATAAACTTGCCGTCCGGCTGAATGACCACGCTTCTGGCCACATCATTTCCCGCGATGTGCGTCGTGACCATTCCGCCACTGCCGAACTGCGTATCGAGCGAGCCGTCATCGTGGTATCGCGCCACGGCAAAGTCGAGACCATGCGATTGGTCTGAGTACCCGGCGAGCAGAATCTTCCCACTGCTGTCGATGGCCAGACTCCTACCATGGTCGTTTGCCACGCCAAAATGCGTTGTGACTTGCCCAGCGTTGCCGAAGCCCGAATCAAGTGAGCCATCTGAGTGGTATCTCGCGAGGGCGAAGTCGGCTTCCCCGTTCGCGTCGCTCGCGGTGCCACCCACAACGATCTTCCCATCGTCGGCAATGACTACGCTGTGGCCGAGGTCATTCCCTCCATGAAAGTCCGTGGTGACTCGCCCATCTACACCAAACGTCGCGTCAACCGTGCCATCGGAGCTCAGGCGTGTGAGAGCAAAATCCCAGTCATCGGCCACAGTCTCTCGCGTGACTCCACTCAGGATGATTTTGCCACTAGCGTCCACAACCAGTCCAGTGGCTCTATCGTCGGTGCCGCCAAAGTCGATCAAAGCTTTGCCCTGGTCGCCGAAGGTAGTGTCGAGCGTCCCATCCAGGTGGTATCTGACAATCGCGAAGTCCCAGGTTAGGCTAACTCCGCTTGCCAAATTGAACGATGACCCCGCCACCAAGATCCTTCCGTCGTTGTCCTCAGCGACGACCGTGTTGGCAAACTCAAACCACGTCTGATCCACCGACCGTAGGGAGAATTGAGTCACGACTTTGCCGTCGTCGCCGAATGACGCATCCAAGCTCCCGTCACTCTTGTAGCGGGCCAGCGCGAAGTCCCAGTGCGTCAGTTCGTCGAACGAAGGGCCGGCAACAACCACTTTCCCGTCCGCTTGCAGTGCGAGGCCAACTCCGTGATCATGCAATGATGCGAAGTCGGTCGTCGTGTGGCCGGTTCCGGCAAATGTCAAATCCGCAGAACCATCCGCGTGATAACGGGCAACTGCAAAATCCCAGTCCGTGTCATTGGTTCGAGACCGACCAGCGGCGATGATTTTTCCATCGAAGTCAAGGGCCAAGTCGAATATCTCGTCGTTGATGCTTCCAAAATGAGTGGTTGCGAATCCGCTGCTCCCGAAGCCCGTGTCAAGTGAACCATCGGTTTCGTAGCGGGCAATCGTGAAATCACGCCCCGTCGTCCCCTGCCAGGACCAGCCGCCCAACAGGATTTTTCCGTCACCTTGGATAACAACGCTGGTCGCCGTATCGAACACACCATTGAGCGGCGTGGTTAACCATCCATCTTCAGAAAAGGTCGGGTCCAGAGATCCGTCCGACAGGTAACGTGCGACGGCAAAATCTCCGGCCAACGATCCTTCAGCGGTTCCCACGACGACCAACCGCCCGGCGGAATCAACCGCAACGTCGTAGGCACTGTCGTCGCCGACGCCGAAGTCGGTGGTCACGATCCCAGTTCCGCCAAACGCTGGGTCGAGGCTTCCGTCCTGCTGGTAGCGGACGATCGAGAAATCACGGTCCCCGGACGGGTTGACGGATTCACCAACCAAGATGATTCGCCCCTCGTCATCGAGGGTGATCCCACGGGCGATATCGTTTGCGGACCCGATGCTTGTGGTAACGGTCCCATCCAACCCAAAGGTGGCATCGAGTGAGCCATCGATAAGAAACCGTGCGACAAAGAATTCGAAGTCACTGTTGGTGTCGCTGGAATAACCGCCGACGACGAGATTTCCATCGGCATCTTGAACAATGCCGGTGGCGAACTCAAATCGGCGGCCGAGGTCTACGGTCAGTGTGCCGTCATCGCTGAACGAAGTGTCCAGACTGCCATCGGGGTTGTAGCGAGCCAAGCCGACATCGTAGCCAGTGGGGCCCATCTGAGCGTCGCCCACCACGACCAATTTGCCGTCCGATTGCGCCACGACCAAATCCTGCGCTCGATTGACCACCCTCGATTGCTCGATGTCGGTGGTCACGATTCCGTCATCGCCAAAGCTCAGGTCGAGGCTGCCAGCGGCAAGCAGTCGGCGACTTTCCAGCCGTTCCAGCCTTCGCCACGCAGCGCGACGCATCCGGTTGCGTCTGGTAATCTCGGAGGGCTTTCGGCGTGACGAAGCGGACTTCAGGGAACAAAACATGTTTTCACCTTCATGAGGTTAAAGGGCTGCGTGCGGGAAATCTGAGCAGAACGATTCGACGGATGAATGCCTCGCTGAGAGGTGTCGAGAGCCGTGGACCAGCACGCGGCGAGCTTCCAGCGACTCCACCCGC
>CAYWXT010000243.1:0-8503 GCA_964462125.1 uncultured Pirellulaceae bacterium | reverse complement strand
TGTCGCTCGACGCAGAGGATGTTCGCAAGCTGGCGAGTTTGGCGCGGCTGGAACTGACCGAGGAGGAGATCGCCACGCTCGGGCCGCAGCTGCAGCAGATATTGCAGTTCGTCGACCAACTTGCGGAGCTCGATACCGACGAGATCGAACCGATGACGACCGCTTTGGAGGTCGACAATCGGTGGCGTGACGACCAGATCAGCCCGGGGCTCTCCAACGAAGATGCCTTGCGGACCGCCCCATCGAGCCATGAGGGGTGCTTTCTTGTCCCACCGGTGCTCGCCCCGCCGAAGGTTTCTTAACCCCCCGCCATCGGCGGTTGACGGCCCGCCGATTACAATGGAGTTGTCAGAATTACAAGGTCACACCCCCGCCGGCTCATCCGGCGCGCGTGGGAAGACGCCACAATCGGGCGTGAATTGTCGATCGGCCGCTGTTGGCATTCCCCTTGCACTGCTGGTTGGTTTGCGTCATAGGAGACAAGCGAACCGGCACGCAGCAGTTGGCTGAAGGAATGAGCATGATTGGTAAGAAACTTGGACAGAGGGGGGGGCGAGTTGGCGCCGCGACAATGACCGCGCTGCTGCTTGCCGGCGGTGAGGTGTCTTTTGCCCAAACCGCGGGGGCGTCCCGGTCGCCCGGCGCCTCGGCAGCCTCTTTGCTGCGGCCGATCGATTCCCCGAGTGCGGTCGATTCGTATCGCCAAGCCCGTCGAACGCCAGCCCGTTCCGATTCGCCAAGCATTCCCGCCCGGTACGCCTCCCGCGACATGCGACCGGTGGATGTGGGTGGAGATCCGGCTGACGTCCGTCAGACCGCCTGGATGCAGAGTGACAGTGGTCCGCTTGCGGCGCCCGAGCTTCCCGGCGGAATTGACTTCCCGCCAGGGGCCTCCCCGCCTGCGGCGAGCTCGCAACCACAACCGAGCGGGTCAGGCTCGTCCGCCGGAGCGACAGCGACGGAGCCGCGAACCTTGCCCCACTACAGCCGCGACGATATGAACCCGGTTCCGCAGCCCCAAATCGGCCAGGTTCGCTATGCGACGATGGACAATTGCTCCATGGTTTCGCCTCCGAGTTCCTACCTGGCGGCCAGCGGAATCGGATGCGGCGCACCGACAGCCTCTGCGGGGCCGGCCACCTATGCCCCGTCCCCGACATTCGCGGCGCCCCCGGCGGAATTCGCCGCTCCCGCGGTTATGCCGTCGGCGAGTCCACCGGCCATCGCAGTCGGGACCGGGCGAGCGTACCACCTACCGCCATTGGTCTCCTTTGGGCAGGAACAAAACCCAGTGCAGGTGGGGCAGGGCTTGTGGGGCCAGCCGGTCGCCTATGTTCCAGGCCAAGGCGTCCGCAATTTCATGCGTTACTGGTTTCCGTAGTGGCGGCAGAGCGTCACGAGTTGAGTTGCCGCATGACGCTGTTGACGATCTGTTCGATCGTTTCGGCGGGGAGATTCGGTGAGTTCTCTTCGACGGCCACGTCGGCAACCAGGGCATCGATTTCACGCTGGCTCCGGGTGACCGCATCGCGTTGGGTTTCCGAGAGCGGTACCCGTCCGGCCCCGAGGTTCCAACCCCGGGAGCGGGCGCCGGCTCGGAAGCCTTCGGGGAACTCGCCGAGCCCGATCAGTGCGTCGAACAGCGGGAGCAGCTGGTACTGGAGCCGCATTGCCTTTTCAATTTGTCCGGAGCTGACGGCGCGGTGGATGGCGCGGGTCAGTTCAGGGACGACGCCGCTGGTTGCGTTGGTCCCGCCGTCGGCGCCGGCGATCAGCATTGGGGCCAGCGCCGCGTCCCAGCCGGTGAGGAATGAAAAGTCCTCGCGCAGCGGGCGGATAGCGGCGATCATCCGCATCATGTTCGGGAGGTCGCCGGAGCTGTCCTTGATCCCGACCACCCGGGGATACTCCGAGGCCAGCCGGACCACGGTGGGGACATCGATGGGCGAGGCAAACAACGGAATGTTGTACAGCGTCACGTCGACCGAGACGGTCGCGGCGATCTCGCGGAAATACGCGTACACCCCTTCACTGCTGAGCCGATAGTAGAACGGCGCCACGATCGCCACCGCGCGGACCCCCATGCTGCCGTACGCTTCGCACGCCGCGATCGTCTCCTTGGCATTCGCTTCGGCGGCGCCGGCTAATATCGGCACTCGCCCTGCCGCTTGATCGACCACGATCTGGACGATACGGCGACGCTCCTCGGCGGTGAAACGGACGAACTCGCCCGTGCTGCCGTTGGGATAGAGCCCGTCGACCCCCCGTTCGATCAGCCAATCGACATAGCCGCGGAGCTTCTCCTCATCGACCCGACCTGTCGCGTCAACCGGAGTGATGTTTGGGGTCAGGATTCCGGAGATGCGGTCAGGCATGAGGGGTCAGTCGAATCCAGGGCGCGGGGGCGGGACGCGTGAGGGCCGCTGAGCGGCCGGAGGTGTGTTCCCACGCCGAAAGCGGGGGAACACGGGGCAACATTTGCAGTGTAGATCGAGGATTTGCGTCCGCGAGCCTCCTTTTCGCTGAATCGAAACCTTGGCCGATCTGCGGCGAGCGCCTCCGGGTCGGCCCCGATGGTTTCATCCAACTATTCGAACCGGGGCTAAAAGAGCCCCATCGCCACCAGCGAATATCGCACGACGAGACCGGCGACCACGACACTGACCATGCTCATCAGCTTGATCAGGATATTCAAGCTTGGTCCGCTGGTATCTTTGAAGGGGTCGCCGACGGTATCGCCCACGACCGCAGCCTTGTGGGCGTCACTCCCCTTCCCACCGTGGTGGCCCGCTTCGATGTACTTCTTGGCGTTGTCCCAGGCACCACCGCTGTTGGACATGAACACCGCCAAACAGAATCCGCTGGTGAGGGTTCCGACGAGCAGTCCCACCACGCCGCCGACCCCGAGAGCCAGTCCGACACCGATCGGCATCAGCAGTCCGAGCAGACTGGGGGCGATCATTTCACGCTGGGCCGCCTTGGTGCTGATCTCCACCGGTCGGGCGTAGTCGGGCTTCACGCTGCCGTCCAGGATCCCTGGGTGCTCCGTGAACTGACGGCGGACCTCCAGCACCATCCCCTGGGCGGCCCGTCCGACGGCGTGCATGGTCATGGCGCAGAACAGGAACGTGCTCATCGCTCCCAGAAAAACCCCAACGAGTACGCGGGGGTTCATCAGCGTGGCATTGTAGTAGGTCAAGAAATCCTGCAGGTTGGCGGTCGAGACGGGCACCAATCCCGCCCCGGTGATGCTGAGTTGGCCAACCTGTGATTCGTCCGCTTGGCTGATCATCGCTTCGTCGAGGGCTTCCCTCCGCTCGATCGCTGACCATGCCGCTCGGTCTTCCTGGGACGTTAAGGGACTGGCGAGTACGAGCAGCACCTCGGTCTCGCCTTCCCGACGGTCCAGCAGCAGATCTTCGGTGAGCTTGTAGACACCGTCGGCCTCGATCGACTCCGCAACATCATCGCCCCAGCGGATAAAGCCGTCGCGCACACTTTCGACGTAGGCGGCGAGCAGGGCCAGGGCGGTCAGGGCGGCCGAGCCGATCGCGAAACCTTTGCCCGTCGCGGCCGTCGTGTTTCCCAAACTGTCCAGGGCATCGGTCCGGTCTCGCACCTGTTCCTCCAGCCCTGCCATCTCGGCATTGCCCCCCGCATTGTCAGCGATCGGCCCGTAGGCATCGGTGGCCAGCGTGATCCCCAGGGTACTGAGCATCCCCACCGCGGCGACGCCAACGCCATAGAGTCCGAGCGAAAAGTGACTGACATCCGCGAAATTGCCGCCGTTGGCGAACCCAAAGGCGAGCAGCATCGCCGCGCCGACGATAACCACGGGGAACCAGGTGCTGCGCATCCCGTCGGCGATCCCGCCGATGATCAGCGTGGCCGGCCCCGTGTTGGCTTGGCTCGCCAGATTCCGCGTGGGGCTGAACTCGTCGCTGGTCGAGAATTCGGTCCATTTCCCGATCAACCAGCCGGCGCCGAGCCCGACGACGATGCTGATCGCAATCCCTGGGATCAGCCCCAACAACAGCGTCCCTTCCACCGGCGGCATCAACCACCAAGCGAGCAGCACCGCTGCGACGACGACCAGCATCGCGGACCGGTTGATCCCTTTGCCCAGAGCCTTGAGGAGAGCTTTTTGCGACAGCTCTTCCCCGGTCTTCACCGCGTAGATTCCGGCGATCGAGAGGACGATCCCGACCGCGGCGATCGCGATCGGCAGCATCATTGCACTCAATTGAGCCGAGAGGGGATCGACCCCCGAGGGAACCAGCGCCGGGGTACTGAAGGCGGCCACGCCGAGCGCCGAGGCGGCCAGTATCGAACCGCCATACGACTCGTACAGGTCGGCGCCCATGCCGGCCACGTCGCCGACATTGTCCCCGACATTGTCAGCGATCGTCGCCGGGTTCTGGGGCGAGTCCTCCTTCATGCTCTGTTCGACTTTTCCGACCAGGTCGGCGCCGACATCGGCCGCCTTGGTGAAGATGCCGCCGCCGACACGGGCGAATAAGGCCTGGGCGCTGGCCCCCATCCCGAACGAGAGCATCGTCACCGAAAGTTGCGGCAGGCTGAACGCCTCGTCCTGGCCCATCACCGCCGGCACCAACCAGTACAGAATCGCAAACCAGAGACAGATGAAAAGCAATCCCATGCCGACGACGGTCAGCCCCATCACGGCGCCGCTGCGGAAGGCGACCTGCAGCCCGTCATTCAGGGATTGCCGGGCCCCGGCCGCGGTGCGGCTGCTGGCCCACGTCGCGGTCTTCATCCCGAACCAGCCGCAGAGGCCGCTGAACAGGCCGCCGGTCAAAAACGCGATCGGCGTCAACGCGCTGAGCAGGTTGAACTGCAACGCCGCGAGGGCCAACAGGGCCGCGACGACCAAGAACACGATCGCGACCCACTTGTATTGCTGACGCAGATAGGCGTCCGCCCCTTCCCGGACACTCGCCGCGATCTCCCGCATCAGGTCGGTCCCCTCGTCCGCGGTCAGCATCTCGCGATAGAAATGATAGGCCCAGACAAGGGCGAGCACCGAAGCCGCCGTCCCCATCAACCAAACGATGATCACCAACAAGATCTCACTCCTCCAGATCAGACTGTCGTATGTTCCCGCGCCGCGCCGTCCCGGCGGCGGATCGCGTGATCATACACCAACGCAGCCGGCCTCGGCTTGGCCCCGGAACGAGTTTTTCACCCCACCAAGCGACAATCATCACCCTCCCGCTCGCGGGAGGGTAGTTACTAGGAGGGCGGCCGCACTTCGAATCATGGTGCGATGGGTGTTTTCTGACAGAGCCTAGCGTGACCGCTGGTAGATCGAAGTCAGCAGCGATTCGGTGTCTTTGAATTTCTTCCCCCCGGCGAGGGCCGCATCGAGCAGTTGACGGGCCTCGGCCTCGTTGTGGCCGAGGGTCACCAGGGCGTCGAAGGTTTCCTGGATCACCTCCTTTCCGGCGTCGATCGCTTCCGCTCCGGCCGAGCCGTCGACCATGAGTGCGAAGCGGGGCATCTTGCGCCGCAGCTTGGCGATGATCCGTTCACTCGTCGCCGGTCCGATCCCAGGCAGCGCCGACAGGGTCTTCGTGTCCTGCTGTTCGATGAGGACCGCCAGTTCCTTGACCGGACGGACCATGGCCCGCAACGCCTTGCGGACGCCGACCCCGTCGACACTGCAGAACAGATCGAAAAACTGCCGCTCCGGCTCGGTCAGGAAGCCGACCAGTCGCGGTGTCAAGCGGCCACCTTGGGCGGCGTTCCCCTCGATGTAGTCGATTGTGTGCAGCTGCACCCTCTGGGCGACCTTGTTCTGCAGTTGTCGGCGGGTGTGATCTCCCACCAACACCTCGTACTCAAACGGCGGGCAGGCGATGATGGCGGCCGTCTCGCTGACGCGCGCCAAGTTGCCGGAAATGGTGACGATCAAGAGAGACGACTCACAGTAGGGATAATTCTTCGCCGAGATGATGACCGCAGATGGCGATGGCCATCGCGTCGGCCACGTCCGCCGGTTCGGGCAGCTGGGACAGTCCCAGCTGCAGCTGGACCGCCACCTGCATCTGATGTTTCGGCGCCCGGCCGTTGCCGGTCAGCACTTTCTTCACCCGTGTCGGTTGGTAATGCGTCACGGGGACCCCGGCTTGGCCGGCGGCCAGGCAGATCACGCCGCGTGCATGCCCCATCAAAATGGCGGTTCGCGGACGCTGGTAATGAGAGAACAACTGCTCCAACGCCATTCGCCCCGGTCGGTACGCCTGCAGAACGTCGCGGATTCCCTCATGGATCTGCGACAGCCGCGACTCGATGCTCCCGGCGGCCCGGCTGCGGACCACCCCCGCCTCGCACAGGCGGACCGAGCCGCCTTCGAAATCGACGATCGCGTAGCCGCTGGTGTTGAGCCCCGGATCGATCCCGAGAATCCGCTGGGCGGTCACGACTTGCGTTCCCAACTGGTGCCCTCTTTGCGGTCCAACAGGGAGACTCCGAGTTGCCCCAATCGATCGCGAATCGCGTCGGCGGTGGCGTAGTCCTTGCGCTCCCGAGCTTCTTTCCGCAGCTCGATCAAGAGTTGCACGAGCTGGCCGAGAAGGGATTCATCGGCGCTCTGCTCGCCGGCGGCACGGGGGGAAGGCCGGAGGAACAGGCCGAGCACCGCCGACAACTCGCGAACCGTTACGGTCGCCCGCACCAGCGACGCGACCGCCGCGGAGTCGTTGTCCGCTGCGGCGGAGAGGCGATGGGTATCGATGTGCCGATTCAGGGTCCGCAGGGCATCGAACAGGACACTGATTCCCCCGCCGGTGTTGAAGTCGTCATCCATCGCCGCCAGGAACTTCTCGCGGATCGCGTGCATCTCCTGCAGCAACGCGTCACCGCCGGGGTCGAAGTCGCCATCGGCGCGGCGGTGTGCCTCCGACAGGGCGTAAAAGCTTCGTCCGGTGATCTGTTCGAAACGCTCGAAGTAGCGGTAAAACGCCTCCAGAGACGTCCCCGCCTCCTGCAGCCCTTCCTCGCCATAGACGATCGTGGACCGATAGTGGGTGCGGAGCAGAAAGAACCGGATTCGCTCGCCGGTGTGGCGGCGGATCAGCTCCGCCAGTCCTCCGGCTCCCTGACTTCGGCTGATCTTCCCCGCTGTGGCGCCCTCGGCAGCGGCGCCCTCGGCAGCGGCGCCCTCGGCAGCAGCGTTCCGGGCGCTCTTCCCGCCAACCTTGCCCTTTTCCCTGGACCGCATCAGGCCGTTGTGCATCCAGTACTTGACCATCGGTGCGGCGTGGCAGCAACTGCTTTGGGCCCGTTCGTTTTCGTGATGGGGAAACAGCAGGTCGAGGCCGCCGCCGTGGATGTCGAACGTGTCGCCGAGAATTACGTGGCTCATCACCGAGCACTCGATATGCCATCCCGGTCGCCCACGGCCCCAGGGGCTGTCCCACGCTGGCTCGCCCGGCTTGGCGTTTTTCCATAGGGCGAAGTCGCCGGGGGAATGCTTCTTCGCCGCCGCCTCACCCCCTTCTCCTTGTTGGGCGTCGGCGGTGCGGTTGGAGAGTTGTCCGTAGTTCGGGTCCTTGGCCACGTCGAAGAACACATCACCGTCGGCGGCGTAGGCGTGTCCCTTCGCTTCGAGCGCTTGAATGAAGGTGATGATCTGTGGAATGTGGTCGGTCGCTCGGGGGAGGTAGTCGATTTGATTGACCCCCAGCTCTTTCAGGTTTGCCAAATAATCGGCCGTCATCTCGACCGCCAGTTGACTCATCGGGATCCCCCGCTCGCGGCTCTTGGCGATCAACTTGTCGTCGACATCGGTGATGTTCACGACCCAGGTCACGTCATAGCCGCAGTACCGCAGGTACCGCTTGATGGTATCGAAGATCACCGGGCCGACCATGTGGCCGATGTGCGCTTCGGCATAGACGGTCGGGCCGCAGAGGTAGATGCCGACCTGCGGCGGCCGCAAGGGCTGAAACGGCTCCTTCGTCTTGCTCAGAGTGTTGTAGACGCGGATCGGCGGGGGCCAGGGGGTCGCGGTGGTCGATCGGCTCTCGGCGGCGGGGGCGGTGGTCATGCTGGCAAAGGGGGCGCGAGTCTGACGGTCCGGAAAACCGCGGATTATAGTGACCTTTCCCGCTTGGGCAGAGGGCGATTCAGGTCGAAAAAAAGGAGTCCGGTTCCATCGAAAAAACCCCTCTCGGCCCGCCCGCAGGATCGGGGGGCCAAGAGGGGGAGGCGTCGTCGCTGGGGAGCGACGGATAGCGTGAAGCGCCCAGCCCTAGGGCTGTTGCTGCGGCTGCTGCGGTTGTCGCTGCGGCTGCTGTTGCGGCAACCGTTGTCCGCCTGGGGCTGCTTGTTCCATCGGCTTGACCTCAATGTCCGCCTGGGGCTTGGTCTCCTCGACGATCTGCGCCCACAGCGTGTTCGCGTAGGACTGAGCAACCAATGGTTTGGCCTGCTCAAAATCGTCAGCCGGGAAGCGGTCTTGATTCTCAGAGAAGTGCTT
>CAYWXT010000242.1:0-8598 GCA_964462125.1 uncultured Pirellulaceae bacterium | reverse complement strand
TGTCCCGATTCATTAGTGCCGAGGAAACTCGCGAGTTCACCGCGGCGCTGCTCGAGGTGGTCGAGCGGGGTGGGATTCGCAATGCTCGGCTGAATCCCCGCAGTGCGTCGGGTGAGATGATCTCCACGACGCTGAACGCCTCGGCGTTGCGCGATCCCAGCGGCAAGGTGATTGGCGCCATCGGCATTCTCCGCGACATGCGTGAGCTCGACAAAGCGCGGGCGTATGCGGAGAGTCTGATCAAGAACGCCCCGGACCCGGTCTTCGTGAGTGACTTGGAGGGTAAAATCCTGCAGGCCAACGATGCGGTTTCCCAACTGCTCGGCTTCCGGCAAGACGAGGTGTTGGAACAGTCGCTGGCCCGCTTCATCAGCGCCGAGGAAACGCGCGAGTTCACCGCCGCACTGCGCGAAGTGGTGGAACACGGTGTGACTCGCAATGCCGTGCTGCATCCCCGCACGGCCAGCGGCGAGATCATTCCGACCAGTCTCAATGCGTCGGCGTTGCGCGATGTCGAAGGACGGGTGATCGGCGCGATTGGCATCCTCCGTGACATGCGCGAGCTCGATAAAGCGCGGGCGTATGCGGAGAGTTTGATCAAGAATGCCCCGGACCCGGTTTTCGTGAGTGATCTGGAGGGCAAGATCCTGCAAGCCAACGACGCGGTGTATACGTTGCTCGGCTTCCGCACCGACGAGGTGATCGAGCAGTCATTGTCGCGGTTCATCGGGCCCAAGGAGGCGCGCGAGTTCACGGCGGCGTTGCGCGAGGTGGTGGAACGTGGGGTGACGAAGAACGCCCGCCTCAATCCCCGCAGTGCTTCGGGCGAGGTGATTCCCACCACACTCAACGCATCGGCCTTGTTCGGCGCCGAAGGGCACGCGATCGGCGTGATCGGGATCTTGCGCGACATGCGTGAGCTCGACAAAGCCCGGGCCTACGCGGAGAGTTTGATCAAGAACGCCCCGGACCCGGTCTTCGTGAGTGACCTGGAAGGGAAGATACTGCAAGCCAATGATGCGGTCTATACGCTGCTTGGGTTCCAGACCGATGAGGTGGTGGAGCAGTCGCTGTCTCGGTTCATTAGCGCCGAGGAGACTCGCGAGTTCACCGCGGCCTTGCGGGAGGTGGTCGAGCATGGCGTGACCCGAAATGCGAAGCTCAATCCGCGCAGTGCCTCCGGCGAAGTGATTCCCACCACGCTGAACGCTTCGGCCCTGCGCGATCCCGGCGGCAGGGTAATCGGTGCGCTCGGGATTCTCCATGACATGCGGGCCTATCAACGCGCGGTACGTGATCTGGAGAAGTCGAAAGCCGAGTTGCAAGAGAAGATTCACGATCTGGAAAAGTTCGAGGAAGTCGTGGTGGGTCGTGAATTGAAAATGATCGCTTTGGAAAAAGAACTCGAGAAAGTCAACGAGGAGAACGAGAAGCTGAAGGTTCAGCGGGGGCTGGCGTAATGATCAGGGAAGACGCTCGGCTTACGGCGAGTGAAGGTCGGCGCGAAACGGAAGCCTCCTTGAGCGAGCCGCCCGCGCCAGGCAGGGATGCCGAGGTGTACCGCGAGCCGTCCACCGCGGCAGACGAGCAATCGACCCCGGATGAGCTGCGGCGCCAGATGCGGGAGCTCGAGCAGCGATTACGCGAACGTGACGAACAACGCCGCGCGATGATCCACATCATGGGGGAGTTGAACAGCTCCAACAAGAGATTGGCCGATCAGCGCAAGGCCATGCTGCACATTTTGGGTGATTATGAGGAAGACCGGCGTCGGCTCGCGAGCCAAACCTATCGGCTGGATAACTCCCGGCGGGCGCTGCTGCACATTTTGCAAGACGTGCATGGAACGAACCTGCGGCTGGAGAGCAGTCGCAAAGCCATGATTCACATCATGGGCGACCTGCGAGATACCACCGAGGCGGTACAGCGCCGCGAGCAGGAGTTGCGTGAAAAGCAAGACCAACTCGTGCAGGCGGGCAAGCTCGCCACGCTCGGCGAGTTGACGACGGGAATCGCACACGAGCTGAACAATCCGCTGAACAACATCGGCCTGTTCGTTGGCAATGCGATCGACATGCTTGAAATGAACGTCGAGGACCGGCCGGCGATTCTCCGTTTCCTGCGCAGCACGATGCGTCAGGTCCGCAAGGCGACCGAAATCATATCGCACCTGCGCACCTTTGGCCGCGCAGCTCATATCAGCCGCATACCCGTGTCACTCAAAGACGTGATTCAGCGAGCGATATCGCTCATGCAAGAGCAGTTGCGGATCCGGCAAATCGAACTCGTGCTCAACCTTCCCGGCGACGATGGCCCCATGGTGATCGGCAATGCCATCCGCTTGGAGCAAGTGTTTATCAACCTGCTGACCAATGCCCGCGACGCCGTAGCGGAAACCGACCGAAAGGTCATATCGGTTTCCTGTTCGGTCGAGGAAGAGAAGGCGGTGCTGCTGTTTCAGGACAGCGGCAACGGCATTCCTCCTGGATTGGAAGAGCGGATTTTCGACCCTTTTTTCACCACAAAACAGGTCGGTTCAGGAACCGGATTGGGACTCTCAATTACCTACGGAATCATTACCGACCACGGCGGTACCATTTCGCTCACGAGTGCTCCCCAGGAAGGGGCGGCATTTACGATCCGGCTGCCGTTGGCACAACCGCCTGGCGATGCTCAGAAGGGGCTGCTGACATGACCAAGATCCCGACGCGAGTTTTGATCGTCGACGATGACACGACGTTGCTAACGGCACTCACCGGTGCCTTGGCGCTGCGGATGCCGGAAATCGACGTGGAAACGTGCCAATCGGGCCAGGCGGCGCTCGAAATGGTCACGAAGACGGAATATGACGCCGTGATTTCCGACATCAAAATGCCGGGCATGGACGGCCTGACCCTGCTCACGAAAATTCGATCCATCCAGCCTGAGCTGCCGACCCTGCTGATTACCGGCCACGGTCAACACGACCTTGCCGTTCAAGCACTGCGAGGCGGCGCGTTCGATTTCATTCAAAAGCCCGTCGAGCGAGACTACTTCGTGGCTTCGCTGGCCCGCGCCATTCGCGTGAGAAAGTTGGACCGGCAAATTCAGCAGCAACAGCGGGAGTTGACGAACCACGCGGACCGTTTGGAACTCGCGGTCGAGTCCCGTACCGAACAGTTGCGAGAGTTGAATCGTCGAAAAGACGCGTTCGTAGCCACACTCTCGCATGAACTTCGCAATCCCTTGGCATGCATTCTAACTGCGGCTGAATTTTTGTTGTTATCAGAGGACGAGGAGTCGCAATCAACGGGCGAAAACTGTCGCATTATCATGCAACAGGCCGGCCATATGCGCCGTCTGCTCGATGATCTTCTCGATCTCTCACGCATCAACTGCGACAAGATCATCTTGCGCAAGACGCGAGTGTCGCTGCAGGGGATCATCGATACATCGGTCGTTTCGACGCTGCCACTGATGCGCGAACGCCGGCATGAGCTGCACATTCGCGTCGCACCAGCGGTCGAGGACTGCATGTTGAATGTTGATGCGACTCGCGTGGAACAGGTGGTCGTCAACCTATTGAACAACGCAGCGAAGTACTCCGATCCCGGCTGCCAAGTCGAGTTAATTGTGGACCAGGAGGGAACCGATATCGTGATCGCCGTGAAGGATGAGGGGATCGGCATTCCAAACCATGTTTTGTCCCGCGTGTTCGAGCCCTTTGTCCAGGCCGAAGACAGCGGCCAGCGGACGGAGGGAGGATTAGGCATCGGACTGGCTTTGGTGCGTCAACTCGTCGCGCTGCACGGCGGAAGCGTCACCGCGTCGAGCGAAGGGGAAGGGAAGGGTAGCTGTTTCACGGTGCGTCTCCCGATCGGTGCGGAATCGGAAGCGGAAGCGGAACCGGAGCCGGCTGCTGTTGCCGCGGAGCCGTCGACACAACGTCCGCCCTCGCGGCGCGTTTTGGTCGTCGAAGATCAACGAGCTCTGGCGTGGCAGATTCAGCGGCTGCTGGAGAAGCATGGCCAGGAGGTCGTCGGCGTGCATTCCGACGGGCCGAGTGCCATCGACGCCGCGCTGACGCATTTGCCCGACCTGATCTTCTTGGATATCGGATTGCCTGGCATGAGCGGGTATGAGGTTGCCCAACGCATCCGCGAATGCCCTGAACTTGATCGCACCATGCTGGTCGCTGTGACCGGCTACGGCACGACCGAGGACCGCAGTCGCGCCTTCGAATCCGGCTTTGACTTTCATTTGGTCAAGCCCTGCTCGTTGCAAAGCCTTGCTGAGTGCCTTCAGCAATCGACGCAATCTCGGCAGCATGCCCGGACACCCCCGGGGTAGCGGTCCACGTCACGATCAGGGGCGTTGGCTGATCAGGTCGCGGTCGGCGAACTCCTCGAGCGCGGCCTGGAGGACTTGATCCTCCTCATCGGATGCGACGTTGCCTTCGCTGTCAGGCCGGGCGGCCATGGTCGAGGAGGAGCGTTCGACATCGGGCCGAATGCCGTTGAAACTGATGGCCTGGCCGCTCGGTGAATAGAACCGAGCGGTGGTCAGGCAGAGCCCGAATTTGGCGGCTTGCATCCGAAAGACCCCTTGCACGCTGCCCTTGCCGTAGCTTGTTTCGCCGACAAGGCGACCACGGCCACTGTCGGAGATCGCCCCGGCAAAGATTTCGCTGGCGCTGGCACTGTCGTGATCGATCAGGACCACCAGGGGGACGCTCCAGGTATTCGTGCTATGGGCGGTGTAGTCAAAGTTTTCGCGGGCATTGCGACCGCGTGTGGAGACGATGCGGCCTTCGTCGATGAACCGATCGGCAACCTCCACGGCGGCCGACAACAAGCCTCCCGGGTTGCCGCGGACATCGATGATCAATGACTCCATACCCTTGCGATGCAAGTCCCACAAGGCCTGCTCGACATCCTGCGTCGTCGTCTTTTGAAAATTCGTCAGTCGCAAGTATCCCACGCGATTGTCGGGGTCTGCGAGGTGGACATTTTCCACGCAGGGGACCTCGACCCGCCGACGCTGGACCGACAACTCTCGCTCGGTCCCTTCCGAATCGGCCACGGTGAGCGAGACGTAGGAGTGTTCGGCTCCGCGAAGCAGGTCGGCGGCGTAATCAGGATTGACGGCCTCGGTTCGAGATGACTCCACCCGGACGATTCGCTCCCCGGAACGGATTCCCGCCTCATCGGCGGGCCCGTTCGGGATCACCGATAAGATCTTCAGACAGTCCTCTTCCGCCTTCAGCTCGATCCCCAGTCCGACGAAGTTTCCTTCGATGTTGGAAAACATCTCATCGAGCTGGCTGGGGGAGAGAAGTCGCGTATAGGGATCCAGTGTCGACACGGCGCCGCTGATGTATTCCAGCACGACCGCCGTACCGCGCAATCCCAGTTCGGCGTGGGCCGAGCCGGCGACGTAGGCGGCGTTGGCCCGCAGATCGAAACGGGTGGCAGTACTTCGCTCGACCAGCTCATGATGGATGTTTTGCCGAAACCGCTCGACCGACTCCGGGTCGGCATCGGCCAGCAGTCGATCGACAAACCGGTCCTCGGTGAGGGCCACCTCGAGCGCCGCGGTCCCATGCAGCATCACGCGCGACCAATCGATCTCATCGACGTAATGGGTTTCCAGGTTCGCCAAGATCTCGGCGTACAAATCGAGTGCTTGGCTGGTCTCCAGATCTCGGACCGCTTCGAGGAAACTGTGATCCTGATAGCGGCGGTTGACATCGTGATGCAGGCGGCTGATCAGCAACCGCTGCGAGATCGCCTTGCTGTCGGGGAATGTCCGGCTCTGAGTTTCGTAGTGTCGGACGGCGTCGGCCCAATCGCCTGCCCGTTCGAACTCCAAACCACGTTGGACGGCGGCCGCCTCATCGAGCTCGTCGTCCGCGGCTGTCAGTGGCAGGCCGCCGGTCATCGCCATGATGAGGAGGAGGCGGCTCAGGGTCACAGCCGCGAAACGCGACCAGCCTCGTCCCGGCCATTGCTGCGGCCGGCGGGGCACAATCCATGCGGTCAACTTCATCGGCGAAATTCCATCGAGAGCGTCGCGGGGGAGGGGCGACCGATGCTGGGAGGCAGCAAGTCTTCAGCAGCCGCTTGCAAGACGCTCTGGACGTGCGGCCTCGGAAACATAGGTCACGAAAGGTGCCCGGTCAAAAAGCCGATCTGGCAAGGTGATGGAATCTTGGGTCCAACCGGCAAAGCCGTTCAGCTTCGCGAGCGGTTGCACCGGCGGTTCCGGTCGCGCGGAAAAACCCGCGTTCCGTGAAACAATCCAGCGAGGATGTTTCACGGACTTGCCGCTGCGCTTCCGATGCGCGAGAGACGATGGTGGTCGTCATGGCGTCCGGTGCAACGATAGGCACTGTCCGGCACCCTGGCAACGCGCGGGCGAAAGATAACGTTGACATTGGGCTGGAAAGATTCCTAACGTCCGTCACGGATCGGCATCTCGCCTTGACCGTCTCGTTCTCGCCCACCGGAATGATTCCACCCGCGATGCACCCGCGTGCCTCGATGAATCTCTGTGTATCGCATGCACCCGACGTCCGTGAGCGGAGCGACGCGGGTTCCGTTGCGCCGAGCGGCGAGCCTGATCCGGCAGGCAAAGCCGTCGCCTGGTGGTGCCACTGTGGATTGCTGCTTTGCCTGTTGTTCCAAACCGGCTGCGCTGCGACGCGGTATCTCGCCAGCCGCCCGATGCGTGAGAACGCGCTCGCCGGAACGCTCAACCTGATGCACTCTCAAGGGCCAGAGGTCAGCAAACGCACCTGGCACACGCTCCGGCGATTCGGATTGGAAAACCTGTACGGCTCGGACCGGCCGGCCTGTTTCGCCCAAATCCGAACGCTGCTCGAGGAGACGTCGGAGCCGGAGTTGATTTACAGCCTCAGCGAGTTGTCCTACGTCGAGGGGAAGAAGGCAGAACGGTTAGGGGAGTCGAGCGAGGCGCTCAAGCATTACGGGGTCACGTTGACCAACAGCTACGACTATCTATTCAGCCAGGAGCTGGAACGCAGCCGTAACCCGTACGATCCCCAGTTTCGCGCCGTCTGCGATCTGTACAACGAATCGCTGGAGGACACGCTGCGGATTTTATGCGACGAGCACCAAATTCAACCGGGCCAGACCTACACGATCGACGCGGGGGGGCGTGAATTCGTCGTACGTACCGAAAGCCGGGGTGGCTGGCTGCCCGAGGAGTTCGAACGCTACGAGTTCGTCAGCGACTATGAAATCAAGACGCTGCGGAACCGGCACATCACGTACGGGTTGGGCGTACCTCTGATCGCTGTACGCAAGCCCTCCTCCAACGATGACCCGCGCGAAGAGCATTACCCTGAAGGGCTCAGCTACTGCGTCACCGCGATGATGCGGTGCTTTCCGGAGCCGGGGCAGCGGCC
The DNA here is from genome assembly GCA_964462125.1 of uncultured Pirellulaceae bacterium. Taxonomy (GTDB): domain Bacteria; phylum Planctomycetota; class Planctomycetia; order Pirellulales; family Pirellulaceae; genus JAWLFY01. Next base: position 1,190 of record CAYWXT010000242.1, on the reverse strand, counting down.
CGGGGAATCTCCTACCTGTGTGCTGGAATTCTTTGACCCCCTGCGGGCCAACCAAATCCAGATCGCCGAACAGTGGGTGCCGCTGGAGACCGACCTGACGACACCGCTGGCATTCTTCCTGGACAGCCCCGAATACCGCAAACGAAACCACGCCACCGAAGGCCTGCTCAATCCAAACGACTCCCAAGAAGAGCGTGGTTTGTACATGCTGGAACCGTACGACCCAGACCGGATTCCGGTCCTGATGGTCCATGGACTCTGGTCAAGTCCGCTGACCTGGATGGACATGTTCAACGACTTGCGAAGCTTTCCCGAAATCCGGGAACGCTATCAGTTCTGGTTCTATCTCTATCCATCCGGCCAGCCGTTCTGGATCAGCGCGACGCAACTGCGAAACGATCTGCGGCAAATGCGGGAGACCTTTGATCCAACCCGCCAAGACCAGCCGCTGGACGAAATGGTCTTGGTGGGGCACAGCATGGGGGGGCTGGTCAGTCGCATGCAAACGATCGACAGCGGTGACGACTTCTGGAGTATCCTTAGCGATCAGCCGGTCGAAAACGTGCAAGGCCCACCGGAGGATGTTGCCAAGCTCGTCAGCGCGCTCAAGTTCCGTCCGAACCCGTCGGTCAAACGGGTGGTCACGATCGGTACCCCGCATCGCGGCAGTGAGTTTGCCAACGACTACACCCGTTGGCTGGGCCGCAAGCTGATCAACTTGCCCGCCCTGGTCGTTTCTTCCGGAAGGCGATTGACGCGGGCGAATCCCGATCTGTTTCGCGACACGACCTTGCTGACCGAAGCGAACGCGATCGACTCGTTGGCGCCCGACTCGCCCATCTTCCCGGTCATGCTGCGGGCTCGAGCTCCCGCGGACGTGAAGTACCACAATATCGTCGGCGTTCTGCGGGATCCCTCCTTCTTGACCAGCCGCACGAAACGAGGCGACGGCGTGGTGGAATACGCAAGTGCCCGCATGGACGATGTGGAGAGCGAGTTGGTGGTCGACGCGGATCACACCTCGATTCACATGACCGGCAAGACGATCTTCGAGGTGCGTCGCATTCTGTTGGAACATCTTGACGAGATCAACGCTCGCGACCGCGTCGCGCTGCAGGAGCAACTCGGCGAGCCCCGTGTGACTCAGGCGAATGATCCTGAGTCCGCCGCGACTGCGAAATGAGCGCCCG
>CAYWXT010000241.1:0-8644 GCA_964462125.1 uncultured Pirellulaceae bacterium | reverse complement strand
GGGATGTCCTTCACGCTGGCCTGCCCCAACGCCTACCGGATCGACGACGCGTGGCTGGCACGGATTCGCAAACGATATCCCGCGGCCGAGATCAACCACGAGGTGGATCCCCGCCGAGCGGTCGCCGGGGCCGATGCGATCTATACCGATGTCTGGACCAGCATGGGGCAGGAGGCCGAAACGGCGCGGCGAAAGGAAGCCTTTGCCCCCTACCAGGTCAACGCCAAGCTGATGGCAGCGGCGCCGACCCATACCCGCGTGCTGCACTGTTTGCCCGCCGTCCGGGGTGAAGAGATCACCAACGATGTGATCGATGGTCCCAACAGCGCCGTGATCGCCCAGGCGGGCAACCGCATGCACGCTCAAAAAGGCCTGCTCGTGTGGTTGCTCAACCCCGAATGGATCCGCGCCAACGTCCCGGACGCGTGAAGCGACAACCCTTGAAACGAAGGAACGATGAACGTAGTGACTCGCAACTCCGATGAACTTCGCGATGTGGAGATCCGTCGCCAATACTTGGAATCGAATCCCGCCAGCGTGCTGTACCGCAGCGGCAAAACGATTGTCCTCTGCACCGCCTCGCTCGAACCCTCCGTCCCGCCCTGGCTTGAAGGGAAGGGGAAGGGTTGGGTGACCGCCGAATACAACATGCTGCCGGGGAGCACCAGCCCTCGGAAGCGTCGGGATCGCAGCGGCAAGATCGACGGGCGGACGACCGAGATCCAGCGGTTGATCGGTCGCAGTCTGAGGTCGATCATCAACCTGCAGGCCCTGGGCGAGCAGATGATCACGGTCGACTGTGATGTGTTGCAAGCCGACGGAGGCACCCGCACCGCCTCGATCACCGGCGGCTTCATCGCCCTGGCCGATGCGGTGGCCCTGGCGGTCCCGGGAACGACGATCGGCAACGGCCCGATCCGCGACAGCGTCGCCGCGGTCAGCGTCGGCCTTCTCGAGGAAGGCGTCTGCCTGGACCTCGACTACCCACTCGATGCCGCCGCCGATGTCGACATGAACGTGGTGATGACCGGCAAGGGGCGGTTTGTGGAAATTCAAGGCACCGGCGAAGAGGCGACCTTCGATGACGACCAACTCACCGAAATGCTCCGCCTGGCCCGCAAGGGAATCGACGAGCTGACCCGCTTCCAACGCCACGCCCTCGGCCAGGGGTGACAACGTGGATGACCGGTTATAATGGCCGAGAGACTCGATTTGAAAACGGGGCGTCCCAACGGCCAATGCCAGCATCGATGAGGGTTCCGATGAGCGTCTTGACAAAGTCGGTGAACTTGACAAAGTCGGTGAACAGGGGGCCGCAAGCGCCGCTGGACGATCAAACTTCCCCATTCCGGATTGGGTCTCAGCGAGGATGGCGAGGGAGACATGCTTCCCGGCTCTTGCTGGGTTTGTCTCTGTTGTTGGTGCTGGTCGGGAGCACCTCGGCTCAGGCTCAGCCGCGATCGAAGGCGAATCAGAAGGACGCCGAACGGGAACCTCGACCGGTGGAACTCAAGACCCGCGACGGGTTGAAGCTCCGCGCTTTTTACTTTCCGTCGGACCAGGGCAAGCAGGCGATTCCTGTGATGCTCGTCCATGAGTGGGGAGGCCAAGGCAGTCCATACAGGCGACTGGTGACGAGCCTCCGCGACGCCGGCTGCGCAGTTCTCGTCCCCGAGTACCGGGGCCACGGCGGGAGCCGCGATCAGGTCGACGGCCGGGGCAATTCCATCAAACTTGATCCCGGGACGATGGGGCGGCCGGATGCGATGGCGGTGATCAATTCCGATCTCGAAGCGGCCAAACGGTTTCTCAAGAAGGAGAACGACAAGGGTCTGCTCAACTTGAACGCATTGGCCGTCATCGGGATTCGTGAAGGGGCGTTGCTCGCCGCCCACTGGACCGTCGCCGATTGGCGATTCCCGAGCATCGGTGCGCGAAAGCAGGGGCAGGACGTCAAGGCACTGGTCCTCATTTCGCCGGAGAAAAACTTCAAGGGGATCGCGGTTGACCCGCCCTTACGAGATCCCAATGTGATCCAGTTGCCGATCATGGTGCTCGCCGGTGCCGACAGTGACGAGGCGGCGGAAGCAAAACGGATCGCGCGTCAACTGGAGTCGGTCAAGCGGCGGATCGGCCGCGGGCAAGCGGCGCGTTTCACACACCTCATGCCGGCAACGAATCTGAGCGCCGCCCAGCTCGTCAGTGGTGCTGAGGAAGTGATTCCCTCGATCGTCGAGTTCGTGACCTCCGAGATTACCATTTCGGACGAAGTGAATCCCTGGATTGAGCGCGACTAGATCGTCGTCAGGACCGGCGTGCTGTGAATCATCAGCTTCTTGTGGTCTCGAACGACGCGGAGGAATTCTTCTTCGCTGACCGGCTTGTTGATGTAATCGTGAACCTGGAGTTCGGCGCACCGGTTTCGGATCTCGTCGTCATCGGATGCGGTCAACACGACGGTCGTCGTTTTGCCGATGCCCGATGGAGACTCGACCATCGCCTCGAGAACTTCGGTGCCGGTCCCGTCGGGCAACATCATGTCGAGCAGCAGCAGGTCCGGTTTGGGGGCGCGTGAGAAGATCCCGTCTCGGCGCAGAAACTGGATCGCCTCCATGACGCTCCGCACCAAGGTCAGGCGATGGTGGATTCCGCTTCGACGCAGCGCGTGAATCGTCACCCGCGCATCCATCAAGCTGTCTTCAACCAACAGGATTTCCATCGGTTTTGTGCGAGAATCGCCAATCATTGAGTCATTCCTTGAGGGAGGGGTGTTCCGTCGGCAGGCGGTTTACAATCCGCCGATAGCGAGTTCGATCAAATCGGCTTCCTGCCGTTCATGATCTCGAAGGGCCGCGTCAAATGCCCGTGCTCCATCGATCAGGGCGCAAAGTTGGATGACTGCCACGCCCCGATATTGAAGCTCCTCAGCCTGCTCCGCCAATTCGCTCAACCTGAGGTAGAGGGAACAGTGTTGGGCGTGTGCCAGGTCCGCCAATTCCTGAACGTGCGACCCAACGGGGGAGGTCGATACCGGGACCGAGATATATCCATAGGACTCTTCCAGGGCGAATTGGAAAGCCAACGCGTCACGCAGGTCATCGAGCTGACGGACGAGCCGCTTGGCAATCGCGGCCGGGTCGTCATCCGACTCACAGGTTTGCCGAAGCTCGTGGACCGCGTACCAAAAATCAGGGTTGCTATCTTTGATCTCCTGTAAAAACGCAGGATTGACGACCAAGGTTCGGGTCGATGTCGTCGTCGTTACCATCGCCGCAGGCCTCCCTGATCGGATGAGCTTTCAGTGAATTGCCAGTCAGTCGGTTCGGGGCCGACACGAGGCTCGGGGGGCCAACGCAACCTGCGATCCCAGCGCAGCGTCGGCAGTTAACACATCAGCAATCAATGTAGTCAGCTCTGAAGAGACTCCTCAAGATAATGCGTCTCGCTAGGGTTGGTCAAGCATTTTGCAGCAAGTGCTGGAACGCCTGTTCATCCGTAGCACAGGCTGCCAACCTGTAGACCCACATGGGGAACCCAACCGGGCGGCTCGCCCCGCGGCAAGCGCCGTCGGCTCAGGGGTTTCAGACGGAGTCGGCGGGTCCGCGTGGTTACTGCGAATCGTCTGCTGGCGAATCCGACTCCATCCCCAGTGCTTCGCGGTAGTCCAATTCCATCGGCGGGGCGTCTCCGCCGGGACCTTGCAAATAATGCTCCATCCAACGCAGCATCCGCAGTTGGTAATCGAGGCGGGCAGCCGCCTTCCGGTTGCCGTGTCCCTCCCCTTCATACAGCACGAGCCGCGTCGGGGCCTGGTCCAACGTCTTGAGGTGACGGAACAGTTCCAGTGATTGGGAGGGATGCACGCGCGGGTCTTGCTTGCCGTGCAGGATCAACGTTGGCGTTTCGTTTCGCTCAACGTAACGGATGGGACTTCGTTCGAGAAAGTAATCCCAGTCGTCCCAAAGGCGTTTGCGGTGATGGACCAAGAACATCTCCTCGGGAATGTCGGTGGTGCCGACCTTGGAGACGTTGTTGCTGATCCCGACGAACATCACGCTGGCGGCAAAGCGATCGGAGTAATAGGTTGAACACCAGGCCGAGGCGTAGCCGCCATAGGAACCGCCGGTCACTCCGACTTGTTCGGGTTCGGTGATGCCGAGTTCCACCAGGTGGTCGATTCCATCGACGAGGTCATCGAACTCGCTGCCGGCCGCATCGGCCTGGCCCTGTTTTGAAAATTCGACACTCCGGCCGGTGCTGCCGCGATAGTTCGGATAGAAAACCGCGAATCCGCGCGCCGCGGCGACCTGGCCGGGACGGGCGTAACTGGTCAACCAACCGTTGGACTCGTGGGCTTCCGGACCGCCGTGCACGTACATGATCGTCGGGTACCGCCGACCTTCGACGTAATTCAGTGGATACACCAGGACACCTTCCAGTTCCAAGCCGTCCCGCGCGGTCCAGCGGATCGGGGTTTGTTTGGCGAACCGCATGTCGGCAAGCCACGGGTTGACCTCACTGATCCGTTGCGGTCCTCCCTCGGCGTCGCGAATCAGGAACAGTTCGGTCCCATGGTTAGCGGCGTGTCCGCGGAGGACGATCGAGTCGTCGTTGTCCGCGACGGAGAAATCATTGAAAACCGTTTCCCCCGGCGGGACCAACGTCTCCTGGTCGCGGTCGAGTGTGACCGTGCCGAACCGTGAAGCGACCCCTTCGCCGGCCAACCAGTAAAGCGTCGAATCATCCTTCCAGGCGATCGATCCGACGTGCGCCTCCAACTCCGGCAAGAGCTCCGTCAATTCCTCCTCGCCATCGACCGCGACCACCATCAGCCGTCCGTCACGGGGGTCGTGAAGGTCTTCGCCGGTGACCAGGGCCAACCGTTTGCCGTCGGGGCTCCAGGCGACCTGGCCCAGCTTCGCGGCGTGCTCCACCGAGCGGATGATGCGCCCCGATTCGGCTTCGACCACGTGCACTTGTTTGAACATCAGGCTGTCGTCGACCGACGGAGTCGGGGTCAACACCACCATCAACTCGCTACCGCGGGGGCTCCAACGCACCGCATGTGCGGAGCCGGACAGCTCCAACATTCGGGCGTCCTTCTTGGGGCTCTGCTGTTGCGGCGCGGCGCCGGAGACGTCGGGGGTGGGGGGAAGCTCGGCGATCCAAACGCGTGTGGGCTTCCAATCCTCTTCGTAGATTTCCTGGTTGAACCCTTGCTTGGCCCGTTCCTCCATCGCGGTCTCCTGCTCCGGCTTGGCGAGAAACGCGACTTGGGTTCCATCGGGCGAAAGGTCGAACGCGCCGATGGACGTGGCATGCTCCAGGACCCGTACCGATTCTCCGCCATCGACCGGGATTCGATACAGAACCGTCTCCTCGTCGCCGGTGCGTTTGGCCGTGTAGTAAATCGAGCGGCCGTCGGGCGACCACTGGGGGCGGCCGATCGAGACCTCACCGGTGATGAATGGGCGCGAGCGAGTCTCCCCCGCGTCGGCTGCGTCGGGCCCGTCGGCATCGAGGTCGGCCAGATGCAGTTCGGACCAAGCGGGACCGTCCTCACCCTCCTCCGCCAGCGGTTGACGGGAGACTGCCACGGTGTAAGCGACATGCCGGCCATCGGGGCTCACCTCCGCCCCGCTGACAAATCGCATTTTGGCAACATGCCGCGGCTCGAATCGCGATGCTTCCTGACCCCAAAGCGGGAGGTCAGCGGAGAAAACACTCAGGACCAGACAAACGGAAGTGAACAGCAAGAATTGGCGCATCGTGTCGACCTGGGAAAGGGGGTGTCGAGACTCACGCCATCATACTCGGGGAATCGCCCGATGGTTGCCACTCCCCCCGCCTCACAGCGGGCTGTCGCGCTGCATGTTCTGCTCGGTCAGCTCTTCGAACCGCCGCAACGTCTCGGGGCTGACGTGGTGTTCGATCCCTTCGGCGTCGACCGCGGCGGTGGCGTCGTCGATTCCGATGGAGAGCAGGAAGCGGTAGACGATCTCGTGTCGTTGGCGACACTTTGCCGCCAGGCGTCTTCCTTTGCTGGTTAACAGGATCGGCTGATAGGGTTTGGTTGTCACCAACCCCTCTCCCTGCAGCCGCGCGACGATCCGATTGACGGTCACATGGCTGACGCCGAACCGCTTGGCCAGGTCGGTCACCCGGCACAATTCTTGTTGAGCAAGGATGTCGGCGACCGCCTCGACATAGTCCTCCGCGGTTTCCGAGGCGTGATCCCGCCGGGTGCGACGGTGCGGTTCTGATTCCTGGCCGGGTGAGGACATGGAGCAACTCTCTGTTTTCTGATCACCCGAAGGGCCCGCTTGCGATGCCAGGGACACGTTCGGAACAGGGACGGGACAGGTTCCGCTTGGCAGCGGGGGGGACGGCAGCGGCGGGTGTCGATTGAGGCCCGCCACGTTTCCGCGCGGCGAGAGCTGGAGGGACTCAGGGTGGCCAACCGCAGCGGCCCATTGTGACCTCTTGACGCCGGTGTAGCAAATGCTACATTTTGCGGTTATGTCTGCAAACATTCGACGTCTGATTTCCGCCTTCACGTTTCGCCGCACATGTTCCCTGGCCGTGGCGGTGGCTCTGCTCGTTTCGGTCGGCTGCAGCACGGGGGAGACTCCGGGCGGGGCGGAACCGTTTCGGGGGGAAGGTCGGACGTTTCAGGGCGACGGCCCGATCGAGGTGGTCGCCACGGTCGGGATGGTCGCGGAGCTGGCTCGGAACGTGGGGGGCGATCGGGTCGCGGTGACGCAGATCATGGGGAGCGGCGTTGATCCGCACTTGTACCGGGTCACTCGCGACGACGTGAGCACGATCCTGGAGGCCGACATCGTCTTCTACAACGGGCTGATGCTGGAAGGGAAGATGACCGACACGTTGGCCAATATCGCCCGTCGGAAGCGGGTGATCGCGGTGGCGGAACAATTGGACGAGTCGAGTTTGCTGGCCCCGGAGGGACAGGCGGGGCATCCCGATCCCCATGTATGGATGGACGTTGCAGCTTGGTCTCGGTGCGCGGAGGTGGTCGGTGGCATGCTGGCCGAGTTCGACCCGCCGCATGCCGAGGATTATCAAGCGGGAGCGGCTGCCTACCGGCGGGAGCTCGAGCAATTGCATCAATACGGGGTTCGATCGATCGGGTCGATCCCCGAGCGGGGCCGCGTGCTGATCACATCGCACGACGCGTTCAACTACTTTGGGCGGGCCTATGGGGTGGAGGTGCAAGGGATTCAGGGGCTCTCCACCGAGTCCGAGGCGGGGCTGCAGCGGATCAATGAGTTGGTCGATTTATTGGTCCGCCGGGACGTTCGGGCGGTGTTCGTTGAGAGCAGCGTTCCGCGCAAGAACATTGACGCGTTGATCGAGGGGGCGTCGTCCCGGGGGCACACGGTGGAGGTGGGGGGCGAGTTGTTTTCCGACGCCATGGGCGCCCAGGGAACGTATGAGGGAACTTACGTCGGAATGCTCGACCACAACATCACTCGCGTAACGCGAGCGTTGGGAGGGGAGGCGCCGGCGCGTGGCTGGCGGGGTCGATTGAGTTCATCGCCGGCGGACCTCAAGGAGGACGCGGGGCGATGAGCGATCGCCAGGACAACCGCGATCGCGGCAGCAGTCCCTTGGTGGTCGATGACTTGACGGTTGCCTACCACCGCAAACCGGTGATTTGGGATGTCGGCTTTGAGGTCCCTGCTGGCTCGCTGGTCGGGATTGTCGGTCCCAACGGCGCGGGCAAGAGCACGTTGCTGCGGGCGGTGATGGACCTGGTTCCCCGGGCTTCGGGTCGGGTGAGTGTTTTCGGTAAGAGTTATCGCCAGAGCCGGCAGCGGGTCGGCTATGTGCCTCAGCGGGAGAGTGTTGATTGGGACTTTCCGGTCGATGCACTCGATGTCGTCACGATGGGGTTGTACCGCCAGATCGGTTGGTGTTTGCCGGTTCGTCGAAAGCATCGGCGCAGGGCCATCGAGGCGCTGGACCGCGTCGGGATCGCCGACCTGGCGCGGCGTCAGATCAGTCAGCTCTCGGGCGGCCAGCAGCAGCGGACCTTTTTGGCCAGGGCCCTGGTGCAGAACGCCGATCTGTACTTGATGGATGAACCGTTCGCCGCGGTCGATGCCTCGACCGAACGGGCCATCATGGAGATCCTTCGCGAGATGAAGTCCGAGGGCAAAACGGCGATCGTGGTCCATCACGGCCTGCAAACGGTCCCGGAATATTTCGACCACGTGATCTTGCTGAACCTGCGGGTGGTCGCTGCGGGGACGGTGGAGGAGGTCTTCACGCCGGAGAATCTGCAGAAGACCTATGGCGGGCGACTGACGTTGCTGGAGGAGGTTTCCGAGGCGATGCGGCGGCGGGAGCGTTCGCTATGATCGGGCAGCTGTCGCTAGCGGCAGGTTGTCTGGGGCTGGCGCTGGTGTGGAACTTTTCCGGCCCCGAGATCGACTGGCCGACGTGGGGCCAGTGGCGGCGGGTGTTGGGATTGACCGACTACAACACCCGCGTTGTGATCCTGGGGACCTGCTTGCTCGGCGCCGCCGCTGGATTGGTCGGCAGCTACACGCTGTTGCGGAAGCGCGCCTTGATGGGGGACGCGCTGAGCCACGCGACGCTGCCCGGCATCTGTTTGGCG
>CAYWXT010000240.1:0-8654 GCA_964462125.1 uncultured Pirellulaceae bacterium | reverse complement strand
TGGTCCTCAAAAAATCGCCCGCGTTGATAATAGGCCATGGCCGGGCCGAGCCGTCCCCAGTCCTGCTGCAGTTTCCCCAGGCGAACCCACACGTCGGGTTGGTGAGGTGAGATCTTCAGGGCTCGTTCGAAGAAGGTCTTTGCGGTCGTCGGCTGCGCCATGGCGAGGCAAGCATAGCCGGCGAGGCGGTTGGTCAGTGCGTCCCCGGCGATCGCCGCCGGTGCCTGTTCCAGTCGCTGCAGGCAGCTTTCCGCATCCCCGGCCTGCAGATCGGCGACCGCGAGGACTTGGCGAGCGTGGAGATCCTCAGCGTCGAATTTCAACAGGGCATGAGCCTTTCGCACGATCGAATCCCGCGAATGGTGCGGCGCCTCGGGGAACCCCGCGGTGACCTCGGCGAGCAGGTCAGCCACCGCCGTAGCCGTCGTCCTCGTAGTAGTAATCGTAGTCGTACTCTGGGTCCTCAAGGAATTCGCCATCGTCGTCATCGTCCGGCGGTTCGTAGTCTTCATAGTAATAGGGGTCGTAGTAGTATTCATCGTCGTCCGGGTCGGATGGATCCTGGTCATCGGAGAGCCCGTCGACCAACAGGTCCAGGTCGATCGCGTCGATCTCGTCGCCCGACCGCGAGACGGCGGTGAATCGCAGCAGATAATCCCCTTGATCGAGCATGGCAAAGGCGGTCCGCCGGCCCTCGGCCGGGGTGCTCAATACCATTCGGATCTCGCGCGTATGGGCGTCGTAGACGGTGACCTGGACCCACTGGTCACCCGCGATTCCCCTGGCGGTCAGATCAAAACGAAAGAGCTTGGTCTTGCCGGCCCGCCAGCGGATAAAATCGTCGACCGACGACGAGATCGTGCGGGAAACCATCAGGTTCATCTGGGAGTGGTCCGGGTCGAAATCAGCCGACGCCACGTAGTTCCCCACTGCCACCGCGGAGTTCGGATCGACACTGACGCGGATGTAATAGTCGGTCGACGCGGCGGGCTGCGCGAGTTCCAACGTCCACGTTCCATCGGCCCGAAGGTGTCCCGAGGCGCCAACCGGCTCGCCCTGGACATCAAGGATTCGCACGCCGACTTCCGCGGTGTCCAGTCCGACCGGCGAAACGTTCACGACCAGCGGACCGTCCATCTCTGACGGTGAGGTCACCTTCCAAAAATCGACGTCGGTGGCAGCGTCCTCGCTGGGTTGCTCGAGCGAGGAATGTGCTTCGAACCGCTTGGTCGAATCGGTGCCTGGGGCAAGCGGCATCCCGTTCGCCGTGCCGACGGTATTGTTCGAATCGTAATCCCCGTCGACGAGATCAAAGTTCGCCCACAGACTTTCAATGCCCCCCTCGTGATGTCCCGGCGTGGGGTCGGAATCACGCACGGAGGCATCTCGATAATCGATCCGCAACCGATAATCACCGACCGCATAGACGCTGTCGCCCTTCGCCGAGACGCGGATGTAGATCGTGGAGTGATTTTGCAGTTCGCCGAGGTCGATGACGACGTCGTTGTCAAACATCGACGCCGCCGTTTGTTCGCTCAACAGCGCGCCGGCGGCGTCGAGAATCTCCACCTTCGACTGCAGGAGGCTGATTCCAGAGGCCTGCAGGGAAATCTCGACCTGGTTCTCTCCGTCGAGCGGAGCAAATTCATAGACGTCCACATCATCAGCGCTCTGCAGGGAGCCCTGCACATCGATCGTCTCCGAGTCTGGCTGGTAATCGACAGGGACCGGAATCAGCGTGGCGGTCGATAATTCCCCGTTGTCGGCCAGCTCATACGGATCGGTGCGTGCTCCGTACAACGTCTGGATCTCGTCGATGTCCTCTTGGGTTAACACACCCTTGGGATCCGTGTAATTCGCAAACATCACGGATGAATCGGACTCGCTGTCTTCCAGTCCAAGGGCGTTGCCCGTTTCGTGCAGCAGAACACTGAACAGATCGTAGGTGTCCGGTGGCGTGGTGTCCTCATCGGGCGGGAGGTCGTTTTCCCAGTCGTGATAGGTGAAGTCCGATTCGCTGTTGAGAAAGAGGTCTCCGGCAAACGATCCGGCAGTGACCTGGAATGGCAACGCGTTGGCCAAGACGTCTTGCTGGGGGGTCGCTCCCAGCCGGAAGTCCCCGAACCTGGGATCGCCAACGGAAAGTCCCGGGGCGCCGAAGGGCAGGTCGTGGTCCGCCTTCAAACCGACGTTGATATCGGCGTTGTAAGCCCAGGTCTGGAAGGCCCGCAGCGCGACTTCTTGCCAATCCTCACGTTCCGCGACCTCATCCAACATCCCCCTCAGCTGATTGGGATGCGCCCCAATCTCGGTCCCGTCCGCGGGAAAGCTGACGGTGAGCGATCGCGCTTCGGGCCACGGGGTGCCGAATACGGCCAACAACCGTCGCGCCTCCAACGACTCCCCTTGAGGTCGGGAGGTTCGGCGTTGTCGGGGAAACTTCGTCATCAGTTCAACTCCTCGGGGTTTGCTGGTCCCCGCCGGTCGTTCATTCGGAAAAGGGACTGTCGATCAGATCGGAATCGGTCTCGGGGTGATCGATTTCGATCCTTGGCAGCTGAGGTTGTCCCAAGGCCGCCAATTCCGAGGTTCGCTGCAGGGCACGAAATCCCGGCAGATGGCGGAGGGGCTCCAGATCGGGATCGGTGGCGAGGGTCTGCATCCCGTAGCCGCCGCGGACTGCCTTGGCGAGCTGGCTCAGCGCTGCGGGGAATCGACGGGAGTCGTCGAGCAGCGCGTTGACACAGGCGGCTTGGTACAGCACCGCCGCCGAGGTCGGCGGCTCGATGGCCCGCTCGTACGCCTCCAATGCTTCTTGCTGCCGGTCCAAGCGGGCAAGCAAGACAGCGCGATCGATGATCGCCTTTTCATTCTCCGGTTCGAGCCGCTCAACTTCCTCCAACGACTCGATCGCCTCCTCAAAACGTTCCAACTTGGTCAACACGCGAGCGAGCTTGTAATGAAATCGGGGGGAGTTTCGCTGGGTTGCCACGGAGGCTTTCAGATCGGTCAACGCACCTTGCGGGTCGTGTTCCAAACGGATGATCGCGCGGCCGTAGCGCTGCCGCGGACTCAATCCTGTCTGCTGGGTCGCTTTGGCGAAGTCCGCCTCGGCGGCTTGTTCATGACCGAGCCGCCGCAGCAAGTTGCTCCGAACCATCAACAACACCGGATCATTCGGCCGCTGCACAAGGCCCTGGTTCAAGTCATCCAACGCCTCCTCCGGCCGGTCCAGTCGGATCAGGACTTGCGCCCGTCCCCACCATGCCGACGCAAAGGTGGGATCGATCCGGAGTGCTTCGGAGTAATCGTCATAGGCACGCTCGAACTGGCGAAGCTGGCTGTGGCAATGGGCCCGCAGATGCCATAGCCGGGAAGCCTTCGGCGCCCGCTCCAGCGATTGGGTGAAGGAGAGTTTCGCCGCCTCGTGGTCGCCTGCCGAGAGTTGAACGCGACCGAGCATCGTCCAACGAATCGCCGTGGGGACCGTCTCTCGGTCCGCCAGCGAGGCGAGCAGGTTCCGCGCCTCGGCGAATGCCCGATCGGTTTGTAGCCGGACCGCCTCCAGATACATCTCCGCGTCGTCGGCAAGGGGAAGCTCAGCTGCCCGTTTCGCGAGGGTCGGTACGAGTTCCTCCTGGCCGGCCAACTGCGCCCGACGGGACCGCAGTCGCAGGACGGCCCGCGACGAATCGGCGGGAACGATCGCCTCGAGCACCTCGGAGAGCTGATCGAGGCGGCGCAGCGATTCCGGCGCAGCGGGTTCGTCTCCCAGGATCGCACCGAGGCGATCGACTTCCACCCAGGCCACGTGTCCCAGGTGTCGAAACAACAGCTCCGTGGCCTGCTGCCGCTCCGATTCCCCGAGCCCGCGGGCGGTGGTGAACCGACGTGCCGCCCCGGGATCGAGCAGCCCCTCACGTTGCAACGGTTCCAAGGCCGCCTCGATGCTCGCCTCGGCGTTCCGCATCGGATCGACAATCAACGCGGCCAAAGCTTCGTTCGAACGCTGGTCGAGTTCGCTCAGGTGTGCCTGGGACGCCAGGGCGACGGTTTGGTCGCGCCAACGTGCCGCCCACCAACCGGTCGGCAGCAACATTGCTAGCAGCAACACGCCCACGGAACTGGCGGAACTCAACCGCGGATGCCGGTGCAACCACTTCACTGTCCTCGCTCGCACCGGCTCCCGAGCGTGTCGCAGCGAGCGGTACTCCTCTTCACACGCCAGGTCCTGTTTGACGTCCTCTGCCGACAAGTATCGGTCGCGAGGCTCGAAGGCGAGGCACTTGTCGATGACCGAGCGCAGTCCGAGTGCGACACCATCGCCAGCCTGCCAGGCGGGGCCCAACCTTCGCTGCTCGATCGCTAACTCCAAGTCGGTGGGGGCCGGAGACCGCGGCGCCGGGTACGGCAATCGTCCTGTCACGTACTCGAACAACATCACCCCCAGGCTATAGATGTCCGACATCGGCGACGGATCGCTGGGCGAGCCGATCAACTCGCGGTAGCTTTCCGGGGACATGTAAGGCAAGGTCCCGCCCATGCGCTGGTCTCCGCAACGGTCCAGCGGCCGTGACAGGTTGAAGTCGAACAACGCCGGCTCGCCGTCGTTGCGGATCAGCACGTTGTCCGGCTTCAGATCCCCGTGCAGCACGCCGCGGGCATGGGAATGCGCCAGTCCGGCGGCCAATCGTCGGAACATCCAGATCGCCAGACGTCGACCGTCAAATCCCCGCAGTCGTTCCAACAAGCTGAGGACCGCTGCCTCATCGGCCGCCGGCCGCTCGTGCGGCGACGCCGGCTGCGGCGGACCGTCCCCGGAGAACGCCAACTCGGCCGCCCCACTCGATTGACGCACCGTCCGGTGGAGCTGCTCGTGAACGGTGTCGATCAAACTTGCCCCGCCACGCGATCCCGGTTGTCGATGACCCGACAGAAACTCCCCCATCGTGACGCTGCCGGCATAGGGCATGCAAATCACCGATCGACCGCCGAGGGGATGAAACGAATAGATCGGGACGATGTTGGTGTGCTGCAACAAAGCCAGCTTCTGCGGCTCGGCCAGCGTCCGCTCCACCACCTTCAGTACAACATAGCGATCCGCCAAATCGGCTTGCGTCGCTAAGTAAACCTTGCCAAATGTCCCGCTCCCGATACGCTTGACCAGCGTGAACCCATGGCTTTCCAACTCCCCCGACAACTCGCCGTCGGCAGCCGCCTCGAGCTCCTCGGCCAGGTGCGACGTTGAGGGTGGCACCGCCGAGATGCCCAGCGCCCGCTCCCACGACATCGTGACCGCCTCGGCAATCGATTGCTCCCGATCCGGATGCTCCAGATCCGGATGCTCCAGATCCAGTCGCTCCAGATCCAGTCGCTCCAGATCCCGATACCATGCCTGCGACTCGATCCCCGGCAGTCTCCGGTATCGTGACGCCGACAGCGGAAGGCCGTGGACCTGGCGAGAACGATAATCCTCGAACGCGATCTCGGCGATTCGCTGTTGCTCGTCGACCAGCAACGCAAACGCTTCCAGGTACCAGTCAAGCTGAACCGAGAGCCCTGAAGAATATCGCCGTTCGATGTCGATCCGAATCATTTCGGACATCGCTTCGGTATCCTCCAACAACGCGTAACGTTCAAGGATCTCTCCGATCTGGCAGCCCACCGCAGGCGACCAGTGCTCATCGAAGTACTCCAACGCCTCATCGATTCGTTCCGATTCCAGTTTTTCGATCATCACTACGCCCCCATGCGACTCGCCGCCGGATCGATGACAGGGGCGCTCCCCGCATCGATGCCGACAGTGGAAGTAGTCGGGATTCTTGAATGGATCCGCCAAGAAAGTGAGAAATTCTGGCAGGGGGACTGCGAGTCTCCCCCGCCACGCACCCGCGCAGCGGCCACTCGCGTCGCCACCGGCCAGGGCTCGGTATTCAATCGCTGTCGAGCAGGACATCCGAGAGCCGCAGCCGGCTCTTCTGCAAACTGCGCTCGACCATGCGCTTGCTGTGCCCCGTCTGCTCGCTGATCTCCTCCACCGAATGTCGCTGCAGGCGCAACGAGAGGACTTGGGCGTCGAACGGTCGCATCCGCTCCAACGTTTCGCGGATCGTCATCTCCAGGATCTCGATCGACCGCTGATCGATCCCCAATGCCTCGTCACAAGCTTCGAAGGCGACCTCACGGGCGGCGTCACGCCGCTGGGCAAACAGCCGGTTCGCGTGCCGCCGCAGCTTATTGACGGCAATCACCGCCAACAGGTTCCAGAGGGCCGCCCCGTCGGGGGCGTCATAGTTGCCGGAACGCACCCCGCGGAAAATACTCCGAAATGCCGACTGCACGATGTCTTCCGGTTCCGTCTTGGAACGCAGTCGCTCGCTCATGCGGGTCTGAACCAAATTCAGCACCCGGTGGGCATAACGCTGATAGAGCAGCGCGGCCGCATCGTCATCCCCGTCGCGGATCATCAGAACCAGCGATTGGTCGGACTGCGAAAGCGCACGGGCATCCGACTCGTCAAGATTCACGACCAAACCGTCTCTCATCTCCGCCCTGGGGACCGCAGCCCGACGCAGGACCGCAATCCCTCCAAGATAGCTGCTGTCGCGGCCAGAGCAATGTCAACGCCCTTGCCACGATGTCACAAGCTCACCAACGCTCTTCGGAAGTGACGGCTTCGGAAATGACGGCTTCGGAAATGACGGAACAGGCCGAGAACGCACGCACCCACTCGCGGTGCCCCGGCACGAGTGGGTGTCGTTGCGATCCTCGGACTTTCCAAGGGCCACTTGCCGCTGCTGCCCCCCGCGACGACGACCTCACCCATGAAGAGTCCATTTCGGATCAGGCAACCGCCACAAAAATCGAGAAAAAACGACGCCCGGGAAAAAACGATGCCCCGCCGGGCGCCTCAAACCTGCGGCTGCCAACCCGGAGCATACTCGCGCGACCACATCGCTTCGGCATCAGGATTGTCGAGAATGTGACCGTTGGTCGGATCGGTCGGCAGCGCCGCGTCGGTTCGATAAGCGATGTTGCCCAGATGACACAGCAGCGTGCTCTGGTGCGCCTGCTCGATATCAGCGTTGGGACGGCGGCCGCTGCGAATCGCCTCGAGGAAGTCGGCCAGATGATCCGCGTCACCCCCCCGCCCGTCCTGGGAGGCGATCTCCTTGTCCATCATGTTGTAGATCACGTAACCGGTGCCGCGAATGACCAACGTTCCCTCGGTACCGTGCAGGCTGATCCCGAACCGGGAATCGTGCGGCCCCAGCGGCGACCAGCTGAGTCCCTCCCAGGTGATCGTCTTCCCTTCCGGAAAATCGAAGGTTGCCATCATGGTGTCCGGGGTTTCCTGGTCGTCATCATGGCGGTACTTGCCGCCCCCGGCGGTGACGCGTTTGGGATAGGTGACCTGCAGCCCCCACCGGGCCACGTCGATCGCGTGGACCCCGTTGTTGCCCAACTCGCCGTTGCCCCAGTGCCAGTGCCAGTGCCAGTTGTAATGCACCAGGTTGTCCTTGTAGGGCCGGTCCGGGGCTGGGCCCTGCCAGAGCCGCCAATCGAGCCAATCGGGAACCGGGGCGGGCTCGCCCTTGCCGATCGATCCGCGGCGGTTGTTGTACCAAGTCCGAGCGTAGAGAACCTCGCCGATCTCCCCCTCGTGGACCTTGCCGATCCCTTCCACCAACGCTGGCCAGCTGCGGCGCTGGGTCCCCATCTGCACCACCCGGTCGTGCTTCCGCGCCGCCTCGACCGACCATTCGCCCTCCTGCGGCGTGTGGCTGCATGGCTTCTCGACATAGACATGTTTGCCTGCATTGCAGCCGGCGATGGTGGCCGGGGCGTGCCAGTGGTTCGGCGCGGCGATCACCAAAGCGTCGCTGTCGGCGTCGTCCAGAATCCGGCGGAAGTCGGTGACGATTTTCGGGGACTTCCCCTGGGTCTCGGTGACGACTTTGGCCACCCGCTCGGCAGCGCGAGAATCGACGTCGCAGATATAACCGATCTCCGCGTTGTCGGCCGACATGTACCCCTTGGCCAAGGCACCCCCGCGGCCGTTGACCCCCATGATCCCGACCACCACCTTCTCATTCGGCGAGGTGGTCGGAGCGGCGGCGTCCTGGGCATCAACGGCCTGGTCGATGGCCCCGGTGGCAGCCAATGCCGCTCCTGCTTTCAAAAACAGACGCCGGTCGTGGTTCAGATTCTCAGATGGACGTTGCATGATTAACCCTGCTGCGAGTGAAGTAGGAAACGGATTCAGAATGGCCCCATCGGTTCATGGAGCGCGCGCGATCGTGTGCGACCGGTGGGGTCGCGGATCTTCGCTCAACAATAACGCGGGACGCCCGCCAAAGGCGTCGGCAACCAGCTCGGCTCTGTCGGGATTGACCGCCCCGCGATGCGCGTGGAGCAAGTAACGAAACGTTGCCGGCTCGGACCTTTTTAGCAGCAACGGTGCGTCACGGCAGATGGAAACACCCATCCAGCCGTCATCGCGGACGTGCCACTTGTTGGGAAAACGTTCATTGCTGGGGTGATCAAAATAGGTGAGCCCCTCGGCCACACCACGGTCGACCGAGCCGCTGTAGTCGACCCAGGGCCAGGATTGCCCGAAGAGCTGCGCCTCGCTCTGGACGCCTCCCGGTCCG
>CAYWXT010000239.1:0-8684 GCA_964462125.1 uncultured Pirellulaceae bacterium | reverse complement strand
CGATGTCTCGGGGATCTGCCAAGTCGAGCATCTATAGGATTCGGCCCTGGCGTTTGGCATGGACCGAGGCGAACTCTGCGGCCGTGAGGATCGGTTCGTTGGCCGCCGTTGTCCCGATCAACAAGTCTGCCTCGGCGACTTCCTCTGCCAACGACTCCCAACGAGCTGTTTCGGGGCCGAAGGCTTTGGACAGGGCGACTGCCCGCTCGTAACTACGATTGATCACACAGATGTTCGACGCTTGAGACTGGATCAGGTAGCGTAGCGTTTCTTCAGCCATCTCCCCGGCGCCGCACAACACGACCCGCTTGTCGACCAGAGTGTCAAAAACTTCCGGCACGACTTCCCCGATGGCGACGCTGGGGACACTTACCCGCCGCCGGTGGATCGCAGTTTCCGCTTGGACCCGTTTGGCGGTTCGGCTGGCGGCTTGGAAGATTGCATGCGTGAGCGGGCCGGCAGCCCCTGAAGAGCAGGCCAGCTCGTAAGCCTGTTTGACCTGCGACAAAATCTGGGCCTCGCCCATGACCATGCTGTCGAGACTTGCCGCCACGGTGAACAGATGTCTGACCGCCTCGTCTCCTGAGCGGTAAATCATTTGGTCGACGACCTCATCGGGCGTCACCGGGTGCTGGGTGGCGAGGAAGCCGGCCACCTTGTTGAAGTCGAGCTCCGTATCACGCTCGCTCGCGGCGTACAGTTCGACCCGGTTGCAGGTGCTCAGCAGCACCAATTCTCCGTCGGGAAACTGGCGGCGAAAATCCTGCAGTGCCTGGTCGACCTGGTCGGAGGTGAATGAAATCCGTTCGCGAAATTCGACGGCCGCATCGTGATGGCTGCAGCCGAGCATCTGCAGCTTCATCCTCCCCGTGCCTCCGCCAACGGTGGCTCAGATACTTGTTGCACCGTCGGTTCCGAGTGGATTGCCGCCGTGGACTGGCCGTGGGACGACGTCAACACACCGAGCATGGCTAAAACCAGAAAGCCAAAGCTGGCCAGCGTCAGATAGACGATCTTCCGACCCTGGCGGGCCGCCGGAAAGGTGTATTCGACCCAGGTCGAGACGACCAGCCAAGCGAACAACAAACCGCTGAACAGCACGCTCCGGTCGGTCCACCCGACGTGGCCCCAACGGTTGAGGTTCATCACCACGCCGGCGAGCACCCCCGTTCCTACCGCGATCGTACTGACCACCAGACAGCGTCGGTTGAGCCGCCCCAACATCTCCAGCGTCGGTAACCGTAATCGGGAGCCAGCCCGCTTTCGTTTCAGCCGTGATGATTGGACCAAATACATCAGCCCCGCGAGGAACCCGACGAGGACCGTGCCGGCGCCGACCATCATCGCCCAACCATGGATGCTCCGCCACGCCTCCACCGCTTCCGTCCGGCTGAACGGCGGCAGATGGTTCATGGCCAATGCCAGTCCGATCGTCGCCAATACCGCGGGCAGGAAGAAAAATCCCACCACGGTATCGGGCCGGCGGAGATAAAACACCAGGAATGAGATTGCCATGCCGAGGGCGACCACCAACAGCCATTCGGTCCAGCTGGCCAGCAAACCGGCGTCGGCCACCCTCGGCTCCTCGCCGGCAAACAGACCGATCGATAGATAGACCACATGTGTGAACAAGCCCAAACCCATCATCCCGATCACGGCCAAACCGCGGCCGGGAATCCGGCCGAACAACCGTAGCAATTCCAGCACCAGCACCACGAGGTAGCTCGTGAAGAAGCAGGTCACGGAAATCTCGCGAAACAGGGCGACCATCGGTGGGGGAGCGCCTCGGCAGGGGCAGGGGATCGATCAGGCTCTGTCTGAAAACCTTGAGCCGGCAGCGCTCGCCGCGGGGCCGGCGCCTGGTTGGCCACGCCGTCCAAGGGCCCGAGGAAAGTGCTTACGGCGGTTCGAGGCTCAACCCAATGCATCAACCTCGTTTTCAGACAGAGCCTAGCCCAATCCTACACACTGATCGACGTTTGCCTACGCGCCTGCCGGGGATGCCTGCCCCGTCGGAGCCACCGAGTGGCCTCCTCTACCAGCGTGAATTTCGCCAGCTGCGGAGCTCCACTTCGCCGGCTCGATCGATGCGAACCCGGATCGCGCCCCTGTCGGCGGTGACGTGGACGGCAGAGCCCCGCACAGACAAGGCTTCGGCCACCTCGGGGTGACGCGCCCGCTGGCCTCCGCTGACAATCACCTCCCGCGGCCGGGACCACTGCAGGACCGATTCGGCATCCAAGGTCAGACTGCCATGGTGGGGGGCCATCAACACGCCACCGGGCGGCATGCGGGGCTGGCGCGTCATGACTTCCGTCCCTGGCGACTCCAAGTCTCCGGGCAACAACAACGGAACGCCTCCGCCGTCGACTTGCAGGACCAAACTGTTCGCGTTGTCATTCCCCCGTAACCGCTGCAGGGGCGGATGCAACACTCGAGCCACTCCTCCCGGAATCTCCATCACATCCCCATCGGCCAATTCCAATACCGGGATCCCAGCCTGTTCGATCGCGTCGCCAACGGCGGCCAGCGATCGTCCCGGTTGGTCGAGCATCCCCGGCGGGGTGATGATTTGTCCTATCGAGAACCGTCGCAGGATCCCCGGCAGCGCGTTGAAGTGATCCGCATCGGCATGCGACAAGAACACGCCTTCGAGCCGGGTATGTCCCATCGACCACAGCACGTCTTCAATCCCGCGACTGCTCCCGTCGCTGTTGCCCAGCCGGCCGCAGTCGTAAAGCCAAGCTTCATCTTCGCTGCAACGGACGACGACGCTGGTGCCATGTCCCACGTCAACGAAGGTCGCTTCCACCGTTCCCGCCGGTAGCGGTGCCGGCTGGGTAGCCAGCCAATACGCGGTCGGCATCCAAGTCATGATCCATGCGATGCGAGCCCACGATCCGATTTCGAACGAGCGGATCAACAGGGGGACTCCGCTCCAACGCAGCCGCATCATCGCCGACAGCGCGAAACTCGCCAGAATGCCGGCATAGAACACGATCACGTACCAGGTCGGCGGCGAGGGCAACCAGCGATGTCCCGCGGGAAACGCGGCGGCCGTCGTGATGCTGGTGTCGATCAACGACAGGCTACCATGACAAATCGCGGCGGGAACGACAGCGAGCCAATCGGCGGCCCCGCCGAAGACGACCGTGGCCACCCCGGCGGCGAGCGCCACGAACATCATCGGTCCAACCACGACGTTGGTCACCACGCTGATCGGCGAGATGACATGAAACTGGTGCCACACCAATGGTGTCGTGATCGCTGTCACACAGCTGCTGTACCAGAGCGCGAGACCCAGCCAGCGGAGACTGAGGTGGAGGGCCGAGTGCCAACGAGTGCGGGAGCTGTCGATCAGCGCCTCGAACCGCTGGGATTGTTCTTCTTTCAACCGATCGACCGCGGTGACGCGCCGCGGCGTCCCGATGACCAGCGTCGCAACGGCCAAGAACGACAGCTGCACGCCGACGCGAAACACATTCTCCGGGTTCCAATAGATCAACACCAGCGCCGCTAAAGCGAGCGTGTTGAGTGTCTGCGAGGGCCGGCGGAGGACCAGGGCGAAGATCACCATGCCGACCAGGATCGCCGCTCGCACCACTGGCGGCCGGCCGCCGGTGATGGCGACATACAACCCGCTGACGGCCAGGATCCAAACGAGTTGCCAAGCCTTCGGCAGCCGCAGCAGCGTCGCGATCCCTTTGGCGATCAAGACGATGATCGCGAGATGTAGGCCGCTGACGGACAACAGATGGGCCGTTCCGGTTTCCAACAGCCGCTGACGTGTTGGCGGATCGACGAAACTTCGCTGGCCAATCACCAACGCGACCGCCAACGGACCGGTCGACTCATCCAGGTGCTGCAGTAACCGTTCGCGCGCCGCACGCGCCATGGAAGCCACGTAGCGTCCCGGATGAAAGTGGTTCGCGTCGAGAACCTCGATCTGCTCCTCCTGACGGACGCTCAATCGCGCGTGAATCCCGCGTCGACGATCGAATTCACGGAAATCGGTCTGGCCCGGATTCGTGGGAGCTTCTACACGGCTGAGCGAACCAAAGACTCGAACTCGATCGCCGGGCTGCAAGTCGTCTCGCTGGCCGTCAACCGTGACCAGGGCGCGGCCTGAGAATGGACGAAACGTTTGTCGGTGACGGATCCGTTCCAGCGACATTTCGAGTCGCGTTTGCCAATCTGCATCTGCCGGTCCGCTCGCAGGTCCGATCCGCCGCTGACTCCGCAATCGCGGCGCCCGATCGATCACTCCCTCGACGATGCAGGGAGTGTGGTCCGAGTCCAGCCATTGCCAGGGCGAATTCGATTCGTACGTCGATGCCTGGAATGAACGCCGGGCCGCCCCCAGCGGCAGAAACAGGGCGATGATCGCGACGGTTCGCACTGAACTCGGTCCCGCCCACCCCACCAGAGCGAGCAAAACGAATGCGAGCACCCACAGCCCACCGCCGGGATCGAGGTATGAATCGATCAAAATGCCGACCACCGAAGCGACGGCAAAGAAGACCAACGGTTGCCGATGCGTCGCCGCATTCGGTCCTACGCTTGGTCTGGCCCCAGTCAAGAGAGTACGCTTTCGGTCAGGTGTGGACGAAGCTCAGGATCCTGGTCTCAAGTGACAACCATGAAAATGAAGATACCCGATTGGGCAAGTCCGTTGGTACGGGTCACCATCATCATCGCCGGTTGCCTGCCGGTGACCGGCGTGATTCCATACCAGCGCGGCTTCGCCGACGAGCCAGAACGAACCGAGACTCGGGATTCCGCGGAGAACGTCGACGCCTCCGTCGCGCCTGATTCCAACCCTTCCACGCCGGCCCGCCCGATGCGCTACCCCGAAACAGAGACGGTCCCTGTGGTCGATGACTATCACGGACATGAAGTCGCCGACCCGTATCGCTGGTTGGAGGAGACCGAGAGTGACGAGACCGCTGCCTGGGTCGAGGCCCAGAACGAGATCACGCGTAGCTACCTCGATGCGTTGCCATCGCGCGAGCCGATGCGGGAGCGGTTGGAGCGGCTCTGGAACCACGAACGCTACGACGTGCCGGTCCATCGGGGCGCGAACTATTTCTTCACCCACAACGACGGGCTGCAAAACCAAAGCGTGCTCTACAAAGCCGCCGTGCCCCACGCGGAGCGCGAATTGTTGCTCGACCCGAATAAGTTCAGTGAAGACGGCACGGTGGCGCTCTCGAGCTGGGTTCCCAGCGAGGATGGGACGTTGCTCGCCTACGGTTTGGCCGACGGCGGCAGCGACTGGCGGACATGGCATGTCCGCAACGTCGCTGAGGGGACCGATCGAGACGATGTCGTCCGCTGGGTCAAGTTCAGCGGGATCGCCTGGAAACACGACAACAGCGGCTTCTTCTACGCTCGCTACGACGCCCCCGCCGACGGCGATGAGCTGACAGGAACCAACGAGAACCAAAAGCTCTACTTCCATCGCCTGGGGACCGATCAAAGTGAAGACGTTCTCGTCTATGAGCGTTCCGATGAGCCGAAGTGGGGATTCTCGCCGCGGATCAGCGATGACGGTCGCTATTTGGTGATCGAAAACTGGAAAGGCTCGGAACCGAAAAACCAGGTCTTCATCGCCGATCTGTCGGCCCCTGGCGTCATGTCCGTTGCCGACATCGAGGTGCGGCCGCTGATCGAGGGCTTCGATGCCGAATACACGCTCACCGCTTCGACCGCCGGCACGCTGTACTTCATCACCGACCACGAAGCGCCCAAACGGCGGCTGATCGCGGTCGACATCGATCACCCCGACCGCGATCACTGGCAGGAAGTGCTCCCCGAGAGTGAGGACGTGTTGGAATCGGCCACCCTGTTTGGGGAGACGTTCTATGCGGAATACTTGCAAGACGCCCGGGGCAAGGTGACGCGGCATCGGCGCGACGGTTCCCTGATCGATGAGCTGGAACTTCCCGGTGTCGGAACGGTCAGCGGTTTCGGCGGTCGGCGCGACGCCGGAGACACCTTCTTCGCGTTCACCAACTACGTCACGCCGACGTCGATTTACCGGATCGATCTGCGGTCGGAGCAAACGGAATTGTGGCGACGCCCGGAGGTCGCCTTCGACACCGACGATTACGTCACCGAGCAGTTGTTCGCGACCAGTCCCGATGGGACCCGCGTGCCGATTATCGTCACCCGCCACCGCGATACCGAGCTCGATGGAAGCAATCGCACGCTGTTGTACGGCTACGGTGGGTTCAATATTTCGTTGACCCCCAGCTTCTCGCCTGCCCGGGCAGCCTGGCTCGAGGGCGGCGGCATTTTCGCGGTCGCCAATCTGCGGGGCGGTGGCGAGTACGGGCGGCAGTGGCACGAAGACGGAATGCGACTGAAGAAGCAAAATGTCTTCGACGACTTCATCGCGGCGGCCGAGTGTCTGATCGATCGCGGCTATACCCAGCCGAGTCGGCTCGCGATCGAGGGCCGCAGCAACGGCGGCCTTCTGGTCGGTGCGGCGATGACCCTGCGCCCCGAGCTGTTCGGCGCCTGCCTGCCGGCGGTCGGGGTGATGGACATGCTTCGCTATCACCGCTTCACGATCGGATGGGCCTGGGTCACCGAGTACGGAAGCAGTGACGAGGCGGACCAGATCGAAAACCTACTGTCCTATTCACCGCTGCATAATCTGGAGCCCGGCACCTGTTACCCGGCCACGCTGATCACCACTGCCGACCGCGACGATCGCGTGGTCCCCGGGCACAGTTTCAAATTCGCCGCCGCGCTGCAGGCGGCGCAGGGCTGTGCGCAGCCGACCCTGATCCGGATCGAAACCCGGGCTGGCCACGGGGCTGGGACGCCGGTCAGCAAACGGATCGACGAGTACGCCGATCTGTGGTCGTTTCTGATCGAAAACCTGCAGTGACCCCAATCGACTCCCCAACCGAGCCTAGAACGCCATGTTGCTTCAAGAACCGCCCGAGTCCCCCTACGATATCCGCTTCGAGCTGTTCGGGTTTCCGATTCGGGTCGCGTGGACGTTCTGGATCGGTGCGATCGTGTTTGGTTACGCGTTGGTCGACGGCATCGACCGCATGCTCGGGATGGAAAGTCCAGGACGGTTTCCCCTGCTGTTGCTGTGGGGCGTCTGCGTGTTGGTGTCGATCCTGATTCATGAACTGGGACATGCCTTCGCGTTCCGCATGTACGGCATCGAATCCTCGGTGATCCTCTATCACTTCGGCGGGCTGGCGGTTCCACGGAGCACATTTTCGAGCACGCGCGGGTTTTCGCCGACGAACCTGGGGGCGACGCAGGATCTTTGGATCGCGGCAGCAGGGCCGTTGGCGCAGATCGCCTCGGCGATACTGTTGGTGGGTTTGTTCAAGTGGTTCGGGTACCAGGTAATCGCGTTCGCGTTCATGCCGGCAGGCTTGGGCCGGATTCCCGGCGTGCTCGAGGGCGAACCGATCGACAGTGCTGGGTTGTTCGCGCTGGTCACGTTCTACACCTTTCCGAGTGTGCTCTGGGCGCTGCTGAACCTGATTCCCGTCTGGCCGCTCGATGGCGGTCGCATCATGCGTTCGGTCGTGTCGCTTGTCGGCGGGCGCACCGAGCAATCGTTGTGGATCAGCCTGATCGCCGCTGGCTTGATGGCGATGTACGGCTTTCGCACCGGTTCGTATTTTCTCGGTATCCTCTTTTTGTCGCTCGCGATCTCGAACTTTCAGTTGCTGCAGATGCATGGTGGCTGGCGTTATTGAAGCGCGCCGTTGAGTGTCGCGGACGTGTCGATGGCACGTGTGAGGCGCCAAAGTGACCGTGGCGCGCGGTCATCCATAGCAAAAAAACTTTTCGGTGCAAGCACTTTTTTTGTGAAAAGATGTTGCGGAAATCGTCGAACCGCGTACAGTTACCGCAAGTTTTTGTTCGACTGAGTGAACGAGCATGGTCGACGTGGACGTCGAAGCTCGGTCATTCAGTCTCACGAGTCGATGTTGGTGAGCCGTGGCCGGTGGCTTTCGAGACGAACGTTTCGCAAGCCACAATGACTCGCCAACGTTTCCTTTCTCGCGGAGGAAGAACGTGGCCAAGAAAAAAGCGACGAAGAAGAAAGCGGCGGTGAAACGTGCGACCAAGAAGCGCGCCACCAAGAAGCGGGCAGCCAAGAAAGCCGCGACCAAGAAGAAGGCTGCCAAGAAGCGCGTGACGAAGAAACGCGCGACGAAGAAGAAGGCGGCCAAGAAAAAGGCCGTCAAGCGGAAGGCGACCAAGAAGCGTGCTACGAAGAAGCGCGCGACGAAGAAGAAGGCCGCCAAGAAGCGGCGCTGAGATTCGCGGGATCCGTCCCGCACTCAAGCCTTTTCCGCTGACACGCGAACCACGCCGCGAATTTTTTTCCGGCGTGGTTTTTTCGTGGCCAGCGTCACTACAGGGTCGGCAGCGTCGGTTTCGGCGGGCTCGCGGCGGTGCGCTGCGCCAAGTTGCGGACCAGAGCCTTGGCGACCGCCTCAAACGGTGCCCGCGCCCGGTCGTCCTCCCGCAACGCCTCGGCCAAACGCCCCTCGTCCCCGGCAATCCGCAGCGAGATGTCGATCGGCAGCCCGCCGAGAAATGGCACGTCCAACGCCTCGGCCTTCTCCCGGGCGCCGCCTGTGCCGAAGATGTCGTAGGTTTTGCCGCAGTCGGGGCAGACGAATCCGCTCATGTTT
>CAYWXT010000238.1:0-8760 GCA_964462125.1 uncultured Pirellulaceae bacterium | reverse complement strand
GTGAAACAACGGACGTGGTGGCCACCATTTCGTCGATGTCAGCCTTCCAGGCCAATCGACGCCGCGACCGGCACGTGCCGCGCGACCGCCTTGCGCCTCTACGGAACCCGGCGCGGCTCGACGCCAGCTTTTTCAAAATATGGTTCGAGCCGGCGCGATAGTTCCGGCAAATTGTGGCTGGGGACTTGCGGATAGAGGTGATGTTCCAAGTGGTACGTGAGCTCCAAAAAGAGAGCGGGAATAATCGTGCCGCGGAGCGTATGCGTCTGGGTGAGCGGCGTTTCACCGTAATCGTGATGGGGCAGGTGAACAGTCAGCAGCGAGTAGCACCAGCTTCCAACGATCACGAGCGATGCGTAGACGAGTAGCGCCGGCGTCCACGGCCACAGCAGAAATCCCAGAAGGACAATCGTCATGGCCCACGCCGCCTCGGCGAGCAGCCACCGACGCTGTCGCGTATCTCCAGCGGTTTTTCGGAACGCCCACCACCACAGTCGTGGCAGAAAAAGCGGGCCATAGAGAACAGCTTGCGCCAGCGTCATCCGCGCGGGCTCCCCCTCCGGATCATCAGCTCCTGGAAAAACGCGGTGATGCTGGGTGTGCGTGAGCCGGTAAGCATGACCGCTTTCCAGCAGAAGCGCTCCCATCACGAACAGCGCCCACTCGGTCTGGCGGCGGCTCAGCCCGAGTGCACCGTGGACCACATCATGAGTGACGGTGACAACCGCCACGAAGATCAAGAAGACCAGGAGAGGTGTGAGCCACCACCACTGGGCCTGCGCCGCCAACGCATATGCCAGCAGCCCAAGGAAGGGCCGCGTCAGTGCCAACCGGCGCTGCCCGGCAGTCGTGGTCAGCAGACCGGGGCCCAATGCGGATAAGGAAGGCAGCGCGGATTCAGCGGATCGCGGCGAGAGCATCGACGGCACCTTTGTGAAACTGCGACATTCGGCGGCGTCCAGCTAACAATCGACGTGCGCGCCGGAGTACGCCTTCGGCCACGATGCGGCTGCCCAGCACGCACGCCACCGTACCCAGACCCGGCCAAGTGGTATCACCAGCTAACCAAAAGCCAGGCACCCCCATCTCGTGTGGAACCGCGTGCTGGTTGGAGTTTGCCAGCGTCTGCCGCAAACCGCCCACGGCTCCATGCGGGCGGCGGGTGAATCGCTCGTATGTTCGTGGCGTGCCGATCTCATAGACCCGTGGGTTGGTGCCCAGCCGGGGATAAACCCGGCGAGAGAGCGAAACCAGATGGTTGCCCAGTTCCGCCTTGCAGCGTCCATATTCGTCTGTTGAAAGCCGTTGCCACGGCGCCAGCTGGCAATGCGTCGAAATCATCACCGCCCGGTGGCCAGGCGGCGCGCTCGCAATGTCACCGCCTGAGGAGACCGAGATAAACATGTTGTTCCCGTTGCCTAGTGGGGCTGCGTAGTCCTGGAGCAACTGGTGGTGGGTGAATTCTTGGCCAGCGACTTCCTCTTCCGGCACTCCTAAGAAGACAACAGCAGCACCGCCTCTGGATCCAGCGTCCCGGCGCAGGTACGGCTCCAGCCGTCTCGTCACAGCCTGTGGAGCCAGCTGAGCTGTCAGTTCGACCGGCACGGCGCTCACCACTTGGCGAGCCGCAAAGTTACCGCGCCGGGTTTCGAGAGTAAACTCTCCTTGATGGCCAGTGACCCGCGTGACCGGACAGCCGACGCGCAGGCATCCGCCCAACTTGCGGTAATGGTCTGTAAATGCCCGCCAAAATCCCCGCATGCCTCCACTAGCACGAGTCAGGCCGGCTCCGCGGATGGTGACTCCCAAAGCAGCGTTGATCAGCGGGGCCTCGTCCACGGTGCTGTGTACCGTGTCCTCGATAAGCATCGCCAGCAGGCCGACCAGCGGCCAGTCATCTTGCAAACCATGAGCGCGAAGAGCGTCGCCCATCGTCCAGGTCGCATAACGCGCCAAAGGCAGGTTCGCCAACCCGACCGACTGAACCGCACGAACGACATCGGCCGGACGGTGGAGCGGAAGCCGGGCGCCGCGCCGAGAGGCACGCCAGAATACATCAGCGATTCGGTCCAGCAGCCTCCAAAATTGCCGAAGGGCCGGAGTCTCGCCGAAGGTAGCTGTCCGCTCGACGGCCCACCGCTGGCGGTCGCGATGCAGTATGACGCGGCGGTCGGGTAGCCAAGCGACATAGCCCGGCAGCGGCTCGCCACAAATCGGCGGCATCCCGATCGATTCCAACAACTCTCCGCCGACACCACCAGGCTCGAAGTCGACGAGCGTCGTCGCACCGACGTCGAACGAAAATCCCTTTCGGCGATAGAACCCCGCGCAACCGCCCGGCTGACCATGGGCTTCCAGCGTCACGGTCGAGAGCCCTTGTGCCTGCAGGCGTGCTGCCGTAGCCAAGCCGGCGATACCTCCGCCGATGATCGCGACGTCGTGCATTGATTCCTCTATGGCTGCATTGCTATCCGGCCAGGCAGGTGACGTCAGCGAGGCTTTTTATGTTGGTGATTTTGACACTGGTTCTGGGACTTGTCATCCTGACGGCGGGAGCGGAACTGCTGGTTCGCAGTTCCTCCAAGTTAGCGGCGGCGATCGGAATCTCTCCCTTGGTCGTTGGACTGACGGTCGTGGCGTTTGGGACCAGTGCGCCCGAACTCGCTGTCAGCGTTCAATCGACACTGACCGGCCAGTCCGATGTTGCCCTCGGCAACGTCGTCGGCAGCAATATCTTCAACATTATGGGAGTGCTGGGAATCTCGAGCCTCGTCTCCGCCGAAGGAGTGGCGGTCTCTGACGCGGCATTCGGTTTTGATATTCCGGTGATGATCGTCGTCGCAATCGCTTGTCTCCCGATCTTCTTTACCGAGCATCGGATCGCCCGCTGGGAAGGTGCTTTGTTCCTGCTCTATTACTGCGCCTACACAGGATTTATGGTGGTTGCGGCTACCGTCCCGTCGTTGACACGAAATTTTGCTGCGGTGATGCTTGGATTTGTCGTCCCTCTGACAGCCATCACACTTGTTATCGGCACGGTACGTGCGTACCGCAGCGGAAATGCACCCGATGCGGATGCACGCCACGCCTAATCCGACCGGGTTTTTCTCTAGTTTTGGCGGCAGGCCGGCAGGACGGCCTGTTATCGATGGGGTCGGAGTCTTTCGTTCGGGGACTTTTTTGGTGGGATCGGAGGAAGTGACGCGACCCTGGTCCAGCGGGAGTGGACGTTGCCTCGGACTCTTGTGCAACCGTTCTCATCAAACTCGAGAGCATGGGGATTTCGCCACGGCCGGTAAGTCGGTCCCGGAGATACGACTGAAAACGAATGCTCAACTTGCGGCACGGTGTATTAAACTCATGAACGTGTCTCGGCAGCGACGCGTTTCGTCGCTGCAGGTTCCGCCACTGATTTTGCGGAGCCGCGCATAGTCACGAATGCCATTCTCGGAAAGGTTGTTGTGCAGCGGCAGGTGAGGGTGTTCCAGCACCGTCAAAAATGCGTCTCGCTTGGCGTGCAGGGAACTCCGGGCTTCGTTGGGATCGTCACCTTTTCTTTGCCGTCGGCTCCATGAAAGCCGATTTGGACGCAGGACGTTTTACGCTTCTAATCGGCGACCTGAACCACGGTCCTGACACGAACGAGCACAAACTGTGGACCGACGCTGGCCAGATCGACACCTTCGCCAAAGTCGGTGAGGGGAAGGGTCTGACGATCAAGGCCGATATGGCGAAGCATCGCATCGACTACGTGATGGCGGCCGGGCCGATTGCGGATCGCCTTACGGAGTCCCACCCGCTGTTCGAGGGAACTTTCCGGCTCAACATTGCAGACATAGATCGTTCCCCAGAAACTCCTGTCTCTGAAGGACGCGAGGCACTAGAGCCATTGCAGCAGCCCTGGGCCCGGCGGTACGATCGAATAGATTAAGGGTCAGCGCCGGGTTGGGCCGGAGCTAGTTGGGATATGTCAACTCGCGGAGATCACAGGATGGGCCGGTTGATGGTGTTCGCATACGGCGTCGCCGCTTACGTGCTGGCGCTCGCCGCGATTCTGTATCTGATCGGCTTCGTGGGCGGGATCGCCGTTCCGCGATCGGTCCACGGCTCCCCGGCGATGGCTTGGTGGCTTGCGCTCCTGATCGACGCCGGGCTGGTCGGACTGTTTGGGCTGCAGCACACGGTTATGGCCCGTCCGTCCTTCAAGCGGTGGTGGACGCGCGTCGTGCCAACGCCGGCCGAGCGGAGCACGTATGTACTGATCGCCGCCGTGCTACTCGGGCTGCTGATGTCGCAGTGGCAGCCCGTCGCCGGCACCGTGTGGGAGGTCGCCAGCCCCGCGGCCAGGACGGTGCTCTGGGCGCTGTTCGCGATCGGCTGGGCATTGGTCTTCTACACCACGTTTCTGATCGATCACTTCGATCTGTTCGGCCTGCGGCAGGTGTGGCTGCACCTGCGCGGTCGGCCGTACGAGCCGCCGCGGTTCGTGGAGCGGTCGGTTTACAAGTGGGTCCGCCACCCGCTGATGTTGGGCTTCATCGTGGCGTTCTGGGCGGCACCGACGATGAGCGCCAGCCGCCTCGCATTCGCCCTGCTGATGACCGCGTACATTTTAATTGGCGTGGCCTTCGAAGAGCGGGATCTCAGGGGGCACCATGGCGTGGCGTACGAGGAATACCGTCGGCGCGTCGGCATGCTGTTGCCATACCGCGCGCAGTGAGCGTAATCAGATAGGATGTAGGGATGTGCGGAGTGGTCCATGCGGTTCCACCACAGCCGAATGGAATCACCGACCAACTCGGCCGTGTCGCTGCCCTGGGCCAGCGTTATCAAAGCCTCGTTGGCCGTCACGTCATAGATGCCGTAGGGAATAACCTTGCCGTCGGCGGCGATGGCAAAGTCGTGATCGAACGTGTGCACCTGAGCATCGGTTCGTGCTGTACCGGGCCGGTGGACATTGCCCAGCAACTCCTTCTTCTTGGTGTCAACGCTGATGATCGGCAGATCCCACATGGCGTAATGCTCGCGGAGCTCCGCGATCCGTTTGAACTGGGCATCGCGATCCGGCGAGTGGCCGATGGCCAGATCCTTGCAGGCTTGCCTGCGGCCCAGTTCAAGCTCTTCGCGAAGCAACCGATCCACCGTGTTGGGACAGGCATAGACGCCGTGTTGCGACAGCGCATCGGACAACTCGCGGGTGGACCGATTGGTCCAGAGTTCACCATCGTTTGTTCGATTGACGCGTCGTAGCCGACCATGACTGACTCACCGGTACGAGGAACGATGTGATCCAATCCCTCAGTCTAACCGAATCGGCGCGCCCGGGACTTCGTGGCAGCGAGCGGATGCTCGCTGGTTGTTGTCGGAATGCAATCGAGGTAGCTGCCTTCCTCGGAGAGGGTTGGAGCTGCGGAGCATGCAGGCGTGTAGATCATCGCGTCACTCCCTCGGATCTCACCAACAAAGCCCCCAAACGAAGGCCTCCGACCAACAGTAACAGCACTTCGTGCTGCCAGTCCGCCACTAAACTCCCGGAAGAACCTCTTTGGAGACAGCTCGAACTGCGGGACACCCCGCTGGCATATCGCAACCGGTTTTCCCGGGCTGAGCATCCGCATGGCTCACTGAGATTGGGTTACCGTGAATGTCGCGCGCAGACCTCCGTCGGTAAACGCAACCGTTGCACGCAACCGATCCTCCGCAGCCCACTCGGGACTGACCCGGGGGCCTGCCTGCGGTTCGAGATGGTAGCCGTGCAGTGACGAGACATACGTCTGCCGCTCGGCATTCCATTCGTATCGGCCCCCACTCGGCTCGACAATCGTTTCGCCAAACAGTTTTCGATAGACCTCAACCGGATCGCGATCCGGGTACCGATCTTGGAAGTAATTGAGGATCGGCAGGTTACTCCAGCTGGCGCGATGGACCCGGCGGAGAACTCGGGTTGGTTCGATATCGACCAATGCCCGCACCCCCTTGCCGGTGACCATGAGTTCCGCTTGCCGGCGGCCGGCGTCTTCGGCGGCGCTCTGCTCCGCATCGGTCGGCTCCCCTGACTGCGACGGTTCATGGCTTTGCTTCGCCATTCGCTCCAGATGCCGATCGATTGCCCTTTCGATCACACCCCGATTCGGGCTGATCGTCAGCCCGTCCGGCGTGGTCACATAGAACCATTGAGTATCGGGCCCGACCGACGTCAAATTCTCCGGCGTGATGGTGACGAACTTCATATCCCGATAGGTATCGGTTCCCCACGTGACCGTATTGGGAGCGAACCGTTCGATCATGTCACGCACGGCGACCATGAATGCAGCCAGACGCAAGCTATCCCGCGAGGGAACGTAGATTCCGATCGGCGCGTCGGACGCCTCCTTCTCCGGATTCCGTTCCCAAGGCGACTGCTCACTCAGCTGCTTCATCCACGCTTCGTCCGTGTCGAGGTAGAAATGGATGGCCCCGTCGACCCAGCTCAACGGATCCACGTCCACTGGTTGGTTGCGACCGACGAATGCTCGTGCAAATCGAAATGCCGCCCCGTCAACGTCGAGAGCAAACAACAAGGATGCAAGTGTGTCGGGATGCCGGTCGCCGGCGTCAACGGCCAGCGTTGCCTCTCCGACGAGATCGACCCACCATCGGTACTCGGTTCCGAGCATCAGCGGGATCACCGACAGGTCGGCATGGAGTTCGTTCGGGCGAAGTGAGATCCGGCAGGCGATCGGGTCAAACACGTTTCGCCAGCGGCGCTCGTACCGGGTGCGCCATGCTTCGTACGCCTGCACCTCGTCCTTGGTCGCATGCGTCAGGTTCAACTCGGAGATCGGCGTTTGAAAGCGAAGGCTGCCGTAGCTGGAAGAGACCACCCCAACCGGCGTCAGTTCAAGTTTCCCCACCGTACGTCCGTCCCGCCGGGCCGGACCGTCCCCGCGCGCCACCGTACGTCCGTCCCGCCGGGGCGGACCGTCCCCGCGCGCCACCGGCCCCTCATCCCGAGCCGGATCAACACGACGCAACTCCGTCACTTCGCCGTGGATCAACGCATCGGCGTTCTTCACAGTAACATCGGCGATCCTGGCCCGCGCCCGGGTCCGGCGAGACGCGGCGATCCGCCACTCCGGACCGCACCATCGCCGGATTGTCGCATCGCTGATCATCAACAACGCCGACTCGTCTCCTTCGCCCCGTCGATACCGCTGGCGGAAGAACCGGTACTCGTCCAGCTCATCGAGGCAGGGACGATTCCGATCGAGGCAATCCAGGATCTGAGTCACCTGGGTCCATGAATTCGTCACGATCACGGCGTCGTCGGTCGCCGTGACGACGCTACTAAAATCGCGGGAGGGATTTTCCCAGCCGATCACCTTTCGACCAGCAATCTGTTGTTGAGATCGCTCGACCGCCCATTGAAGGTTCGCTTGACTCTCGACCAATGCAACAATGGCTTGGTGCAGAAGCTGCGGTTGATCGCTGTTGATCAACACCGCCACATCGGTGCCGGTGCGGAAATAGGGATCGGATCCAGTGATCGCAACCTCCGAGATCATTCTCTTTCCGAGTTGCCGCGTCACCGTGTCCAGCGGCAATCCTAACTGCCGTTGGTAAAACCCGATCACATCGACCGTGCGACTTTGTTCCTCCAACGGTCCGGTCAGCGGGCGTACCAAGTCGCCAGAGCGGTCGAGTAACTCGGTCAACGCCGGGAAGGAGGAGACAAAGACCGCGTACTGGTCATGCGGAATCGCGCGGGCCAGCGGATCGAGGTCGGTCGGCTGATCCGTCAGGCGTGACTTCCAGTCGATTTCCGTGACCGTGATCCCTTCGATCGTCTTCAGGTCGACCAAGGCTTCCCCGTCATCGGTCGTGTCGGGGAGTTGCTGGTCCAACTGCAGGTTCTCGCTCACCGCCCGGCCACCGCTCATCATTTGGATCGTCCGATCGACCCCCTCCGGTCGACGGCGTGGCCAAGCCTGGGAATCGCGATCGGTCGACTCGCCAATCTCTGACAAGCAGCTCACCGCCAGATGCCGAAAGACGGCTGAGCCGGCCATCTCTTCCGACCACAACCGTAAGAAATGCCGTCCTTTGGCTCGCAGAAAGTCTTCTCGTTTCGCCGGTTTCGCGACTTCGTCCGGCACCTCAAAATCGAACTTGGCTAAAACCGGATCGCGTCGATGTTCTGGGTCCCGGCGGAGCAGGTACACGCTGCCCTGGGTCGCCTTTCCCTTCGGCTTCTCACCAATGATCCGATATCCGAGGTACGCATTGTTCGGATTCGCCGCAGCCAGCATATAGGCTTCACCGCCATTGGCAATGACGACCCGCGGCGCGACGTCCTTCTGGTAAAAGCTGGCTTGCCGTACTGCATCATCCGAGACAATCCGTTCGGGGCTGAAGTCGGCAACCAGCTTTCCCACATCGATCGAATAATGCTCCTTCTCCGCGGCAGCGATGGTCGCCCCGGCAGTCACAACGAGACAGCCGACGAGCATCGGTCGTGTCAAACACCATGATCCCATTCCTGGCACATGTCGCAACATCACACCACCTTGGGGAAAAGAGAGAAGGAACGCGGAAACGCCGTCCCCTCAGTGTCGCCTACTTGGGCGCAGAACGCACCCCACGGGGAAGCACGTTCGATTCGCGTTCGCATTTGGCCGAACGGGGCATATGATCTGGCATCAAGATTGCACCGCTGCGGCTTGGTGGCCGGGGACGGCTTGGCCACGGAGCGCGGACTCGCAGTGAGCAGGGAATCGATCC
>CAYWXT010000237.1:0-8792 GCA_964462125.1 uncultured Pirellulaceae bacterium | reverse complement strand
GCACCCGGAGGGCGAGTCCCTCGCAAAAGGTACCGGACACTTTTTTCCCGCACGAAACTTAGAAGTCGATCATGAAACGCATGCCGAGGATCCAGAAGTCGCCGCCGTCGAAAGGCCCGGCATTGCCGCTGTCGGCGATGTCTCCCCAGATGAGGTTGTTCTGTACTTTCGAATGGGCAGTCCAGTGCCAGTTCAATGCGCCGGTGACCAGGTTGCCGACCCCGCC
The DNA here is from genome assembly GCA_964462125.1 of uncultured Pirellulaceae bacterium. Taxonomy (GTDB): domain Bacteria; phylum Planctomycetota; class Planctomycetia; order Pirellulales; family Pirellulaceae; genus JAWLFY01. The sequence continues at coordinate 8,566 of CAYWXT010000237.1, read as the reverse complement.
GCGCACCCCGCCGTCGGTCAGATCGATGTAATCGTAGCGAAGGGCTACTTGCCAGGCTCCCCAGCCGCCGCCGCGGCCGCCACGGAAACGATCAACGAAGAAAAAATACTCGTGCGGATGGACCCGCTGTAGTGTTCCACTGGTTCGGCTGTAGGGATTGAATTCGCCGGTCAGAAAATACGAAGCGTAGAGGTAACCGCCATGAAAGAAAAAGTCGTCATCCAGTGGCGGGCTGAATGGATCTTCGAAACCGCCAGGTGGCACCAAGCGATCACGCTGCAGCGCCGTGAAGAAGTACTCGCCGGTAAGTTGCAAACTGCCGATGTTCAGGATCGATTCCAGCGCCAGCGTCTCGTACCAATCGGCTCCCGGGATTCGCCCGGTGTGGAGCCAGCGTTGATCGCTGCGTGCTGACGGACGCGTCCGGAAACGGCCTTCGTTGTGGTTCTGGTCTAGATCGAATTCCGCGTCTCCGTCCGGATGGGCGACCGCGCCGGAAAGACCCATGTGCCAGTAGCCACGGCCTCCGCTGGTCTCGTCGTACCAAGGACTTCGCCAATACCGGCCGTAGCCACCCATCTGCATCGAATCTCCGATGAACCGGCCGTCGGTATTGATGTTTTCCAGGTTATAAATGCCGTAACCCCAGCCGGTCGATTCGTCGTCGCTGTGACCGTACATCCCCAAGCCAAATCGGCGGGCGTCTTCATTGAACGATTCGACCGCCATTGGCCGCTCGATAAAGACGTTGAACCGACTGCTGTTGAGGTGGTCCAGTCCGTGGGGGCGCTTTTGATTGCCCAGGATCAACGTCTGATTGTTGGGCAGGCCGGTCCAGCCGAGATATACGTCTTTGATTTCCGGCGTCTGCGGGTTATTGAAGTCGACATGGATCCGCCAGACCATGTTGTCCGGCACGGTGCCTCCCATCTCCAGCCGGATCCGCCGGAATTGCCATCGATTTTCGGGGTCGTGCCTCGCATCGTTATTCTCGATGACGTTGATCCCTGGATCGCTCTCGGGGAATCCCCAGTAGTCGAGGTGGACGCGGCCACCGATCGAAACGGTCGGCTCGTCGTTGAGTTCCGATTCGTCCGCTTCCAATTCCCGCTGGTAAGCGTCCAACTCGGCGTGGAGCCGGTCCAACTTGCTGGAGAGTTCCTCCAATCGACCAGTCGACTGGCCATCTTCGGCGTTCTGTTCGGCTGGCACGTCTCCCCGCGGCGCGTCTCGAACGCCGGACACCGTTTCGTGAAACCCGTTGGGAGCGCCAGCACCAGAAGCCGCCTTCGAGGACGATTCCAATCGTCCGGTATCCGCAGTGAGGTCCAACGCCGACGCCGCTCCGGTGGAGATTCCGCTTCCCCCCTGATGAGCTGCCAGGGGCGAGTTCTGGGCCGGTGCAGTACCATCGGCTGCCGTCACGGGCGCAGGTGAACAAAGGAGGGAAAAACCCAACAGCACCGCAGCGCGCCTGTGTAACTGATAATACATTCTTGCGTTCAATAGGCGGAATACTCAGGGACCAGGCCAGAAAGCCACCATAGCTGCTGATCGCAGCGGTGCTGTTCCAGCCGGGGGGGCCATTCCCAATTCGCGCCGAAGTCTAGGGGGGGCGTACGAAGCTAAATTCGGCGCGTCGACACCCGAGAAATATTAAGAAATGAGTTTTTTGCCGGTTCCGCGGGCAACTTTAACCGACTTCGGACCCTCTTTTACTGCGAGGACTGCGACGGCTTCGGCCGACTTGCGGTCGGGGCGCGGTGGAAGTGAACGCGGGGACGGGACCGTTCGCGTCTCGGCGAGCACGGCTCTGCGGCATTGCTAGCACTGCCGGTAGTGCTAGCAATCGCCCGCCCGCGCCACATTTAGCAGCCCGCGACTCATGCCTGTGTCATTCAGCCCAGCTTTCTTTTTGCGCAAACCCACCGGGATTCGCTTCTACGGATTGCCGTTTACCTTCTCATCGCTTCTCCTCTAAAGTCGGCTTCACGCAAAGTCCTCGTCGACCGGTGCGGTCGCGCGGGCTTTGATGTTGGATTTGATTGGGACACCCTGCCGAAGGAACGGCCATGTATCGCTGGTTGCTCTGTTTTCGCTATCTGCGAACGAGATACATCGCGCTCGCGTCGATCATTAGCGTGACGTTGGGGGTAGCCACGCTGATCGTCGTCAACAGCGTGATGGCGGGGTTTTCGGCCGAGATGCACGAGCGGCTGCATGGGTTGGCGTCGGACATCCTGATTGAGTGTCACACCAGTTCCGGGATGCCCGACCCGGATGGGCATTTGAAGGTGGTCCGTGAGGTGGTGGGTGATGATCTGGAGGGGACGTCGGTCAGCGTCCACGTGCCCGCGATGCTGGCGATCGACTTCAACGGCCAGCAGATCAACCGACACGTCAATCTGGTGGGGATCGACGTCGAGACGTACGACGACGTCAGTCATTTCGGGCGTTACCTGCTTCATCCAGAGAACCAGGAGCATGCGAGTTTTGAACTTCGGGAGGACGGCTATCCTGACCGCGACCGGATGGCGGATTGGGGGTGGGGCTATCGCCGCAAGCGGGCCAATTACGAACAGATGCTTGAAGCGGAACGCCAGCTGATCGAGTCGATGGACAATGCCTCGCAGAGCAGCGACGCGACGGTGTCCGAGGGCCCATCGATGGGCAATTTGGTTCCATCGGAATTGCTGGGGGAATCCGACAGCGAGGGGGCCCATGAGTTCGACCGGGAGACGGAGCAATTTCCGGGGATCGTGCTGGGCATTGCGACCTGCAGCACCAAACATCGCGACGAGACCAATGAGGTCAGCGATCATTTTTATTGCCGGCCCGGCGACGACGTCCGGATGATGTTTCCCAACGCCGCCGACGACACGAAGGTCATCAATCAACAGTTCACGGTGGTCGATCTGTACGAGTCGGGGATGAGTGAATACGACAGCACCTTTGCCTTCGTGCAGCTCGATCGCTTGCAGGACTTTCGCGGCATGATCAACCCGGAGACGGGCGTCCGCCGGGTGACCACGATTCAGCTCAAGCTTGCCGAGGGGGCCGATCTGAACGCTGTCCGCGATGCCCTCCGGCGTCGATTTCCTCCGGAGAAGTACGCCTACAACATCCAGACTTGGCGGGACATGCAGGGACCGCTTTTGGCCGCGGTCCAGCTCGAGACGACGATCCTGAACATTCTGTTGTTCCTGATCATCGCGGTGGCCGGCTTCGGGATCCTGGCAACCTTCTTCATGATCGTGGTCGAGAAGACACGCGACATCGGAACGCTCAAGGCACTCGGTGCGTCGGGGAGCGGTGTGATGAGCATCTTTCTCAGCTATGGGCTGTTGCTCGGGATCGTCGGCAGCGGGGTGGGGCTCGTCGGCGGACTGGTGTTTGTCGACAACATCAACGCAGTCGCCGGGGTGGTTGAGATGGCGACCGGTCAGGAGGTGTTTGACCCGACGGTATATTATTTCAATGAGATCCCGACGATCGTCCGGCCGCTCACGCTGGTCTGGGTGATGGCTGGGGCGATCGCGATCGCGGTCACCGCCAGCGTCCTGCCGGCCCTGCGGGCGGCGCGGATGGACCCGGTCCAGTCATTGCGGTTTGAATGAGCCGCCCCCTCGCCGCTTCGACACCTTCGTCCCGGTTTGTTTCAACGCTTCGCTTCAACGGTTTCCCCTCGATGAATGACGACGTCATCCTGCGAGCCTCCGGCATTTACAAGAGCTACCACAAGGACCGGCTGGAGTTGCCGGTCTTGCGTGGTGTGGAGGTCGATGTCGTGGCCGGCAAAGTGACGGCGCTGGTCGGCCGCAGTGGCAGTGGCAAGAGTACGCTGATGCACATCATGGCGACTCTGGATCGCCCCGATTCGGGCGAGGTCTGGTTTCGCGATCGCCGCGTCGATAACGCCTCCCGCAGTGAACGGGATGCGTTCCGAAACGCCCAGGTCGGAATCATCTTCCAGTTCTATCACCTGCTCCCTGAATTGACGGCGCTTGAGAACGTCCTGGCGCCGACGATGATCGGCCACACCGTGTGGGGTTATTTCCGTCAGCGCAAACAGGCGCGCCTGCGGGCCGAGGCGATGCTTGACCGCGTAGGACTGCTGCCCCGCGCCGGGCATAAGCCGAGCGAGATGAGCGGCGGAGAGATGCAGCGGGCCGCGATCGCGCGGTCACTGATGAACGAGCCAGATCTGCTGTTGGCCGATGAGCCGACGGGGAACCTCGACACCGAGACCGGCCAGGAGATCTTGCAGCTGCTCCGAGAATTGAATGAATCGGACGGACTGACCATCGTGATGATCACCCACGATGACACGATTGCCGAAGCCGCCGATGTCTGTTATCGCATGAAAGATGGCCGGTTGGTCACCTCCCCGCGGCGGGCCGCTCAGGTGGCCTGAACCGACCACCGGACGGATTTTCAGACAGAGCCTCTTCACTTGGTCGGGGGGGGGGAACGGCGTGAACGTGATCATCCTGCACTGTCATTATGAGCGGGGAGGGGTGACCCAGGTCGCCGAGAACCACGTTTGGGCATTGCGGGAAAGCGGCTTCGACGGACGGATTGTTCTGGCTTCGGGCCCGCGACAGGGCGGCTTGTCCGAGATGACGCGGGCGGCGACCGAGCAGATCGTGATCGAGGGGATTGATTACGACCCTCCAGGAATCGCTGGCGGATCGGCCAATCGTCGGGGGCGAATGATCGAAGCTCGTCTCCGTGAACATCTTGCCGACCTCGGCTGCTCTCCCGCCAACACGTTGCTGCACTGGCACAATCACAGCCTCGGCAAGAATACGGCTGCCCCCGCCGCAATCCGCTGTTTGGCAGCGGATCGCTGGCGACTGCTGCTCCAAATCCATGACTTTGCCGAAGACAATCGCCCGGAAAATTACGGCGGATTGATCCACGCGACGGGAGCGTCGGAGCCGCCTGAGCTCGATCGTTTTCTCTACCCTGTGGCGGCCCAGATTCACTATGCGACGTTGACCCGCGGTGACGCCTCAGTGCTGACCCGGCTCGGCGTCCCACCGCCGCGGCTTCATTGGTTGCCGAACAGTGTCGCCAAACTTGGCGAGGCTGCGGGCTCGTGTGGAAACGGGACGCCGCACCGAGACCAGGCATTGTCACAGGTCCGCCGCTGCTTCGACCTTCCGGCGACGGCGCGGTGGTGCCTCTATCCGGTTCGCGGCATCCGGCGAAAGAACGTCGGCGAGTTCCTTTTGCTTTGCCGCTGGTTACCGGCGGACATGTTCGGCGGGCTGACGCTACGTCCGACGACGCCGGTGGAGGCAGCGTCGTACCGGCGTTGGAAACAGGTTGCCGGCGCGGTCGCGCCTCGAACGATTTTCGATGCCGCCCATCACCCCGAGATCAGTTATCCGCTCAACTTGGCCGCCAGCGAGTTTGTCATTTCGACCAGCGTCGCCGAAGGGTTCGGGATGGCATTTTTAGAGCCCTGGTTGGCGGGGCGCGGCGTGATCGCGAGGCGGATCCCGAGCGCGACCGATGACTTTGCCGACGCCGGCTTGCGATTCGATTCCCTGTATCGTCAGATCCCGGTCCCTGGTTCAAACGAGTGGCTGCGGGCGGCTCGAGACGACTCAGCCCGCGCCAATCGCGCCGCTTTCAGTGGGCTCCCCGAGGCGTTCCGTCCAGCGATGCCCTCGCGAATGGACACAAGCTCTGACTCGATTGACTTCGCTCAACTGACGCCCGAGCGCCAAGTCGACGTTCTCGAATGCCTCGCCCGAGATCCGGGGTTCGAAGCCGAGACAAAGCAGCGGTCGGCATCGTTAATCGAACGCATGTCGCAAACGACTCCGCCCGAGGTGGTCGAGCATAATCGGTCGGTGATCGAGGAGTCGTTTTCTCTTGCCCGTCAGGGCGAGCAGCTGCGGTCGATCTATGAAGCTGTCATCGGATCGGACGCCGATCGCGTCGTGGATGGCTGCGAGCATGCGGGGCAGGCGGTCGAACTGGTTGCCCGGACCCATCCTTTTTTTCCTTGCCGCACGGAGACGCTTGCCGGTGACGGTGGCACACCCTTGGCTTGAGGCGGTCGTTCGCCATCGAACTCCGATGGGCGTGGTGCCGACCGATGTCGAGCCACGATTGGCGACACTTCCCGACATCCATGCTGTGATCTTCGACGTCTACGGGACGCTGGTGATCAGCGGCAGCGGCGACATCGGCACCACCGAAAACCAGCCGGCCGCCGCTGGGACCGCGCAAGGAGAGGGTCCGGTTACGGGCGACGTGGCCGGCAACAAACTTAGCAATGCTGCGGACCGGGCAGACCGGCTGACCGATCCGATGGCCGAAGCGATGGCGGCGATCCGATGGCAGGGGCCCGGAGCGGGGATTCCAACCGCCGCAGCTCTCCGCGATCAGATCCGCGCGATGAACGTAGCGGCAGCAGCGACGGCGGAGAGACGTCCGGAGGTCAACCTGTTCGAAGCCTGGCGACGAACCCTCACCGCCGCTGGGCTCACCGATCTGGCGTCCGATACCGAGCGGGTGGTCCGTCTGGCCGCCGAATACGAATCGCGAGCCAATCCGACCTGGCCGATGCCTGGGGCGGACGAGTTTCTGAAATCGCTTCATCGCCGCGGTGTCGTGATGGGGATTGTCAGCAATGCTCAAGCATTCACGCCACCGCTGGTCGAGGCCTTGACCGGTGGACCACTCGAAGATTCCGGGTTTGACCTAAATCTTTGCGTCTATTCCTACCGGTTCGGTCAAGCGAAACCCTCCGCGCGGCTATTCGAGGTCCTGGTCCGCGGACTGGCGTGGCGAGGGATCGCCCCGGATCAGGCGTTGTACATAGGCAACGACATGCTCAACGACATCTGGGCGGCATCCCGCGCCGGATTGCGAACGGCCTGGTTTGCGGGCGACGCCCGCAGTTGCCGCCGGCGAGCCGACGACACCCGGTGCCAGGGGCTGCGCCCCGACGTGGTGATGACCGAATGGGCCCAGATCTCTGAGTGGATTCGTTAGCCGCGGTGATCATTCTGGCCAGCGGATGTCGCCTCGGCGCAAGCGGACCTGCCACTTCTTGACGTCGGTATCGCGTCGCTTCGGGTTGGTTTCCCACGCCTTGTAGTAGAGAGTCGTGCCGGTGATATGGCGGAGGTTTTCGATTGCCAGGACCCGGATCGCCATGGAAGGTGAATCCAAGTATTCGACCAACGCGGCGTCGGCGCCCGCTTCGAGTTGTCGCTGCGAATACCCGACCAACAGCCGGAACAGCGTTTCGTGGTCTGCGGAGGCCATTCGTTCGATCGCCGCATCGATGTTCCGCGCCGATTCGGCACTCCGATCGATCGCCCCTTGCAACGCCAAGAAATGGTCCGCCCAATAATTTCGATGCCGGTCTTGATTGAGGACCCCATCGCCGCCGAAGTAGACGTCGGGGTTTCCGAGCATCAACAATGTTTGGGCAGCCAACGCGCCGACTTCCACGCGCCGAAAGCCGATCGCTTCCCGGAGCGACTTTTCCAGAGAGGGTTCATTGCTCACCAGATCGAGCAAACCGTCCCGTGCGCCACGGTCGATCGACGACAGCGGCGGGTCTGGGTTGGTGACCCACTGCGGCATTGATTCAAGTTCGGAGACCTCGGAGTCCGAGTTGCCTTGACGCGCCCATTGCCAACCGGTCTCGATCGCTTCCATTTCGCTCGGCGCGTCTTCCTCGGCCTCCGCCAGTGATGCCCACAAGATGACCCCCTTTGATGTCATCGTCCGCATCATCGGTTCGCGATGATCGGGATTACGGGGATCGGTGCCGGGGCGCCGGCGATAGGAGAACTCGATCGCGACGGTCCCCTCCGGATCTGCGAACTCGCAATGATAAGATTCATTCCCGAGCCGAACGATCAGGGAGGTTTCGGGTTCGTTGGCGGCGATCAGCAGGCGTCCAGCTTCCAGCGTGATCGCGACGTCACCCTCGGAGGTTCGTTCCAACCGCGCCTCGGTTGGCCCGAGCAACGTCACGCCGATTTCGGCTTCGATCGCCAGGTGGGCGGTGAACAGCGGCGGGCAAATCAGTGTCGAGCCGTCTTGGAGAGCCGCGTCCTTGGAGATCCACTCCCAAGGCTGCTCGTCCCGTCGGATCACGAGCATGGATTGGTCGGAAACGAGCTTGGCGAACGCGTCGAGCGGTTCCGGCTCGTCCTCCGGCAACTCTGCGGTGTCCTCGGAATCACGCGGCCCTGAGCCCGGTTCGGGCGGAGCATCGGTCACGTCCTCCTCGCGCACGTCCGATTCCGCGGGGTCTGGTTCCGCCGGTTCTGGTTCAACGAGCACCGGGCCAACCGCGTCCGGAGCTTCTGCGTCGGAGTCGGGCGTCATCTCCGGTTCGCGAGAGTCGTCCGCTGGTTCAACGGTCTCCGACTGCGGTTCTCGGGCGTCTGGTTCTCGGGCGTCTGGTTCGCTGGAGCTTCGCGTCGGCTCGGGCGACTCGTCTGTGTCGGGAGCAGGCGCTACCGTGGCACGTTCGCTGGCAGGCCCGTCTTCGCTGGCAGGCCCGTCTTCGCTGGCAGGCCCGTCT
>CAYWXT010000236.1:0-8835 GCA_964462125.1 uncultured Pirellulaceae bacterium | reverse complement strand
GGGAGTCGGCGGAGCGAACTCGCAAGCGGGCCCAGCAAGACTATGACACCTTCGTCCAAGTCGACCGGGACCACCAAGTCAAATCAGCCGAGTTCAGCCTCAAAAATGCCCAGTTCTCCCTAGAGAACGCGAAGGAGGAGCTCGAGCAGCTCGAACAGATGTACCGCGAGGATGACCTGACCGAGGAGTCCGAAGAGATCGTGCTCAAACGCGCACGGCAAGCGGTCGAAAGCGCCGAGTTTCGGCTCGAAGGCGCCGAGATCCGAACGACCCAAACGGTCGAACAGAAGGTCCCCAGGGAGGAGGAGGACCACGAAGAAAGTCTCGAGCGAGCTGAACTGAGCTACGAAACCACCCGCCGCGAACTCGACTTCGCACGCAAGCGTCGCGAACAGGAACTCGACAAACAACGCAAGGAATTCGCGGATCAAGAAGAGAAACTGCAGGAACTGCGTGACGAACGGAAACGGCTGGTGATCGCGGCGCCCACCTCAGGGTTCGTGTTCCACGGAGCCCTGACACGCGGGGCCATCGGCGACAAGCCGTCGACGCTCGAAGCGGGAAAGTCAGTCACCGGCGATCAGGTCTTGGCGACGGTCGTTCCCCGCAATCCGCTGCAAGTTCGACTCACCGTTCCAGAAAAACAACGGCGGTACGTTCAGGCCGGTGCCAAGGCGCAGGTGACTCCGAACGCATTCCCCGATCAAACGTTCGATGCCACTGTCAAATCGGTCTCCGAGGCTCCCTTCGCCAAAGCCAAGTACGACTGCGTCTTGACCGTCAAACTCGGTAACGCAGCCAAGGAGATCGTGCCAACCATGGGTTGCCAGGTTGAGTTTGAAGGAGAGACGAGCGAGGAGGAGGACGGGAAGGACGAAGACAAGGACAAGGACAAGGACGAGTACGAGGACGAGAAGGACGAAGACGACGAAGACGACGACGATGCGTCCGATGAGAGCTGACCGTTTGACATCGCACCGCCATCGACGCGGATGCGCCAGGTAGCCGGACTCGCAGAGAGTTCGGAGAGGAAAGCTTCCGAAGTCTCTGCGATGTCTGCGATGGTTGGTTGTTCAGATACGTAAGCAATGAGCGGGAAAAAAGTGTCCGATACCTTTTGTGCAAAGCACCCGGACCTTTTGTGCAAAGCACCCGGAGGGCGAGTCCCTCGCAAAAGGTAACGGACACTTTTTCCCGCACGATCCTAACACGCTCCGCTCCGGGATTTCACAGACGATGCGACATTCACCAGCCACCCTCCTCGCGACGCTCGCCTTGGCTCTACTGTGCTGCCGTGGGGCGGGGGCACAGTCGGAGGGGGAATCGGAGGCGCCGTCCCAGCCGAGTGACCTGGCCGAGTCGATGGACTTTGAGCAGCCGCCGGAGATGCCGGAGGTCGACCCGGTCGATCGCGACGTGGTCCTCAGCTCGATTCGCAATGGGATTACGTTCCTGCTGGAGTCGCAAAACCCCAACGGTTCATGGGGTTCGGCCACGCGGACAAAGGGACTCAATATCTACGCCCCGGTGCCAGGAGCTCATCACGCGTTTCGCGCCGCGACCACCTCGCTCTGCGTCGCTGCCTTGGTCGAGATGCAGGAGGCATTGGGCTCCGAGCTGGACGGGGACCGGGGAGAGGAGATCGATGCGTCGCTGACCGAGGCGGAGGCGTGGCTGTTCGAGCACCTCCCCAAACTCCGCCGCGCAAGCGGCGATGCGATTTACAACGTCTGGGGGCACGGCTATTCGATCCAGGCGCTGGTGCGGCTGCATCGCCGGCACGCGGACAACGAGGAGCGTCAGGGCGAGATCGAAGGGCTGGTTCGCGACCAGATGGAAATGCTGCAGCGGTACGAATCGGTCGATGGAGGCTGGGGCTACTACGACTTTCGCTACCAGGCCAACCAGCCGACGTCGAGTTCGATCAGTTTTGTCGCCGGTACGGTTTTGGTCGCCTTGTATGAAGCCGACGAGATTGGAATCGAGCCCTCCGAGCGGATCATCCGCCGCGCCGTCGCGGCGATCGGCCGGCAGCAGAAGCCCGACTTCAGTTATCTTTACGGCGAATATCTCAAATACCGGCCAATGCGGGGAATCAACCGTCCCGGCGGGAGTCTGGGACGCAGCCAATGCTGCAACCTGGCTTTGCGATTGTGGGGCGATGAGGCGATCACCGACAACGTGATCAAGCACTGGCTCGTGCGGCTCTATCGGCGCAACGGCTGGCTCGACATCGGGCGGAAGCGACCGATCCCGCATGAGGCCTGGTTCCAGGTCGCCGGTTACTTCTATTACTACGGCCACTACTACGCCGCGTTGTCACTGGAGCAACTGCCGCCGGAGACGCAGGAACCGTATCAATCGCTCTTGGCGGAGCTGATCGTTCCCTTGCAGGAGCAGAATGGCTCATGGTGGGATTATCCACTCTACAATTACCACGAGCCCTACGGCACGGCGTTCGCCTTGATGACGCTGGTGCGATGTTTGCCCGACGGCTGATCTTTTCGACACCGATCCGCTAGAATGGGCCGTCGGCGGGGCAGTTGTCGCCACTGCACTTCGAGATCGGGGCAAGCTTCTGAATCGGGGCAAGATGGTCAGGTTTCTTCACACGGCGGATTGGCAGATTGGGATGAAGGCGGCCCACGTCGGATCCGTGGGCCAGCGGGTGCGCGGGGAGCGGCTGGAGGCCGCGCGGCGAGTGGTTGCCGCCGCGAACGAGCACGCCGCCGAGTTCCTTCTCGTCGCCGGCGATACCTTCGAAGACAACGCGGTCGATCGGGTGCTGGTGCAGCAGGTCGCCGACATCCTTGCGAAGTTCGCCGGGCCGGTCTATCTGATCCCTGGCAATCACGACCCGCTCGTCCCCGGCTCGGTGTGGGAACATGCGGCGTGGAAGTCGCACGCGAACCTGCAGCTGTTGACGACGCCGGAACCGCAGGCGATCGGCGGGGCGACGCTCTATCCCTGCCCGCTGTTCGAAAAGCATTCGCTCAAGGACCCCACCGGTTGGATCGACGCCCGGCAGGACAAAACCATCGCCGTCGGCATTGCCCACGGCACCGTTGAAGGGGTCTCCCAGGGCGAGATCGACTATCCGATCTCCCGGGACGCTGCCGACCGCGCCGGACTCGATTACCTTGGCGTCGGACACTGGCATTCCTACGCGACCTATCCAACAGCCGACGGGATGGTTCGCTTGGCCTATTCCGGGACCCACGAGACGACCAAGTTTGGGGAGCGGGACAGCGGCAATGCGGTGTTGATTGAGATTGGCCAGCGGGGTGCACCGCCGCAGTTGACACCGATCCGGACCGGCGGATTGACGTGGCACATTCTGGAGCGGCGGCTCGTTGATGAAGGGGACGCCGGGCGGCTGCGGGCGGAGGTGGAGGCGTTCGCTGAGGCGGAATCGACGCTGCTCGACGTCCGGCTCGACGGGGTGTTGGACCGATCGGACCAGGCCGAGCTGATCCGCCTCGATGACTTGTTGCACGCACGTTTCCTCTATGGCCGCCTGGACAGCTCACCGCTGGTGCCGCGACCCGATGATGATCGTTGGCTGGAATCGTTGCCCGCCGGTGTGATTCGGGAAACGGGCCGGCGGCTGCAATCGTTGAGCGACCCCAGCTACGCCGAGGATCGGCCCGACGGTGCGTCACCGGAGATCGCGAAGCGGGCGCTACTGGAGTTGTACCGGATGGCACACGAGGTCCGCGGATGATATTGCGATCGCTCCGTGTCGAAGGTTGGCGCTGTTTCGCCGTCCCGGTCGAGGTGGGGCCGTTCACCGATGGGCTGAATATCATTCATGGCCCCAACGGTATCGGAAAATCGACCTTGATGACCGCCCTGGCACGTGGCCTGTTCGACAACCATGGCGTGGGGGGAGCCGACATTGCCGGTCTGCGCCCCTGGGGGCGTGCCCTGAACCCCAAAGTGGCGATCGAGTTCGAACACGATGGCGAACGGTACCAGCTGCAGAAACAGTTTCTCAACGCCGCGACGTCGCAACTGAATCGACTGGAGAGTGACCGTTATGTCCCGTTGGCCGAGAGCCGGGATGCGGATGAACGCGCCCGGAAATTGCTCGCCGGTGAAGCTCCCGGCCGCGGGGCCAGCGATCATCGGCACTGGGGGTTGGCCCAGATCTTGTGGGCGACGCAAGGGAGTCTGCACATCGAGCAGCTCGCCGGCAGCACCCGTGCGACGATCGAAGATGCCCTGGGCGCCCAGATTGCCGCCCCTGGAAGCGACGCCCTGGAGCAACAGATCGCGGACGCCTACGCCCGATTCTTTACCGCCACCGGCAGACTCCGCTCTGGAGCCACGGCGCCGGCCATCGTTGGCTTGCAGGCACGTCTGGAAGCGGCAACGTCCGAACGGGTGGAACTGCAGCACCGATTGAACGAATTCGACGACGCCAGCCGCCGCATCGAGGACCTGCAGCGGCAGGCGCAGTCCGCGCAGCGCGATGAGCAAGAGCTGACCGAGCAACTGAAAGAGCTGCGGTCACAGGCTCAGGCCTACCGGGATCTGGTCGGTCAACAGAAGCTGCATCAACAGGCGGTCGCGGCAGCCGAAGACAACTACCGCAGCCAGAACGAACGCATCGAATCGATCCGCTCGGCCGACCAGGAACTCCAGTCGACCACGCGCGAGTTGCAGCAACGGCGCGACGACATGCCAGCCCAAGCCAAGCTTCTGCAACAGGTCGAAGGTGAGGCGGTGTCGGCCGAACGGAAGGTTGCCGAAGTGCGGGGCCGCCGCGCGGAGGTCAGCGAGGCGCGGCAACTGGCAAAGCTCGCCGAACGCTACGCCCACACCCGAGAACGCCTCGGCGACCTGGAAGAACGACTGGGAAAGATCGAGTCGACGCAGCAAGCGATCCAACGACTCCGCAAGCTCCGCGAGGAGATCGTGGCCCCCGACAAGGAGTCGCTCGCGGAGATCACTCGCGTGGCCCGAGCCCGTGACGATGCGCGGCTGCGCCTCAATGCCGCCCTGATCACCGTCAGCATCACACCAGCGTCAAAAATCAAACTGGAGGTCACCCAAGGCGAACAGTTGGGGACCGACGAGCTTGCCCCAGGCACAACGAAGCAGCTCAAGGGGTCACCGGAGGTCGCGTTCGAACTCGCCGGTATTGGGGAAATCAGGGCAACCGGGCCGACCGGTGATTGCGAGCAACTGCGGCAATCGTGGCAAGCCGCCGTGGAGCGGTTCCAGGAACTCACCGCCGGCCTCGGCACCGAAGAGATCTCGGTGTTGGAAACCCGACGCGCCGAAGCCGATGAGCTGGACCGCCAGCTCAACGAGGCGGAGGTGAAGGTCGATACCTGGCTCGGCGGCCAAACACTCGATGCCCTACGCGACGAACGCTCCCGTGCCGCCAACCTGCTGCAGGAGATTCTGGCCGAGCATCCCGAGTGGCAGGATTCACCGCCCGAGCCGACCGACGCCTCACGCCGCGCCGAAGAGCTCGACCAAGCCTTCACCCGCGATGTCGAACACGCCGAGGCGGACCAGGGCCGTGCCCAGCGGGCGCTGCAGTCCGCACAGCAACAGCAGTCTGCGCATGAAAAGCAGATCGCCCGCTTGGAAGCCGACGCGGCGGCACTGGAACGCCGCCTGCAATTGCTCCGCCAAGACGGACTCGATGATCAGGCCCGCCGCGAGAAGCTGACCCAAGTCGCCATGCAACGCGATACGGCGCTGGCCAAGTTGGACCAGGTCAACCAGCAGATCGCAGCCCTGGGCGATGACCCGTCGAAGACGCTGCAGGTTCTGGAAGGCCAGTTGGACGGCCTCCGCACCCGCGCCAACGAAGCAGCGCAGAAACTCAGCAGCGAAACGGGCCGATTGCAGCAGATCACCTCCGAAGCCCCCTACTCTGCCCTGGCCGCGGTCGACGAAGAAATCAACGTTTTGCAAGAGGAGATCGCGCGGCAACAAGTGGAGATCGACGCCGTTGGCCTGTTGCACGCAACGCTGAACGATCAGCGGCGTGATGTGATGCAATCCGTATTGCACCCGATCCGCACGAGGGCGAATCATATCCTGCAGCGGATCGCGGGGTCCCGATTCGAAGACGTGCACTTCAACGATTCCTTGTTGCCCAGCGGCGTTGCGCCGAAGTTGGCCGAGGATGCGGTGTCGCTCACGCAGATCTCCGGCGGCGAACAGGAGCAGGTACACTTCGCCGTCCGCATGGCGCTGGCGGACGCCGCGTTCCAGACCGATCGCCAACTTGTGGTGCTTGACGACGTCTTCACCTACACCGACACGACGCGGCTGGCCCGCATCGCCACGATCCTGGATGAAGTCGCGGACCGTTTCCAGATTGTCCTGCTGACCTGTCATCCCGAGCGGTATCGCGGTTTGCCCAACGCAACCTTCTTTGACCTGGAGTCCATTACTGGGGCTGAATGATGAATCGACTCTTTTCTGTCACAGCGTCCGTACCCCGGCCGTGGTGGTCGTGGCTCGGTTACACCCTTCTGTTCGCCTTGTCGGCCTGGTTGATCGTCCCGCCGCTGATCGCCACGCCCGTGAAAGGACGCCCGGGGCCGGCACGACCGGCGAGCACCGCGCCGCAGACGCAGGCGCAGATGGAGACGCAGGCGGAGACGCGGACGGGCGTGACCAGCCGTCCGATCGAGCAGATTCGGGTAGGCGAGCGGGTGCTGGCGGAGAACCCTGAGGTTGATTCTCTCGAGCGGTTGAACCGGCCGGTGCCCGACTGGAGCGATTGGGTTCACCTCACGCTCGAGATGCCGCTATCGCCGGATCGCGGCGACGACACCGACGCGGGGGCGGCGACACCACGCTCGCGGAACGAAGGCAGCGATGGAAACGATTCTCTGCGCATCGAATTACTGCGTCCCGATTCGTGGGTCCGCGAGCATCTGGCGTTGCTCGTCTCGGGCAAGTCTTCGGTCATCGCGTCGCCTGCGCGAGCACCCGCGCTGACATCCGCGTCGGACCGGACATCCCAATCGGATGCCAACACCGTGGTGCCACTTTCTCCGCTGCGTCCGGTCTACCGCGACGTCGCGATGTCGCTGGGGTGGCTGGAGCTGGCCGGTTACGAAGCGGTCGGGCTGACGGTGGAACTGGAACTCGCCGAACTGGGCGCCGTGGGAACCGCGGTGGTGACGGGGTTGGAACCCTCTCTGCGGATCGCGGAGGGGCGGGGCCAGGTGGTGACGGGGACCTTCGCACACCCGCCGTCGCAGTCGGTGTTGGACGTTTGGTTCGCGGGGGAGCCTGCGCCACTGGGGGTGACCGCGAACCACTTGTTTTGGAGTGTCGACCGGCAGCAATTCCTGGCGATTGGCGAGCTTCGCCACGGCGAGCGGGTACGGACCTACCACGGAGAGACAAAGCGTGTGGAGCAGAAGCTCCCCCGCCCCGGCCCGTCAACCGTACACAACCTGGAAGTCTTCGGAGAACACGTCTACCACGTCGGCCATCAAGGCCTGCTGGCGCATAACGCGTATGGGAAGGCTGGCCGCGAGGTTCCTAATGCCACGACTGCTCAACGGGCATTTGGAACCCCATATCGACAGCTCGGCAACGTGACTTATCAAAGGTTGCTCAAAAAGGTTGATAGCAGGACAATTACCCGTAACGAATGGAAACGGCTTCAATGGTTCGATCGTCTGACCGAACGACGGCAGGCTGGCATCGATGCGTTTTGGTCTCGAGAACGTCAATTGCTAACACAGGGTCTGCGTGGAACTCGAAACTGGAATTTACGTGCTCGAAATTCCATCTTGTCAGGCGGCAAGCCGAAAGGTATCTACAGCCATCACTTGTATAGTGTGTCAAAATATCCGCAAGTTGCGAATGATCCTGCCAATATAGTTCCTGTTACATTTTACGAACATTTTTACAAGCATCATGGAGGAAGCTGGTCTAATCCAACGCATGGAAATCCTCTGCGTCCAGACTTGCCGGATAATTTTTGAGAACAACAATATGTCAAGGGTTATTTTGATAGTTGATGACTTTGGGCCGGAAAAAGTTAAGGTAGTTGCAGCAATACGAAAACTCACGCAATCGAGTATCAGTGAAATTATGCATTTGGTTAGCGAAGGGCGACCGGTTGTTGATCATGTACTGTTGAGCCGCCAAACCCCTGAGTTCCCAAGCGAATTTCGTGCGCTGCTTCAACGTCTTGCCGAATTGCGAGTTTCGTATTGGTCTGTCGAAGTCCCAGATGACCAATCATTTGACATATTGCAGAAAGAAGAGTACTACGAGATCACAGCTGAGCGCCTGGATAATATAATTGCGGCACATGCCGAATCCATAGCACGACAACGACAGGCAGGACACAGCGAGGCGTCTGGCCAATAACTTTTTCATCGCTTCAATTCGGCCGAGGTCGAACGACCGCGGTAACCCGTGTTCGCTCCGTCCTCGTTGGTCGCTTTGCGATTGCTTCAATTCGGCCGCAGTCGGATGACCGCGGTAGAGCAGAAAAGGGGACGAGCGAAAAAAGGTGTCGTACACCTGTCCTGATCAGAACCGCAAGAAGACCCCCGGTGCTTCTCGCGAGTCGCTGCCGCGCAGAGGTCGTGCGGCTTTAGCGTGGTGATTTCCTCGGTGATTACAGTCGAGGTCAACGCGCGCCGCGCCTTCATCGCGGCGCGGCTACGATCCCGAAGGGATCACAGATGGTAGCCGTGGGTAAGCGTAGCGCCACCCACGGAACACGGCCCCACCCCAAGGCGGTTCGATCCCGAAGGGATCGCAGAGGGGTGGCGCCGACGCGGTTGCTGGCGGCGTGCGATCTGGCGGCGTCATGCGTTTTCCGCGGCGCCGATC
>CAYWXT010000235.1:0-8854 GCA_964462125.1 uncultured Pirellulaceae bacterium | reverse complement strand
GGGCTTCGACGGCTGCGGGGGTGATCGCGGCGCTAGGGACGGGGCCGGAGCCACCCCCCAGCCCCGCCTGATCGCCGGCGCCGGTCGAACGCGACCGGTCGGACGGACTCGGCGATTCGGCGGCGGTTGCCGAGTCACCGGCGATCTGGACCAATGAGCCGCATTTGGGACAGTTCGCGATCGTCCCGACCAAGTCCGGATTGGTGACCCGAAGTTGGGCGCCGCAGGTGGAACAGGAAAGGGTAAACGGTTCGAACGGCACGAAGGGGGCTCACTCCGCCGAAGCGGGACGAGGAAGGACAGGTTCGGGTCAGAGTGCATCATGCGCCGCCGGCGGCGACAAACCAACCGTGACGGCGTAAATTCCTTCGCGTGACCGGTTCCGAAAGGAGGAGCTGGACGTCCCGCGCTGGTTGTATCAAGTTCGCGGCACTGTCCGGATCCATTTCGCTTGAGTTCGCTCCGCGGATCTGGCCCCGGCGTTTCGCTTCAGGAGACCATCCAGGCGGCTCGATAGCGGAGACCGAGGCGGAGGATTTTCTCCAGCAAGCTTTCGTAATCGATTCCGGCCATTTCGGCACTCTCCGCGAAGTCCTCGCCATACTCGATGTTGGGGTTGGCGTTGGCTTCGATCACATGGATGTCCCCCTGTTCGTTCAACCGCAGATCCATCCGGGCGTAGCCGGTCATCCCTAGTGCGCGATAGACCCGTTTGCAGAGCTTGGAGATCCGAGCCTGCGCGGTGTCATCGAGATCGCTGGCGGCGTGCGTCGTGATGCCGTGCTTTTCCTGGTATTTGCGGTTCCATTTGACCTGGTGGGTGGCGATTCTGGCCACCTCCTCCGGCAGCTTTCCGAAGTCCATTTCCCAGGGGGGAAAGGTTTGCAGACGTTGGTTCCCGATGACGCCGACGTACAGCTCCCGGCCGTCGATATACTGTTCCACGATCGCGTCATCATCGGTCTTTTCGTGAATGAACCGGATCCGCTGCTCGAGCATTTCGTCGGAATGGACGATCGATGCCTGCGCGATCCCGTAGGAGGCGTCTTCGGTCGCCGATTTGACGAACAGTGGGAAGCTCAACTTGCGGGGGCGACGGATCTTTCGGCTCGGGGGAAAGACCGCAAACTTCGGGGTTGGGATACGGTGATAGCTGAGCAACTTTTTCGTCAGCGCCTTGTCCTTGCTCAACAACAGCCCGCGTGGGTTGCAGCCGGTGTAGGCCTGCTGCATCAGTTCCAAGTAGCTGATCACGGCGAAATCGTAGGTCACCACGCCGTGAAACTCCTCGAGCAACATGAAGGTGATGTCGGGCTGAAATTCAGCCAGCGACTCGCGGATCGGCGCGAGGTCGTCGTAGACCCCGACCGGCATTACTTCGTGGCCCCGATGTCGCAGGGTGTCACACACGTCGAACTCAGCCTTCCACAAATCGAGCTCGCTTTCGGGCACACCCTCGAGCGACATCGGGGGGACGTGGCCGTCGCGAACCAAGGCCAGGACTCGCAGGTGATTCACGCGTCTACCATTCCATGTCACGGCAAGTTTTCCTCCAGTGGCCCGGGGCGGGGCTCACATTGCCACCCGATGCCGCCCTTCGTGGAGGAAATGGGTGGTCCGAACGGCGACCAGGATCATGGCATCCCGTTTGACATCCTCCGCCGCACCACCGAGTCTGAGGTCGAGTTCACGGCACCGGGCGATCATCTCCTGGACCACCTGATCGATGGTGTAGGTGTGCTGGCCGGTCCAGCGGGCGACGACCCGCCGCAGTTCGGCACGGACGCGGCTGAGGAATGCTGCGGCGGTCACGTTGCGACGATCCTCCGGGGCGTCGGAGAACAGCCGTCGCAGATCATTGTCATAGATGCTGGGAAAGTCCAGTTCATAGTGTTCCCGTTTGTGGCGGTAATGGGTGCGGAGCGTCTTGCGAATTCGCGAAATCGGATCGAGGGTGGCACGGGATGTCAACAACGGCTTTTCACCCCGCAGTCGCTTCATCAGCCCGTCGACCGTCTTGAGTTTCTCCAGCGCCGGCCAATCCCGGTAATGCGTCCACCACCGTGCTCCGGGACGCAACCAGACCGCAAACGTTTCGGCGAAGTCCTCCACCGGGTGGGACTGAGCATACCACATCTGCAGGTGCAGCACGTAGTCGCGGGAGGCGGGAACGGGTTGGTAGTGATCCGGATAGGGCTCGGAAACGCGGCCGAAAGTACGTCGATAGCAATGCTTGCGGCTGAGACGATAGGCTGTGTCCAGGGCATGCCCCGCCTCATGCCGTAAAATCTTCATGCAGGACGATTTGGTCCCACCCTCGACTTCCAGAAGCTGTTTCCGTTCCAATCGCATCAGCCGCGGGTGGGCCAGGTAGAACGGGATCGCGATCCCCGGGATCCCCTCCGGCGAATACCAATCGTCGCTGAGCCAACAATGGGGCCGAAAGCGGATCCCACGCTGAGCCAGTTCATCGTACAACTGGTCGATCCGTTCCCGCAGCGATGAATGCTGAATGGAAAGGCCCAGATCGCACATGCGGAGATCAAGCAACTCCTGGTCGCTCAATTTCGCGATGTCCGGTTTGCTCCTCGTCATGATGCCGTCGGTGGGATTCGCCAAAATCGTTTGATCCGCGTCCGCGTCGCTGCGTCAGTCTATTTCATCCTTCGGCATTGTCTCCCCCCTGTGTCCCTTTCCGATTCGAAGCAACGAGCAAAAACGACCGCTTGCCGGCTGACCGCGGCGGGACGGTCCGCCGTCGCCGTGATCGGGATCGAGGGCCCTGCTGCTGCCGACGCCATTGCTGCCTGTTTCTCCCCGGCGACCGTTCGTCCGATGATCGCCGGGGGTATCCGTTACGGGCGTTGGCATGGCGGTAGCCAGGAATCAAATGGGGGTGGACCCGATCGGAGTTCGGCGATCACCCCGGAATCGGTGGTCGTTACGCCACGGAGCCCGTCGAAGTTTGAAATTCATTGCCACGGCGGACCGGCAGCGGTGGCGAGGATCTTGGACGACCTGCGGCGTGTCGGCGTTCGCATCGTCGATCCATCGGCATGGTTGGACCAAGATTCGGGCCAGCGGCAATTGATCACCGAAGCCGAACAGGTCCTGGCCCACTGCCGCACACCCCGCACCGCGGCCGTCGCTGCCGACCAGGTCCGAGGCGCCATGCTCCACTGGGCCCAAGCCGAAATCGTTCGCCTCGACACGCCATCGGACGAAACGGTCATGAAGGACCAGGCGGCTGCAGAACGGGCTCGGCTACAAGCTTTCCATCGGCGATGCGAGACTCTGCTGCAAGATGCTGAGTTCGGCGTCCACTTGACCGAACCGTTCCACGTCGTCCTGGCCGGTCGGCCCAATGTTGGCAAGAGCAGTCTGATCAATGCCCTCCTCGGCTATGAACGGAGCATCACCTACGACCAGCCAGGGACGACCCGTGACCTGCTGCATGCCGAAACCGTCCTCGACGGGATCCCGATCCGGCTGACCGATACCGCGGGACTGCGCGACAGCCGGGAACCGATCGAGAGCCAAGGGGTCTCGCGGGCTCGCGGGCTCCTCGCCGACGCGGACTTGCTGGTGTGGGTGCAAGACGTGAAGCTCGACGACGGGGGGAAAAGACTCCCGGACGATCGAGCGTTCCCGGTCGAATGGTCTGCGAGCGACCGGCAACTGTGGGTGCTAAACAAATGCGATCGGCTGCCGCCAGGCGGGGGAGGTGCGCCAAAATCTGCCGAGGCGAGCTGCACCTTCGATCGGCAGCTTGCCGTCAGTGCTACCACGGGGGTGGGAATCCAAACGATGCAACAAGCCATCGTTGCATTGCTGGTGCCACGCTTCCCACCACCGCGATCCGCCGTCCCGATCACCGAGCGCCAGCGACGATGCCTCCTTCACGCCTCCGCTGCAGGCTCCGTCGCCGAGGCGATCGATTGGCTTAAGCGGCTAAAGGGCGACCGGAAAACAACGTCCTGATTTTCAATGCCCCACACCCGATCCACTCTCCAATCGTGCGAGGGGGCTGCGGTGAGGTTATTTTCCGGCCGCCCCTCAACTCGGATTGAACACGTGGATGAAGCCGCTTGATTGAGCTGGGGCGTTAGCGTCGGCCCAGCATTTTCAGACCGTGCCGAGGGCTTGACCCGCTTCCTTCCAGCCTTGCGCGCCGGCTTCGAAGTCGAAGACGTTGGTGAAACCGGCGTCCTCTAACTTCTTGGCGGCGGTGGGCGAGGAATCGCAAGCTTCATTCGCGCAGTAGACGACGATCTTCCGATCCTTGCTCCCCGCTTGCTCCTCGACCGCCTGCACGAACCCTTCGTCGGACTGTGGAATATTCACCGCCCCCGGAATCCGCGTTTTGTCGAAGTGCTCTTCGTCGAGCGTGTTGATCAACAGCAGATCCTCGTTACGGTCGATGGATGCTTTCAGTTGTTCCGCCGAAATCGTTTTCATCGGTCCCGCTCCTTTCGTTCCAAGTTGAGTCCCAAAATACAAACGCACGACCTCCCCATGGGCGACATCTCCCCATGCGCGACATCCAACCGCCACGCACGATCTGGCCGACATCGCCATCGGCTGGTCGACATCGCAACCGGTGCCGTGCACTCGGCTCGCTTGAGGTGCAACCGGCGCGCCAAATGACAGCGGCAGTAGCACAGGCTGCCAGTGTGTCGTCCGCGCCTCGGAGCTTCGATTGCCCTGCTCACTACTGGACGCTCTGAGTTCGCTTCTGTCGCGCCAAGCGATGCCTACTCGCCCGACCAGTCATCGGCCCGGAGTTGATCGAGCTTCTCGCCGAGTGTTTTGACCCGTTCCGGCTCGCGGTCGGCCAAGTTCGTCTGTTCGTGAGGGTCCTCGGCGAGGTCAAACAGTTCGGGTGTTTCACGATTCTTCATTTGGATCAATTTCCAATCACCGTCGCGGACCGCGGCGCCGTCGCGCGTCCGCCAATAGAGGGTTCGCGCCGTCGGCTGGTGCTCGGAGTCACCGGGCTCGGAGTCACCGGGCTCGGGGTCACGGAGCAACGGCCAGACATTTTCCCCGTCCAGTTCCCACGCATCGTCGACGCTACCGGCGGCGAGGGTGATGAGCGTGGGAGCCCAATCACAGGTATGGGTGGGATGGTCGACGACCCTGCCGGCCTCCAGAGTGCCAGGCCAGTGAACCAGGGCTGGGATCCGGATGCCTCCCTCGTACAGGTCACCCTTCCATCCTCGCAGTGGTTCGTTGTTTCCCAACGTCGTATGCGCCGCGTAGCGACCGTTGTATTGCTGGTCGGGCGCGGACCAACTTCGCTGACCACCGTTATCGGACGAAAAGATGATCAGCGTTTGGTCTCGCTTGCCGGTCCGTTCCAGCGTCTCGACGATCTGGCCGACGCCATCGTCAAGGTGCGTGATCGCCCCTGCGTAATGTCGTCGCCAGACGTCGTCGATCGTGTCTTCATACGGATCGATCCACTTCGGCGGTTCATTCAACGGGTAATGGGGAGAGTGGTGGCAAACGTACAGGAAGAAAGGCTCCTCGTCCGACGCTTCAATCACCCGGATCGCTTCCTCCGTGATCAAATCGGTCACGTGTCCGTCCTCCTCGACGAACTCATCGTTGCGGTGCCAGGTCACATGGTCGCCGAACTTATAGCGATGGGTGTAGGGATCGATCTGGCCGCGCAAGTACCCGTAGCTGCTGTCGAACCCATACCGCAACGGGCGGTGCTCCGGCGTTTCACCGATGTGCCACTTGCCGGAAATGTGAGTGCGATATCCGGCGGCTTGCAGCGTTTGCGGCAGCCGCGCGTCGACACCTCGCATGTGGGTGGTCGATCCGAGCGGTGCCAGCACATCGAAGCGGCTGGGATACCGCCCGCTCAGCAGCGCGACCCGCGTGGGGGAACAGGTCGGATAAGCATAATGTTGGTTCAGCCGCACCCCATCGGCGGCCAACTGGTCGAGGTTGGGGGTGCGAATTTCCGAGTCGTGGTAGCCGATGTCGGCCCAACCCATGTCGTCAGCAAGGATCACAATGATGTTCGGCCTGGCCGTGGTGGCGTCGTCGGCGGCGAAGGCAATCGGGACGAGGGCAATCGGGACGAGGGTGATCGCCGCCAATGCGGCCAGCAACGTTCGAATGGTCATCTTCTTGCCCGGTGCGGTGGGAAGCGGGGGTCGTTCGTCGAACCGACAGCTTGAACCAGATCATTCGCCGCCGCAAGCTTCCAGCCGGCGGGCGATGATCTCCGCCGCCCGTCGGCAAGCGACCTCCCGTTCAACTCGCCGCGACAGCTGGCGGGCCGTTTCACTCCACGTCGGTTCGAAAAGCAATGATCTCAGCGTCGCGGTCAGGTCACGGTCGCGGCGCAGCGACTTTCCCGCCCCCAGTCGAACGACGCGCGCGGCGTTGTCGAACTGGTCAAACGCCAGCGGCCGGATGACCTGCGGGATCCCGGCCGCGAGTGCTTGCGAGGTTGTGCCGATTCCACCGTGGTGGACGATCGCCGCGCAGTGCGGCAGAAGCTTGCCCAGGGGGAGATAAGATTCGGCACGCACGTGGTCGGGCAGCGTGTCGGGCAGATTGTCCGCATAGGCGCTCAACAGGATCATGCTTCGTCCCAGTTGCTTCCCGGCGTCGACCGCCCGGCGAAAAAGCGTTCGCGCATGGCGATTGGCGGTTCCGGCGGTGACCACGATCGGACGGTCGGCCGGGACAGTGAATTCGCTCTCCTCGGCGTCCTCCAGCGGGAATCCGAGCGGAACCAGCTGCGGATAATGGCGAGTCGCCTCGGGGGCGAACCAGTCGGGATACATCGCGAGGATCGTTTCCGAGGCGAACCACCAACGGTCGAGGGGCCGCTGGATCGGCGGGCACCGGTATTCGGCGCGCAGACGGTTGATCGCCGGTGCCACGACGGGGTCGAGCACCAGTCGGTCGGCGAGCCGGTAGCCGAGCTTCGCCGCCCAGACCGGCAGCTTCTGTTCGAATCCCCAACGCGTCAACCGTGGCGGCGCCGAGTGAGTTCTCAGAATCGCCGGCGCCAAATGGACATCGACCAAGGGGGTCGTCAAGTTGGCGTCATGATAGACACGGGAAGCAAAATCGAGCGGATGGGCAACCAGCACCGTCTTGCCCGTGCGATGGTGGCGGCGGATCACCTGGTGATGCGCATCCAAAAACTCCGCCGCGATGGTGCGAAGTACCGCACGGGCGCCGCGAATCGGCGTCCAGAACGCGGCATCCGACAACAGTGAATCGAAACGCGCCCCTGCGATGACCGACTCCGGTTGCAGTCCCGCGGCGGCGGCGGCATCGGCGTAGGGCTCCGCCAACGAGATCACCACATCGAACCCGATCCGGCTCAGCTCCCGACCGATCCCGATCATTGGGTTCACATCACCCCGAGAACCGGGTGCGGAGAGGATGGCGAGCAAGTTGAAGGTCCACGGGGTTTCGAAATCGACGCACGACCCTTACTTTGCCTGGCCGAGGCGTCTCTGCAGTTCTTCCAATCCGGCAAGGACCTGGTCGCCGTCAGCTTCCCAATGCGCCTCGATCGTTTTGCCGTCGCGGGCGATTTCGGATGCGTCGAGAAGCTCCTTCAGTGGCTCACTGTCGGCGGCCCATAAATGTCCCAGGGCGAGCATCCCTTCCAGGAATTGCTCCATTTGTTCGGAGACTTCTTCCGATTGGGCGATCAACACCGCATCTTCATAAACCATCCCGTCGCGTTCGCCGATGGTCCACCGGATGCGATCGTGCTGCCGCAAGACGGGCATCGGAACATCGCTCTCTGCGATCTCTTGCAGGTCGATCGCCGCGCCGTGCATCATCGCCCGTTCCGACGCTCCGGCGAGGAGGAACGAGTCCGTGCCATGGAGCGATTCGCCATCGCCGGCGAGCAACTGCAGCGTCGACTGTGCGTCCTCCATCGATGAAGTGAATACAACGGTTTCGTCGTCGACCATAACGACCGTCACCTGTTTTTCCTCGGCGCGGTTAGGCGTCTCCGAGGGCTCACTTGAAGGCCGCTGCCGCGCCACCCCCCAGGTGTACAGCGTATACCCTTCCCACTGCGCCGTTTGCACCTGCTCGTCCTTGAGGATATCGGCTTCCACCTTTTCGGCGTCGTAGTCCGCCTGCAAGATGATCGTGCCGGTGTAGGAGCCATAGCTGCGACTGAACATGGTCGCACTGTGCAGATCATTGGGCAGATCGATTCCGTACCTTTCCTGCATCCAGCCGCGGATCTGCCGCGTCAGTTCAGGCTGAGCCTCACGAACCCGCTGGGCCAACTTGGTCTCGAGAATTTGTTCCAAATCAAGGTGCACGAGCCACTTGGCATCGGCGGGGACGCGGTGGGGGTCGAGCTCAGCCGCCGAGATCGATTGCCTCGTCCCTCCCATGCTGAGGACGGAGGCGAACATCAGGATGAAGGGGACCGTGAACTGACGCATGGCAATACTCCTTTGTCTCTTGCGTGCCGGTGATCATTGCCGACAAGCCCCAGGCCTGTCGTTCTCAGTACCTGGCAAAGAGGTGCAAACGATGTTCCCACTGAGCGTCGGTGAAGCAAGAAAACGCCACCCTTGACGGATCCGGGAGCGGCTGACGTTCGGCAAGCGTTCGGCAAGGGTCGGACGTTCACCCGGTCAAACGCTGGTCGCCAGCGGGCGATGCATCACACGAGCAATTCCGAGCGGAGTTCTTCCAGCAGCTCGATCGCCTGGCCGATCTCCGCCCGTTGACGCTCGGGCTCTTGGGGGATTTCCCGCTCGATCGTCAGCGGTCCGTCATAGCGGATCTCCTGCAAGACCTTCAGGTATTCGCGGACGTTGAGGTCACCCTGACCGAGCGG
>CAYWXT010000234.1:3480-8872 GCA_964462125.1 uncultured Pirellulaceae bacterium | reverse complement strand
CGAGCGGGAGGGTGATGATTGTCGCTTCGCGAGCGTCGTTCGCGTTGTCTGACAGAGCTTAGAACCCGATGTGGAATTCATAGCCACCGCGATACCGCCGGTGGCGTGGCCCGTGATGGTAGTGGTGATGGGGTCCGTAGTACCGCGGGCCGGAATAATAGGGGAGCACTTCGCGCTCATGAATGATCACCGGCGAGGGCGAAACGACGGTCCTGGGGACGGCCGACCTGCTTGCCGATTCTCCGGCGACACGCGCTTCCTGCATCGCCGAGATGACGTTCTCGCGGACGCCCTGATCGTGCATCGCAATGATGTCGGAGACTTGCGGTGTTTGTTGAATCCCGCGAGTACGGATCTGGTTGACGATCACGCTGTCGCCCAAGCCACTGCGTGACATCGTGATCACGTCTTGGATTGAAACGGCGCCTTGCGTTTGCACGGCATGCTGCTGTGCGTGCAGCTGTTGTTGCTGGTAGGCCCTTTGGCGAGCCAGCTCTGCATCCTTGTCCGCGGCATTGCCGAGCAGACCACCGGTGACGGCGCCCAGGGCGCCGCCGACCGCCGCCCCGCGTCCTGTCTTACCCTTCTGATTCCCGATCAGACCGCCGGCGACGGCACCGGCGAGCCCCCCCAGGGTTGCGCCGCGCTGGGTGTCGTGCTGGGCTCGCGCGGGGGCAGCCGTGAGGGCGATTGCGGCGAGCAGTAGGGCAACCGGCAGGAGACGCCGGCAAGGGGAAGGGTGCATGGTTATCGCTTCCATTCGTACACTACGGGCGAATCACTGCTTAGAGGTATCGGCAACGGCGCCGTGGAATCAATGCCAGTTTCATCGCGCCGGCTGAGAGAACGCGGGGGGGCTGACGGTAAAATCGGAGCGACGGAGCGAAAGGCTGGCTCGAGCGGGCCTGCGTCACTCCAGAGAATCGTTGGTCGCGGAGTCCGTGAGATGGGAAATGGCGCGAACGAAGTCTTGGGCGCCGTCGAATTCTCGGTAAACGCTGGCGAAGCGAATGTAGGCGACCTCATCGAGTTCCGCCAAATGTCGCATCACGATCTCGCCGATCCGCGCGGCAGGAATTTCGGATCTGAAGGAGGCGTAGATGTCGGACTCGATCTCCTGGACCACGTTTTCGATCCGATCACTGGTAATCTGGCGTTTGGAACAGGCGCGTTCGATGCCGCGGCGAATTTTTTCCCGGTTGAACGGTTCGCGGGTTGCTTCGCGTTTGACCACGCGGACGTTGAGTTCCTCAACGTTCTCCAGCGTCGAGAACCGGCGGTGACAGGAACAGCAGACCCGTTTGCGGCGGATCACGTAGCCCTCTTCAGCTGCCCGCGTGTCGAGTACCCGGTCGTTGTCAACGTGACAGTAAGGGCAACGCATGGGGGATCGTTGGGGACGGAAATGACGCGGGCATTCGAAAGCGATATGATAGCCGTTAACCTTGCGACTGGCGTCCCCGTGAAGCGGCGGGCATGAATCCCGCCCCGGCGGTGCCTCGGCCCCACAATGCCCAGGCGTTCTGGGGGCGTCAGTCCCAACGCAGCGCGCTAGGTCCGCCGGGCCCGCCGACCCTTTGCAGGAAACCATCCATGTCAGATTCTCAATCGAACCCAGACCCGCAACAATCTGCCGACCAGGACATCGAGGATCGACAAGCGAGCGAGGCGCCGCAGCGGCCGGTCGACGCGCCACGAGATCCAAGCGAATCCCCAGAGCGGGGATACGAACCGACGGCGGCCGACCGGTTTCGCGAGCATGTTTCCCAGTCGGCGGCGAGCGAGGACTACGAGCAGGAAACGTCGCTATGGAAGGGTGGATACAGCCCCAAGGCGATGGTTGGCATGTGGGTGGGCATGGGCGTCGCGACCGTGGTGATCATCGTGGCTGCCGTGTTGATCGAGGTGCTCGGGTTCCTCGTCGCGCTGGGACTGATCGTCCTGATGTGGCTGCTCGGTGGCTTGGTTTACCTGTGGCGGCGGTTGGGCATTCACTACGAGCTGACGACGCAGCGGTTCATCCACAGGGACGGCGTGATGACGCGGCACACCGACCGCATCGAAGTGATCGACATCAGTGACGTCAGCTATCGGCAGGGCCCGGTCGAACGCGTGTTCGGTGTGGGGACGATTGTGATCACCAGCAGCGACCAATCTCACCCCGAATTGACCATGCTTGGGATCGACCAAGTCGGCCAGGTCGCCAGCTTGATCGATGACACCCGCCGCAAAGAACGTCGCAAGCGAAGTTTGCACCTGCGTCAGATGTAGTTTTCCCTGAGGCCGCCGGGCCGGAGGTTCCGATGAGCGATTGGTTCGTGCAGGGCTCCGACGGAGATCTCGGTCCGTTTCGCCCGAGTGAGTTGTTGCAGTTGGTGCGAAACGGCAAGGTCAAACCGGAAACCCCCGTCCGGAAAGGGGACTCCGCCTGGTTCGAGGCGAGTTCCGTCGGGGGGTTGTTCGAAGCGGCGATGCGGCCGACGATCGAATACTTCTGCCCCGGTTGCGGCGTTCCGGTCGTCGAACCCCCCTGCACCTGTGACCAATGCGGGCGCGAGATCTACCGCGCCAAGATGCGGATTACCGAAAACACCATCGCCGGGGACGACGGCAGTTCCGCCTCCCCGGGCGGGCGGTCGGTGCAACGTTGGCTTAAGAAAGTGCGCGGGAAACGGGAAGGCTGAACCCGGTTGTCACACCGGTCCCTAGTATTTGAACTCGGCCCCGACCGTCAGGCCGAGTATGAAGATGTCGTCGTTGTCGTCGAGCCTTCGCCCCAGTCGGTTGGTCACGCGACGGCGGATTTGGTCGCGGGCGCTGGCGACCCCGGCCATGTACCAGGCTTCCACGCCGCCGCGGATCGAGAGGCTTTCGCCCAGCTCGTAGCGGAGTCCCGTGCTGAGTTCGGCCAGCCCCGCCAACGATTCGTCGTCGGGACGTGACGCCAGGATACGGCTGCCTCCGTTGATCAGATCGACACGTGATTTGGCAAGGTTCAAGTAGGCGCCGGCACGTCCGCGGAAGTCGGCGTACGCATAGCGGCCGACCGGGTAGAGCAGGTCGAGCCCCACCTGGCCGCCGATCATGCGGTTCCGCGTATCGCTCCGAAGCAGTCCGCTCCCCTCGGTCGGATGGACGCTCATGTAACGGAAGTCCTCGGAGTAGTCGATGTAGCGGAGCCCGTAGAGAATCTTGGAGACGCCCCAGCCGTGGAAGACGCGGTTACCTTCCACGCTCCAAAAGTCCGCATCGTACGATTGAGATTGACCCTGGGCGCCGCTGAACGTATCCAGCGAATCGGGCGCCACCGTCGTTCCGTCGGCCAACAGCAGCGTATCGAGCTCGTTTCCGGCGCTGCTGGCTGCATTTCGCATGTTCCAGCGGAGGACGCCCGTGAAGCCGACCTCGAACCCTTGCACGCAATCGGGCACCATGCCAACGGTGACGCGAGGGGCCCATTCGTAGTTGAACTCATCGAGCCGGAAGTCTTGTGCCAGCGAAAACCGGCGGTTGCCGAAGCGGCGCATGTAGAGTCCCTCCACCGTGGCGTACCAGAATGGGTTGCAACTCGGACAGGCCGTCCCGCCACCGGCTCCCAACCCATAGCCGCCCCCCGATGGCCCGCAACTGCGGCAAGAGCTGCCCCCGGATCTCGCAATTCCTGAAAGATCCGTTCCTGAAAGATCCGTTTCTGAAAGCCGCGTTTCCAGCTCGCCGATCGGGCGGCTCGCCGCCTGATCGCGTTTGGCCTCACCGAGTTGCTCCAGCTGAGCGAACTCACCGCTCGGTTCGTCACCGCTCGGTTCGTCACCGGTGGGTTGGGTGGACGCGGCGGTTGGAACGTGAGAGGCGTCGATGACCTCGAAGGATTCGCCTTCGTGAACCACTTGGCCGAGTGCCGGTCCCCCGGCGCCGGCGAGCAGGATCACACCCAGGGAGGCAATCCAAGGACCGAAAACGCGACCGGTAGGCCGGCGGATCGCTGGGGTGTTCATGATCGGACCTCGTGACTCTCGGCGCGAATGCCGCTGCCGTGGGTGAAGGAGTGGAAAATGCGAAGTGGAAAGGTGAGGAATCTGCCGCAGCAAAAATTCCGTGCGGGTTTGGGCAATCAACGGATCACCAGCTCGTCGTCGACTGGGACCAGGCACGATTGGCGAACCATCCGCACGATGTCGGTCGCGGTCTGGCGGTCGCCACACTCGCCCCGCACGATCAGCCGGTCTCGGCGCGGCCGGACCTGGGCCGTCGTCTGCGGATAAACTTGGCGAACTGATTCGTTCAGCTGTCGTGCCATATCGGTGATGTCGTTTCCGGAGGCATTCCGGGAGTCCTGGACATGGACTTCAAAGACCATCGCGTCCAGATTACCGCTATCGCTGTCGGCCCAAACGGACAGCCGCGCGACCCCTGGGCCGGTGCCGATCAATTTCAACCGATTGGGCCCCGATCGGATCACCTGACACGTGGCCGTATCATCGACGTGGAACCGGTGAAGATCGGCGTCGATCGCCAAGGAGCGGACCTGAGCCAGATTCATCTGCAGCGACTTGGTCGGGGTGTTTTCGGGCAGTTCTGGTCGTTCCGGTTCCGTCCCCTGTGGACCTTCGACAGCCGATCCGCCGGGGGACGGCTCCGTTGGCTGGTCTCCGCGTAGCATCTCCACGGCCGGTCGCACGATTGTCGCGGCAGGGTCGCGACGTTGTTGATCGAAGCCGACCGGCGCCGCGACCACAGCCACGGGAGGGCGTGTGATTTCCGGGGTCACCTTTTTCTGGTCGGCGTCCCGTTGTCTCGGCACGCGCGTCACCTGCGGCGACGGCCGGATCAAGCGCGGCGGCGACGCCGACGCTTGCTGTTGGTCCGCGGCTCGTTCGTCTCTGCCTTGCCGATCACTGGGCTGTTCCTCCCTGCCTTGCCCGTCGTTGGGCTGTTCAACAAGGGGGGGAACGCCAGCGTTGATTTCCGGCGGTGGCACGGCCGACTTTGGCACCTCCAGGGGGCCATCCGCATCGGCAAGGTCCCCGGTGGTGGCACTCTCGCGAAGGTTGGCGGTTTCTGGTGTTTGGCCAGTTTCCGGCGATTGCGGCTCGATCACCGGTTCGGTCACCTCGATGATCGCGACCGGATGAGCCACGCGTGAATCACCGTCGGCCGATTCTTCCGGCGCCGTTTCTTCCGGCGCCGTCGTCTCTCCGAGAGTCCGAGTGGTGGGGCGACCCGGATCCGCAGCTTCGGGCTCGCGTTCGATTTTCGGTTGCTTCTCTCGTTGCTCGTCCGATTGGTCGGAAAGTCTGTATAGGGGCTGGTCGGAGAGGTGAAACTTCTGGGCACTCGATTCAGCTGGGGAAGGGTCAGCTGGGGAAGGATCAGCTGGGGAAGGATCAGCTGG
>CAYWXT010000234.1:0-3380 GCA_964462125.1 uncultured Pirellulaceae bacterium | reverse complement strand
ATTCAGCTGGGGAAGGGTCAGCTGGGGAAGGATCAGCTGGGGAAGGATCAGCTGGAGGAGGATCGGCGGCATCGGCGTAGGGATTTGGCTGCACCCTAGCTGCGTCCTTTGCCGATTGCTGCGGTGGCGTTGGGTCAACCGGCGCCAGCCCGACCGCGTCACGAACGGGACGCAGAGGTCCCGGGGAGGAATCGCCGGAGACCAGGCGGAGTGAGTCTGAGTTGTCGGACGCCACCGGTTCACAAAAGGGGTTCGCTTGGATTTGGCCGTCGGCCTCCAGCGGCAGGGGCGGCAGCGTCGACCGCGGTGTGGTCGCCGGATTCTCGGCGTAAGTCAGCGGGGAGCCCCAGGCCCAGCAAACGGCGGCAAGGATGGCGCGACGTCGTGCTCGGAGAAGCTGTTGTTTGATTCGGTCACGCATCGCGAACTCTGCTTCCGTGCAAACTCAATCCCGCACCCCCCTTGGAGAACCCGTGGCACGAACGCCAGCGGGCCGGACTGCCGGTTGCTTTAGGTATCGGGTTCGGATTTCTCCGACATTAACGATTTTGTTGGTCGGATCGGTCGGACGGGGCATTGGCGTGTAGCCGGCAGCGGATCGCTTCGTAAGCGATCACGGCGGCGGAGGCGGAGACATTCAGGCTGTCGGCGCGGCCCCGCATCGGGATCTGGATCCCAGCGACCGGGGTCTGTCCGACGGTCTGCCAGCGATCGCCGAGCCCGCCCGCTTCGCTCCCCAACACGATCGCCAGGGGGCCGTGAAAGTCGGTTGACCAGAGCGGGGTCGACGACTCCACGCGAGCGGCCAAGACTCGCAAGCGACGTGTGTGGAGGAACTGGCTGACCGCTTCGGCTTCGCCGACGGCGGCAGGAACGGTAAAGACGGTCCCCAGGCTGCTGCGGATCGCATTCGGGTTGAACAGATCGCCAGAACCGTCGGAGAGAATGACCGCGTCGATCCCGGCGGCATCGGCGCAGCGAAAGACGGCACCGAGATTGCCCGGTTTCTCGATTTGGTCCAGCACCAACAGCAGGGGGTTTTGGCCCAAGTGGAGCTGTTCCAGGGAACGGTCCGGTTGGACGAACTCCGCCACGACCTCCCGCGGCGATTGTCCGTAGGCGATCTTTCCCAGCAGCGGCGGGGGAAGCCGAAAACAGCAACCCTGCTCGGCCGCCTCGGCGAACCACGCGTCGACCGCTGGAGATAACGCGCCGACCGATGGAGATAACGCGCCGACCGATGGAGATAACGCGACCGCCCCTTGGGACAACGGCTGCGGCGGCGTTCTGGCGGGTTCATCGGGGAGATAGAGCCCGCACAGGGAGAGCCCCGCCTCGGCGGCCCGCAGCACCTCTCGCCAGCCATCGACGAGGACCCGCCCGGCTTGCCGTCGGCGACGGTGGTTGCGGAGCCGGACCAGCCGGCGAACGTTCGGATTGGCCGGGCTGGTGATTGGGGTAGCAATTTCGGTCAGCTTGGCCGCCGTGATCGGTCGGGACGGTGTCATCGATCTTCTGTTATCCTTTCGCCACCGATGTTCATTTTGCTTTTGATTCTGGCGTGATTCGATTGAGGAGCTAACGAGACGATGAGCGAGGCGGT
The DNA here is from genome assembly GCA_964462125.1 of uncultured Pirellulaceae bacterium. Classification (GTDB taxonomy): domain Bacteria; phylum Planctomycetota; class Planctomycetia; order Pirellulales; family Pirellulaceae; genus JAWLFY01. Next base: position 1,777 of record CAYWXT010000234.1, on the reverse strand, counting down.
TCGATGCGATGTGGTCCGGAGCCGCCGTGAGCGACAAGAGTTCTTGGCACTGGAACGGGCGATCTACCGGGACGACCCGAACTGGGTTCCTCCGATTTGGCAGCTTCGGCGGGAGTTGGTCGGGTTCAAACACCATCCCTTTTACGAGGATGCCGAGTGCCAGGCCTTCGTGGCCCGTCGCGGTGGCCGCCCGGTCGGCCGAGTGTTGGCCATCGTCAATCACGCTCACAATCGACGCTATGAGGACCAACGTGGATTTTTTGGTTTTTTCGAGTGCGAGGACGACGCGGAAGCGAGCAACGCGCTGTTCGATGCCGCCGGTCGATGGCTGCGGCAAAAGGGGATGACGGCGATCCGGGGTCCGGTTCACCCCAGTTTGAACTATGAATGCGGCCTGTTGGTCGACGGATTTGACACGCCCCCGACCTTCCTGATCCCGCATCATCGCGATTATTACGGGGCGCTGGTGGAGGGCTATGGGTTCGTCCGAAGTCAGGACCTGTTCAGCTACGAGGCCCACGTCGACATCTTGGAGGACCTCGATCCCAAGCTGCAGTTCGTAATCGACGAGGCGACACGGCGGTTCGACGTCACCTGCCGGTCGATCGATCGCAAACAGTTCGCGCGGGACGTCCGTTCTTTTCTGGAGATCTACAACCAATCGCTCCAGCAGACCTGGGGCTATGTGCCGATGAGTGAATCGGAGATCGACCATCAGGCGGCCGGGTTGAAGTACTTGATCGTGCCGGAACTGACCAGCATCGCGGAGATCGACGGCAAGCCGGTCGGGGCCGGGTTTGGATTGCTCGATTACAACCAGATCATCGGCCGGATCGACGGTCGGTTGTTCCCCTTCGGCTGGCTCAAGTTGTTGGTGGGCAAGCGAAAGATCGACCGGTTGCGATTGATCAGCACCAACGTCTTGCCCGAGTACCAGAAATGGGGACTGGGGCTGGTCACCTTGGCGAGAATCCTGCCGGACGCGATCAAGTTCGGGATCGAAATCGGCGAATTCTCGTGGGTTCTCGAAAGCAACTCCCTGTCGCGAGGTACGATCGAGCGGGGAGGGGCGAGGCGGACGAAGGTCCACCGGATCTACGACCGACCGCTGGCGGATTGAACTCCCGAAGAGCGGTTGGCGGTCGGCTGTTCAGCGGTGCTGGTTTAAATCATACTTCCGGCGTCGATTTCTGTGAGCACCCCTGAACGTTTCCACTGTCGAGCCATTGCGGATCGATGCCCTTGAGTCAAGTCGTCATCACCGGCATGGGCGTCGTGTCGTCCCTGGGGCTTGGCCGAGAGACGTTCTGGGAGTCGCTGCGAGCGGGACGCAGTGGGCTGGTTCCGCTCCGTGAGCGAACCGACGGCGATGTGGTCCTGCCTCCGCAAACCACTCCTGAAGGTTTGACGATTGGCGGGGCGGTGGTCGAGTTCGACCCCAAGCACTGGGTCCGGCCGCGGAAGGCATTGAAGGTGATGTGCCGCGAGGTTCAGACCGCATTCGCCGCGGCAAAGATGGCGATCGACGATGCGGAGCTCGAGGGCCTGTTCCCCGCACAGATCGGTGGGCCGATCGGTCCCGACCGGATCGGCACGATCTTCGGCAGCGAGATGTTTTACGGGCCGCCGGAGGAGTTGGTCGACGCCTTTCGTCGATGCATCCAGCCCGGCGGCAGCGTCGATGCCTCGCGGTTCGGCAGTGCGGCGGTGAAGGAGATCATGCCGCTCTGGATGCTGAAGTATCTCCCCAACATGCCCGCCTGCCACGTCGGGATTG
>CAYWXT010000233.1:0-8977 GCA_964462125.1 uncultured Pirellulaceae bacterium | reverse complement strand
GCCGCTGATCATCGGCGGCGGATACGGTCTGTATCTTAAGCAACTCTACCTCGGGAACCATCCCGGGATAGCGACATTGTTCCCCCACGATGACTTGCCCGAAGCGCGGACAACGAACGACATCGACCTGATTCTGCGAGCGGAAATCGTCACCGATTCGGAATCGATGAGGTCGATTCGCGTTGCCTTGGATCAGTTGGGCTGCAGCGTCGTTGAGACAGCGAAGTACACTCAGTTTGTTCGAAAGGTTCCCTCGGGGCAGGTCAAGATCGACCTGCTCGCCGCCCCTCTTGGCAAGTTTGCTGAGCGAGTTCCGAAGGATGCTCGGCGGGTCAAGCCGCGGCCCAGCGTCAAGCTACATGCGAGCAAACTCGAAGAAGCCCTCGCGGTCGACCGCCATGCGGTCCGCATACCGATTACGGGCCGATTGTCATCGGGTGCAGAACACCGCACCGAGATCTTAGTCCCTCAGGCATTCAGTTATTTGCTGATGAAACTCTGCGCCTTTCGGGACAGGATGAATGACGCTGACAAGAGTTTAGGACAACACCACGCCCTGGACGTTTATCGGATTGTGGGGATGTTGACGCGAGATGAAGACGCTGACGTGCGACGCCTCAGCGCGGAGTTCCACAAGCATCCCGTTGTTGTGGACGCGAGAGAGATTGCAAGAATTCACTTTGTTTCCCCGGACGGCTTTGGCCGCCTGAGGATCCTCGAGCACCCGCTCTCCACCGACGGCTTGGACCTAAACCGCTTCGGCAACGAGCTTGCTCTGCTCCTCAGCGGGTCGCAGTGATCGACGCCTCGTCGCGAGCCACGGAGACGATCTACGACCCGAGTATCGCGGGTCTCGAGCCGGTTGACGCGGAACGTCCTCAAACGGCAGCATCGCTGGACCGAACAGCGGTTATATGCCCCCATTAGGAACCAAGGAATCGGCCGCCTTCCGTCGCCAAATCGGCTTCGGTCGCTCCGGTTTCGCCACTACCGCGATTCCCGCTCGCCCGCCCGTTTACGCAAGCCCTTTGCAGTAGACGGGTTACGCAATTCACCACGAAGATTGAAATAGGCATAGTCGTGTCCACAACCAGCTCGCATTCAACTTTCGTTTGTATTTGCCATAGCATCATCTTCATAACCTTGAGGTCGCCGGTTCGAATCTGGCCCCCGCAACTTCTCTGAAAGTTCCAACCGCTTTCAGACCCGCAAGTGAAGAAAGGCCGGCATGCTCAGCATGCCGGCCTTTCTTCGTTTTTACCCAGTATTTTACGGTCTTTCCGCCACGCCGCCACTCGCCCGCCTTCTTCGTGTCTTCGCCGGGGTCATAACCCGAGAACACGCCGGCGGCACCAATTCGGCCTCTTTGGCCCGATTTCTCTGTTTCTCCGTTTCTTGCGCCGTTCGAGTTAACAGCCGTCCGACTCTCCCGGATGGTCAGGATTCGAAACGCATTTGAGCCCGGAAAACGCTCGTTTTTTTGGGCGCTCTCATCTGAGGGGGTAGCTAACTGGCCGTTTCGGTGCCAGAAAACAGAGAGTGCGTAAGTAATGTCAAATAGAGAAAAGACACGCTTTATGCCAGCGGGGCTGACCGTCGTGATGTACGGGATCATCCAGCAACACGGACTGGAATTACTGGGCACCGTGGTGCTGATCGGCGGCTTGATCCAACTGGCCTCGGGGCTGGCCGGACTGGGGCAGTGGTTCCGCGCCGTCTCGCCGGCGGTGATCCGGGGGATGCTCGCGGGCATCGGGGTGTTGATTCTTGCCAGCCAGTTCCACGTCATGTTGGACCGCGAGCCGAAAGGCAGCGGCCTGACCAACCTGGTGACCATCCCCGCCGCCGTCTATGATTCGCTGGTCGTTCCGAAGCTCGGCGAACGCAGCCAACGGGAATTCAAAGCGGAAAAACTCCGCCAGCTCGGCGAGTTGCACCGGCGTCAAGAGGCGATTCGTCAGCGGGTGATCGAAGTCCTGCCCGATCGCTCCGATTTTGAAGCGTGGGAAAACCGTTCGCCGGAGGAGGAGCAGGAGGACATCCAACAGGTTCAGGTGTTGGCCGACGTCCAGGCCGAGCTTCTCGAAGACTTTCGCCGGAGCGTCGAGGACCTGAAGGTGAGGGTCGAGCAGGTGCAGAACAACGGCACGGATGGCAACGTCGGCGGCTTGGCCGACGCCGCCGTCCAGAATGTCGAAACCGCCTTGGCGGCGATGCGGGACGGCGAAGGCCGCGACGCCCTGAAGACGCAGGATCAGGCGGTCGAGTCGATCGCTGTGGTGATGCAAGCGCTCAAAAGTCATAACCTCGCCGGCTTGGTGGGCATGCTGACGATCGTCTTGATCGTGCTGTGGCAGACGTTTTGCCCGAAGAAACTCAAGCTGATTCCGGCGCCTTTGATCGCGATCATCATTACCACGGCGGTGGCCGTCGCCCTGAGTCTCCCGGTGGTGTACATCGAGGTTCCGAACAACATTTTCGGCGAGTTAATGTTTCCGAGTTGGGAGCGTCTTCAGGGCGCCGACTGGCGCGCGTTGTTGGCATCCGGGTTTGTGGTGGCCGCCATCGCCAGCGTGGAGACCCTGCTATGCGCCACCGCCGTCGATCAGATGCAGGACAGGGCCCGCACCAACTACGACAAAGAGCTGTTCTCGCAGGGCGTGGGCAACTCGATCTGCGGTCTGTTGGGGGCGTTGCCAATGACCGGCGTGATCGTCCGTAGCTCGACCAACGTGCTAGCTGGTGCGCAGACGCGTCTTTCCGCGATTTTGCACGGAGTGTGGTTGTTAATCTTCGTCTCGTCGCTGGCCTTCGTGCTACGGTTGATCCCCACCGCGGCGCTGGCGGCGCTTCTGGTGTACGTCGGCTATCGGCTGGTGGACAGAAAGGCGATGCGCAATCTGCTCGACTACGGCTGGAGCGAGTTCGCCATCTATGCGGCCACCGTCGTGATGATCGTGGTCACCGACCTGCTGACCGGCGTGATCACCGGCGTGATCCTCGCCGCGATCAAGCTGCTGTACATGTTCTCGCATCTGCGGACGCAACTGGAGGTCGACCCGGAGAGCCGTCAGGCGACCCTGTCGCTGGAGGGGGCCGCCGTCTTTGTGCGGCTGCCCAAGCTGGCCTCCGCCCTCGAAAAGGTCCCCGGCAATGTCGAGTTGCACGTCGATCTGCAGCATTTGGACTACGTCGACCACGCTTGCCTCGATCTACTGACCAACTGGGCGAAGCAGCACGAGTCGACAGGAGGCCGACTGGTGATCGACTGGGATTGGCTGCACGCCCGCTTTCGGCGGGACCGCATCCAGCCGGCCCGGCCCACAGCGTCCGTCGCCACGCCCGCCGACCACACCGTCGACTCGAACTGAGTATCTCTGAATCAGCGCGACGCGGAACGGCGGCTACCGCTCGAGGGCGCGCGATTCGACGCTTCGTTTTCGCAATTCGCGGCCGCGAGCACCAGGCTCCAATGTGACGTGACTAACTGGCCAGCCTTGTCCTGCTGAAGGTAGGCGTGGCCGCTGGATCCATGCCGCACATTCTATCTAGATGGAAGGCGCTTCGTACCTCTCGCGTCGATGCTCCTAAAGGCTGCTGGATCATGCGCCTCCCGCTCCGGAACTGGACAGACGCGGTGACCGGCTCGACCATGGCTGATGGTGCGGGCTTAGCTTTCTCATCAAGTGCCCTGGGTGAAGTGTTTCTCGCCGACTTTTTTGGTCGCACGCCCCAGATGCTCCTCAACCACAGACACCATTTGGTCGAGATGGTGAGGTTGTTCTGCGCGATCATCCATGGTGATCGTGGTGATCACGCGAGAATGATGCTCACGCATCATTTCGTGACAACGACGGATCGCCGGCATCACCTCTTCCCAACCGCCTTCCACGGCGGTGGCCATGGGCCCCAGACGATATTCAAGGCCGGCCTCTTCCAAAACCTGTACCATCTGCGCCACATCCCGACTCATATGGGTTGCATCGGATGGATAGACAGTGAACTGCACTAACATGATTAACCTCTCGGTTTATTGTGTTGGCCCCGATGGGTGGACGACTACGCCTATGGTTTCGCTGGCATGAAGGCTTGGATCAGATCCAAGGGGAGGGGAAAGATTGTGGTGGTGTTATTGCCGGCGCCGATCTCGGTCAGGGTCTGCAGATACCGCATCTGCATCGCCATCGGATAATCGGCGATGACCTCGGCAGCTTCGCGGAGTTTGGCGGCGGCCTGGAATTCGCCTTCGGCGTGGATCACCTTCGCCCGCCGGTCCCGTTCGCTCTCGGCCTGTCTCGCCATCACCCGCTTCATGTGCTCCGGCAGGTCAACGTGCTTGACCTCGACCATCGAGACCTTCACGCCCCAGGGGTCACTTTGTTGATCGATCACCGTCTGCAATTGCCGGTTGATCTTGTCCCGCTCGGAGAGGACCTCGTCCAGCTGCGACTGGCCGACGATGCTGCGGAGGGTGGTTTGCGACAATTGACTGGTGGCGTAACGAAAGTTCTCGACATCCAAAACCGCCCGCATCGGGTCGATCACGCGGAAGTAGACGACGGCGTTGACCTGTACCGACACGTTGTCGTTGGTGATCACATCCTGTGAGGGAACGTCTTCGACGATCGTCCGCAGGCTGATCCGTTCCATCCGATCAATCGGCCAAAAGACCATGATCAAACCGGGACCCTTGGGCTTCTCCAACACGCGGCCGAGCCGAAACACCACCGCCCGCTGGTACTCGTACAGGATGCGGATGCAGCTGAGCACATACAGCACCACGATCGCGAGAAAGATACCGACGAATTCAAGGGTCATGGCTTGTCTCCAAGGGGTGAAATCCGAATAGCCGAGCGGACGGCCCGTCAGGTCTCCTGCTTCATGGGGCCCGGGGGCTCGACGTGCAATGTCAGACCTTCGCGGTCGCGGATTGTGACGGTCTGGCGCGCGGCGACCGGCTGGGGCGAAATCGCGCGCCACCGTTCTCCGTGAACGTGCACGGAGCCGACAAAATGGTCCCCTTCGGGGCCGAACTCCCCGGCCGCGACAGCAGCGGTGCTGGTCATCCCTTCCGATCCGGTCTGCACGTGACCGCGATAGGCACGCACGATTCCGGTCATCAGCAGCAGGGTGATCACGGCCGTTGCCGCCGCCACCGGGATAACGACCGACATCGACACGCGGAGAAAGCCCTCCGGGGACTCAACCAGCATCAAGCCACCCATGACCAGGCAGAGCACGCCACCGGCCGTTAGCATGCCAAAGCTGGGGACCATCGCTTCGGCCACCAGCAGCGCCAGCCCGAGGACGATCAAGGCCAGTCCGACATAGTTGATCGGCAACACCGCCAGTCCCATGAACGCCAGGATCAGGCAGATCGCCCCCAGCGTTCCTGCCACGCCCCATCCGGGCGAATACATCTCGAACAGGATGCCGTAGAAGCCAAAGATCAGCAGCAAAAAGGCGATGTTCGGACTCGACAGCGTCGCCAGAATCTGGTCCCCCCACCACATCTCAACGTTCTGGATCTCCGCTTCGGCGGTTTGTAGCGTCAGGGTCCGGTCGCGAAGCTGAACCTCTCGGCCGTCGAGCTGCTGCAGCAGGTCATCCAGATCGTCCGCGATGAGATCGATCACACCCTGCTCCAGGGCTTCGGTCTCGGTGGCGACGATGCTCTCCCGGACCGCTTGTTCGGCCCAGTCGACATTGCGCCGCCGCAGATCCGCCAAGCCGCGGGCCCAGGCGACGGTGTCGTTGACGGTCTTCTGCTCCGATGCCCCGCCGGCTGGACGCCTCTCCGGCGACTCCTCGTCGGAGCTCTCTTGCGGTTCGGCCGGCGTCTGCGGGGGACCGGTCGGCAACCCGCCGATCTGCACCGGATGCATCGCGCCGACTCGCGTCACCGGCGCCATCGCAGCAATGTCCGAGGAGAGCAGCAAAAAGCCTCCTGCTGAGGCGGCACGGCCTCCCTGCGGTGTGACGTAGACGACCACACAGGCCTTGCTGTTGAGAATGTCCTTGATGATCGCGCTGGTCGACTCGACCAGTCCCCCCGGGGTGTCGAGCAAGATCACCACGCATTGAGCATGCTGCCGTTCCCCTTGGTCGATCGCCCGCTGCAGGTAACGGGCGGTGATTGGGGTGATTGCTTCGTTTTCGAGCTGGGCGGCAACCACCAGCGGCCGCGGCGCCGCAGCCTCCTGGGCCGCAGAGCTCCCGCAAATTCCGCCAACCAGGACGCTCACCGCCAGGAGACGACACGCCGCGCGCCACGGAAATGCTGATCGCCTGCGGGTCATGGGCGGTGGAAACTCCCTGCCGATTGCTGACCGTCAACACGTCGCGCCGATGGAACCGGCGAAACAAATCGCCAAAGGAGGACTGTAGCAAACGCCATTCCACGCGACAAAAAAGCACGGCCCGCGACCGTTGAGCCACGACCGTTGTTTAGTCCCGCACGACCGTTGTTTAGTCCCGCACGACCGTTGTTTAGTCCCGATTGTCACCCTCCCCTACCCGACCGAGGGCATACCGCGTGACCACCGGCCCGATCAGCTCGAAAAAGACGGTCGCACCAATCGCGACCGCCAGGATGCTCTCTGCAAGTTCCGGGAAACGCTCGGCCGCGACGAGGGCCATTCCCAGGGCCACGCCGGCCTGGGGCAGCAAGGCTGGGCCTAACCAGCGGCGTACGGCGGGGTCGGCGCCGCTGAGGTATCCGCCGGTCGCGGCACCAGCGAGTTTCCCAAGGATCCGCAGCAGGATGTAGGCGGCGGCGACGTAGCCGGCGCTCAGCAGCGCTTCCAGGTGCAGGGCGGCACCAGCGAGAATGAAGAACAGGATCTTGAATGGCCAGTCGATGTGCTCGATTTCATGGAAAGGGCGCCGATGATGTCTGGCCAAACGGTAGACCACCGCACCCATCACCATGGCCGCCAGCAGGAAGGAGACCTCGAGCCACTCCGCCAGTCCACCGCAGAGAAACACAAACCCGAGAGCTTCGACCAGGGTAGGTTGGCCGGGCCGGAGGCGACCCGTTAGATAAGACATCGGTGCGCCGAGGCACAGGCCGAGCAGTAGCGCCCCGCCGACGTCCTGCGCGCCGAGCCACAGACCCTCGATTCCGCTACCGTCGCCGCCCAGAACGAGCGCGGTGGCCAACAGCAGGCTGAACACGATCATACCCCAGGCATCGTCGATGGCGACCACCCCAACGAGCACCGAGGTGAAGGGACCCTTGGCGTCAAGTTCGTCGATCACGTCCGTCGTCGCCGCCGGGGCTGTGGCCGCGGCGATTCCAGCAAGCAACAAGACGGTGACCAGTGGCATCTGTAGCAGCCATAGACCGACCAACATGACCAAGGCCGTGACCACCACATCAAAAATAGAAATGGTGAGGATCACCCGGCCCAGATTACCGGAGAGCAGGCGCACCAGCTGCTCGCCTAACAGGAAGCCAATCATCAGCAGCGCCATGTCTGCTACCAGCGAGAACCACTGCTCGTGAATGTCGGGCAGCAGATCCCAACCCGAAGGGCCGATGGCAAAACCGAAGACCAACAGCAGGGTGACCCTGGGCAGTGGTGTGCGGCGTCCGATGCCTTCCACCGCCAGCCCGGCCAGAAGCAACGCACCGAGTGTGATCAAGAACGTACTGGTCTGCATGTGGTTCACCGTCGATCTCGTCGCTGGCTAATTCACCAGTTCAGTCTTCGGCTAGCGCCTCAGCGTCGACATGTGACGAAATAAACTCAAAATCTTCATCGGAAAGTCGTTGTGACTCAAGGTGGAATCGGGTCAGGTGGAACGGGGTCAGCAGGTGGAACGGGGTCAGTGCATTTTCGTCGGTTGTCCCTCACCTCGGCCGAATTCGTCGAGGTGGTCTTGAACTTTGGCGAGCGGTTCTCGACGTCCGCAGGCTGTCCGGAGTCATTGGAGCGCGAAGCGGAGCGGCGGGGGCGTGGGTCGCCTCCGCGCCCCCGGCCGTGGCACGTTGGCCCGGCAGAAACCAAAACCACCGGCCGGCGTTCCGACCGGCTCATTAGGTGGCTATTCAGTAGACTTCAAGTCGGTGCCACCCAATCCCGATGAAGCAGACGCCCACAGAAGGCAGAGCCCGCCGAGCGCTGACAAAATCGCAAGGCCTGAATGTTTCCACGCAAACCCGTAGATTACCATTGTTCCGCCGAGCGCAAACGCGACTCCAAGAGCTGCGAATCCAGCGAATGACTCCGCCATGGCTTCCCTTTTACGTGGATCGCCCTTTGGTCGCCACCCGAAAATGAAACCGCATACAACGACGATACAACCATTGAGGATGATATTGACGGTCCAATTCGGCTTGGCATGGGGGTGTGGTCCCGATGTTAAACCTTTGGGCACAGTCGTCAATTGATATTTGTTAAGTCGATCAATTTCACGAATGAAAAGAAACCCACTCTTCCAACCCTTGAATTCGCCAATCACTTTGCCTTCCTTGGCTGGTTGGTTGAGATCGACGATTACTGCGTAGTGTGTGAATGGAAAGGCAGCGATACACAGCAAGAGGCCAATCCCCATGAGCGCCGTCGACCATTGCAACGTTTGCATTTTGCCACCTAACGTTCAACGGTCACCCGGACCAAACGAATCGTCAACCATCACCCACGGGGGTTGATGAGGTCTCAGGTGCACTGAACTACTTCCGCTGTCACCGCCACCGCTCAGTTCGAGCTCCTTGTGAGATCAAATCACAGCACATCAGGATACCCGACAGCAGAGGGCCGCGAAATATTCGAGCATGGAGATTGGAGCGTCCAGCGCCTGGCGGCGGGTTTTGGTTAGAATGCAGCCCGATCCAGGCGGTCGCTTCCAGCGGGAACGACGGTCCTCAACCTGTTTTTTCTGACTTCCCTCCACAGGATTTTCTCGTGAACGCAATCGCGAAGGCTTGCTGCGCCGGCTGCCTGTTGCTTGTTTCGGTCTTGGTTGGTCCTGC
>CAYWXT010000232.1:0-8997 GCA_964462125.1 uncultured Pirellulaceae bacterium | reverse complement strand
GCCAGTTGCCGGATGTCGATCCGTTTCGGCTGCCAAGCCTCGATCGTCCGGGTCCAGCTCGCGATTCGGTCCGCCTGGTCGTAGCGACCTAGTTTCATCGTCAACAGCAAGCCTGCGATGCCTCGGTCCCGATGCATCACAATGTTCTTGACCGTGACCAAGGTTTTTTCTGGGGTGACCGTGGAGTCGACCAGCAACCACTTGGCTCCCCGGAACGTCCGTCGCGGCAGATCACCGGCGCGGGTGCGGAGATGGCGGAAGCGAGGGTGTTCGGCGATCCGCGGATCCATCTCGGCCGGATCGATCCCGATGACATTCAAGCCCATCTCCAGGAGCCGGCCGCAGGCTCCCCCCGGGGCGCTGCCGATCTCGACCGCCACATCTCCCGGCTCGATCTGGAAACCACTCCACTGAATCGCCTCGGCCGTCTTGAAATAGGCCCGCGAGATCGGCGGGTCTCTCGGCTCCAGCGGCTGAACGCCGCCCGGCCAGCGGCTCGGCCAATCGGTGGCGCGGTGCGTGCCGATGAACCAGTGGGACGGGTCGACCAGGACGATGTCGAGCACGTCGTCCCCCGCTTCAGCGATCCGATTGGGGGCGTCGCAGCGAAGGTGGTCCCCCCGCAGCGCTGCGAAGATTTCATCGGCCACCGCCCGAGAGACCTCATCAATGCCTGGTTCAAATCCGAACCGTCCAATCGGCAATCGGTCCTTGGGCCAGACGTGCAGGTGGTCAAATCGGGGCGTGGCCTCGTCCGGCCCGGTGAGCTGCCGGGCGAGCTCAGCGATCATCGTCGGGGAATGCTCCCCGCGCACCTGCCCGATCGAACGGCTGGCGGTGCGGATGAAGATCCCCGTGGGCGGGCGTTGCGCCGCATCGTGCTTGGCCGTGACGAAGCCGGGGCGCGAGAATGCTAAACGCCAACCCTCCCCGGCGATCGATTCCTTGACGACCGATTCGGCGCCGTGGGCGCAACATAGCATGGCAAAGGAGGGCTGGTTCACGGGGGCTCGCTAGGTGTTTCAGGCGACGGCCTCGACAAGGCCTTCGTCGAGGGTCGTACCAGGGTTCAAGGGGGTGGCCTGTGCCGCACGATCCTTCGTTGGATCATCGATCGCGGTGCGCCTCCAACCGCTCCGCGATGCCGGGGATCAATTTCGCGGCGTTCTCGTGGTACAGCTTTTCGAGCACCGGACGGGGAAGATCGACCCCATAGATCCGCCACAGCCCCTGCGGGGGCGGCACTTTTTCACTGTAAGGAAAGTACTCGTCCCGTGTTTCGAAGAATCGCCAGTTCAAGTGCAGGCGGGTTTCAGGCTGGGGGCCGTCGGTGCCGAACATCACTCGATCCGCATGCTCGATCAAAAAGTCGCGCGCCGTGTAGGGCTGGCGTCCCAGTTCAGCGATCCGGGAGGCGGTTTCAATCCACAGGTTCGGATAACGCTCAAGCCACTCGCTGACGGTCGCCAAGTCTTCCGGATTGTTGGCAACATGGGCGCCGATGAACTGCGTTTGCTCATGACACTCAATCACGCGGTTGCGAGCCTCCAACAGTTCCATCCGGGAGGGGAACCGCTCGCCGTGGAAACTCCAGTCCGGGTGGCGGCTGAGCTCTTCCCAGCGTTCGTTGGTCGCGTCGATAGGGTCAAAGAAGGCGGCTGGGTCGGCGGTGTGAATCAGGACGGGGATTCCCAGTTCCCCACAGACATTCCAGATCGGATCCCAGCGCGGGTCATCGATGCGGACCAGAGAGGCGTCGGGGTTGCGATAGTCGAGTCCCAAACGTTTGAAAATCTTCAAACCCGACACGCCATCGGCGACTGCTTGGCGAAGCTCATCAGCCGTTCTCTCCGCGAACCCCGGTTGGTGGCAGTCCCACGTCTCCGGGTGCTCGGGGTCCCCGTCGCCCTGCCAGTCGACGTTGGCGAAGACGACAAACCGATCACGATGTTCCGCCCAGAGAAACTGCAGGTGCTCCTCGAGCTGGGGGCCGAGTCGTCCGTCCAGGGAGACACAAACTGCGATCCGGTTGCGGTCCATGGTGGCGACGAAATCCTCGAGCGCTTGACGGTTGTGGCGCTGGCGATAGAAGAAATGCGTATGCACATCGACCACCGGGAACGCGGCCTGTGACTTGGGCGTCTCGGCGACCTGCAACTGGCTGCGGGGGCGAAAGTTGCGAAGCGACAGCTCGCGGCCTTCTCGCCCGTCGAGGGGATCGTCCTCTCGGTCCGGGGGCGTAGCGTCGCTTGTTGCTGGCGGCTGCCGGGACGGGGGGGATGCGTCCTCGGACTGGGCCAATCCACTCCGGACGCTGCCCACCACGGCGGCGATGGCAAGACAACTGGCCAACAGGAAACGCATCGACGATACACTGAGGGAGGAGGCCGGCTGCATGGTTCCGCTTTGGTTGAGCATGATTGGAAAACAGATTGGTGAATGGTGACCATACGGAGTATCAAACCGCCGGAGGGCGTTCGACCAGCAAACAGCTGTCGATGCAGGCAACGACGCCGCCAGCGGAAGTTCCTGGTTACCGGCTACAGCGGTTTCTGGGGGCCGGTGCGTTCGGTCAGGTGTGGATCGGGCAAGACCTGAACACGGGCCGGGGCGTGGCGGTGAAGTTCTACCTTCACCGGGGTGGCGTCAACTGGTCGTTGCTCAGCCGCGAGGTGAAGAACCTGGTCCAGCTCTCCGCTGACCGGCACGTCGTGCAGGTGTTGGAGGTTGGCTGGGACGCAGACCCACCTTACTACGTGATGGAGCTGGTCTCGGGAGGGTCGCTGGAGGATCTGCTCAAGACCCGCATCCGGCTGCCGGTCGGCGAGGCGGTGGAGATCTTTCGCAAGGTCTGTACGGGGTTGAATCACTGTCATGGCAAAGGGGTGCTGCACTGCGACGTCAAGCCGGCCAATATCTTGATGGCGGACGACAACGAACCGCGGCTGGCCGACTTTGGCCAAAGCCGGATGTCGCAGGATCAAACACCGGCCCTGGGAACGCTCTTTTACATGGCGCCGGAACAGGCCGACTTGAATTCCAACCCCGACGCCAGCTGGGACGTGTACGCGGCCGGGGCGATCCTGTACCGCATGTTAACCGGTAACCCGCCGTACCGAGATGAATCGGTGGTGACCGAGATCGACACGGCCGGCTCGCTTCCCAAACGATTGTTGCGTTATCGGGAGGCGATCGAGCACAGCTCGCCGCCGACGGCGCACCAGCAGCGGCGGGACGTTGATCGCGAACTGGCAGCGATCGTCACCCGGTGTCTCGCAGCAGATCCCCACCAGCGCTACGGCAACATTCAACAGATCCTGGATGATCTGCAGCGGCGCGAGCGAATCCACCGGCGCCGCCCCTTGATGCTGCTGGGGATCGTCGGCCCGCTGCTACTGCTGTGCGCCACCTGCATTTATGGTTGGCGGAGTATCCAGCGTGCGACCAAGAGCACCACCGAGGCGCTTCGTACGGAGGCCTTCAGCAGCAATCAACTCGCCGCACGGTTCGCGGCCCGAACCCTGGAAACCGAAGTCGACCGGTACTTTTCCCTGACCCGGGAGGAAGCGTCCCAACCGGAATTGCGCGACTCGTTGCAGCGGTACCTGTCGGATTCCGAAAGTGCGAAGCGGCTGGCCCCGATCAGCGGCGCGGACACCTCGGCCGAGGCCCAGCGGCAGACGGAGGCTCGCGATCAGGTGCTCGACGATCCGCTGCGGCTGCCGCTCGACAAGGTCCTCGAAGAGCGGCTCGCCCGCTATACCGACCTTGAGCCAGGCTCGCGGCGCCCCCGGGTATCGACGATGTTCGTCACCGACGCGCGGGGAACGATCGTCGGGATCGCTTACGAGGAGCCGGTCGCGCGGCGATTCAACAGCGTCGGCCGAAACTATGCCTACCGGACCTATTACCACGGCAAGAGCGATGATCTGCAGCAAAACACCCCAATCGACGAGATCGAGCCGTTGCGGTCGACGCACCTTTCCGCCGCGTTTGAAAGCACCGCGACCGGGTTGTGGAAGGTCGCGGTCAGCACCCCGATTTGGTTCGACCAAGAGAGCCAGCAGCCCGACGCTTTTTGTGTTGTGACGGTCAACCTCGGCGACTTCAAGATCCTGCAGAGCCAGGAAGGGGCCAGCCAGATCGCGGCGCTGGTCGACGCCCGTGACGGCCACAAACGGGGCACGATCCTGCAGCATCCGTTGCTCGATCGGCGTCGCGAAGAGGACCGTGTCGTCGCCGGCAAGGCGTATCAAGTCCCACCCCTGCTGATGCGGCGGCTGCTCGATGGGGGCGACATCGATTACCAAGACCCCACCGCCCAGGCGGACGATGGAGGCGAGTATGCCGGGGATTGGATCGCCGCGATGCAACCGGTCGAGCTCCCAACCGATCCGGCCGACGGGCATCAAAACTCCGCCCAGACCGCCGACCTGCTGGTGCTGGTGCAGTACCGGCTCGACACCGTCCTGGCGCCGGTCGGCCAGCTCAGCTCGTCGCTTCTCTGGGAAGGGGTCGCGGCGATCGGTGCGATCTTGCTCATGACCCTCAGCCTCTGGATGTTGGTCCTCCGCGCCGGCGAGACACGGGAGGACCTCGATGAGCTCAGCCCCAATTCGTTTCAGCCGGCAGGGACCGAGACCGTCGACATCCGCTGAACCCGAGGTACCTCCGTTTGGCCGAACCGGACGTCGCAGCGCGAGACGCCCAGCCGTTGCCGAAACGGGGCGCCCCAGGGGGGCATTGCCTCACCGGATGGGCGACGCTAAGATTCGACGAGCGAGGGACGGGCATCGTGCTCGTTCGCTTGGAAGCTACCGAATTTTATTGGAGGGGGGTCCCTTGAAACGTTCTCTGTTGGCCAATTTTCTTAGCCTGTTTGTCGCTTGTGCCATCGTCGCTGTCCCGCTGACAGCCGGCTGTAATGGCGAACCTGAACCGGGCGGGATCGATGCCCCGGCGGATGACGCCCCGGCGGATGACGCCCCGGTCGATGACGCCCCGGCAGTTGATGACGCCCCGGCAGTTGATGACGCCCCGGCAGTTGACGCCCCGGCGGCGGATGATAGCGCTGACGCAGATGACGAAACCGCCGAGCCTTAGTCACCGGATCGTCGGAACCAACCGGCCGTACATTGCGTACACCAATGACCGGGTCGATACATCCCCAAGCTCGTCCGGATTGATTCCTGGCGAGCTTTTTTATTGCGATGTTGGTCCCTGGTAGGCATTGAGCAGAGCGACACCCAAGGTGGCTGGCAGCGATGAGTGGACGTAAGGTTTCGGGCATGACGCAGGTGGAGTGCTTGGTGGTTGTCGCCATCATGATCGTCCTGATCGGTCTGCTCTTGCCCGCGGTTCAGCAAGCTCGCGAGGCAGCGCGGCGAATGGAGTGCTCAAACAATCTGAATCAGATCGGGTTGGCCATTCATAACTACTCCAGCGCATTCAAAGCGATTCCTCCACTGCGTAATCGCAATGATCTAATTCCCACCGTTCGCTCGGAATATACGCAAACGGTGAGTTGGCGAGCCCGTTTGCTGCCGTTTTTGGGGCGATCAACGCTCCACGAGCAAGTGGACTATGACACACCCTATTGGTGGCATCGCAGCCGCCGCCCGAACAGCAACTGGGACACCGTCACCAGGACCGTGATTCCCGAGTTTCGCTGTCCGACCGATCCGGGAACGGGCGCCGTCACCTGGGTGGCCGACGATCCAAATCAATCGCAAGGCGAGCCCCCGGTACGGGGAGCGCCGGGCAATATCAACTACGCGGCCACCAACTATTTTGCTTCCGTGGGGCCGGACAGCATTCTGCGGGATCGGAATTCGCTGGGGTTTTTCATCACCCTCCGCACACGCAGCGAAACAGACCCGGGTACGCTCCTTCATTTCAACGACGTCTCCGATGGTCTTTCGCAGACGGTTGCGGTTTCGGAGGCGGTGATCGGATTCCCGCATGCAAAGCGAAACGCGGCGATGCCGACGGTCGGTGGCTATTTGAACCAGACGCCGAAAGCCGGTGACTTGGCCGCGGCGGCCTCGGACAACGGTTGCTGGGGTCCGAGGACGACCGAGTCGGTTCGGGCACGGGGCAACTCCTGGTTCCGCGGATTCTTTCCCGCCAGCCTTGCGTTCAATACGTTGATGGTCCCCAATTCGACGCTCTGGGACTGCGGTAAAGATACCAATCGCGTCATGTTCGCTGCCCGTAGTCTCCACAATCGTGGCGTGAATGTCTTGATGGGAGATGCCTCCGTAACGTTCGTGACCGATTCGATTGACTTTTTGACCTGGCGAGCCATGGGCGGCATCGATGATGGTGTGCCTCGGTCGCTGAACAACTGAGGACGAACCTCGCGGAGCCATCAACCAAACCACTCGGCGGCAACGTGCATTCCATCACTCCGCTCGGCGAACCCCAGGTGGACGACGTTTTAATAGGAGAGTGATCGATGCGGCATGGGGCGACAGGGAATCCGCCGAATCGGTTCCAAACCGTTCATCGCGAGGTTGAATTGGAGCAGCTCGAGTGGGACGAAGAGTGCCGCCGGGGGCTGGAGCATCCCAAGACCGAGTATCTTACAGACGACTCGCGGAGTATCGTCTCGGAGAATGATTCGCCCGACATCCCGTTCCGCTACAGCCTGAACCCCTACCGTGGCTGCGGTCACGCCTGTCCCTACTGTTACGCCCGGCCGACCCATGAGTACCTCGGGTTCAGCGCCGGGCTGGATTTTGAAACCAAGATTGTCGTCAAGCCCGACGCCCCAGCGCTGTTCCGCGAGTTCCTGCACCGCGAGTCATGGGAACCGGAGCCGATCACCTTCTCCGGCGTCACCGATTGTTACCAACCGGCGGAGCGGGAATTTCGACTGACCCGCGGATGTTTGGAGGTGGCACTCGAGTTTGGCCAGCCGATCAGCATCGTCACCAAGAACGCGCTGGTCCTCCGCGACCGCGATCTGCTCGGTGCCTTGGCACAGCAACGTTTGGTGCATGTCTTCTTGTCGATCACGACCTTGGACGCACCGCTGGCACGCGAGATGGAACCGCGGACCAGTATTCCTGAGGGCCGGTTGCGGGCGATCGCAGAGCTTGCCGTCGCGGACATCCCGGTCGGGGTGATGGTCGCCCCCGTGATTCCCGGCCTCAACGACACCGAGGTTCCGGCGATCCTTCGTGCTGCCCGGGAAGCGGGGGCCGCGGCCGCCGGTTACGTCTTGCTGCGGCTTCCCGGCGCGGTGGCGGTGGTGTTTGAGCAATGGCTGTGGAAGACATTGCCATCCAAGGCCCAGCGCGTCCTGGGGCGGGTCCGGCAAACGCGCGGGGGCCAGCTGAACCGTTCGGAATTCGGCGAGCGGATGTCGGGCGAGGGTGTCTTGGCCGAACAGATCCAGGCTCTCTTTCTACAGTTTCGTGACCGCCTCGGATATGAGCCGCGATTGCCGCCGCACGCCCGCGATCGCTTCCAGCGTCCTGGCGGCCAAATGCGGTTGTTTTGACCGCTGCTGTGGTCGACAAATTCCGGTTCAGCGGCGACTATGGAGCGGTGGTCTCGCGATACCAATTGACTCGGCGGGGATGAAGACTCGATGGAAACCTTGGGGGGCCCCCTCTACGCGGTCGCGGGTGCCGGTGAATCTCACGGACCAGCGATCACCACGATCATCTTCGGCTGTCCCCCGGGGGTGTACATCGATCGCAGCCGGGTTCAGCGGTACCTCGACCGACGCCGGCCGGGAAGCAGTCGTCACGGGACGCCCCGAAATGAAAAGGACAAGGTCGTGTTCCTCTCCGGGCTGTATCAAGAGGACCACGACGAGCTGCTCGGCGGCGCCAAGGTAAGCGTTGAGGCGGACGGCGCGGCGTTCACGAGTGAAGGCTACGAAGCGGGCTACACCACGGGCGAACCGATCGCGGCGATCGTCCTGTCAACCTCGAAGAAGTCGGGGGATTACACCCAGTTCAGCGGCCCCAGCGGCGAAGTCCGCCCCGGACACACCGATCTGGTCAAGTATCACAAGTCGGCTGGCTTCGTCGACATTCGTGGTGGCGGCCGCTCAAGTTACCGTTCGACGATCAGTGACGTCGTTGGTGGTTCGATCGCGCGGTTGTTGCTCGAGGAAATGTTCGGCACCGTCATTCTCTCCTCGATCAGCCAGGTCGGCCCCCTGCACGCCTCGACGAGTTTGTCTGAGCACTTCGAACAGGTCATGCGGAATGATGGCAGCCCGGCGATTGCCTTGGAAGCGATCAGCGACGTCCGGGATCGACTCGCCGCCGCTGAGATTCACTCCCTCGATACGGAATTCGCCGCCGAAGCGGGGGAATTGATCAAGCAGACGCGGAAACGGGGCGATTCGCTGGGCGCCGCCGTCGAAGTCGTCGCGGTGAACGTCCCGCCGCTGCTCGGGGAACCGCTGTACCAGAGCCTCAAGGTGCGGATCATGGGGGCCCTTGGCGGGTTGAACGCGGTCCAGTCGTGTGAAGTCGGGGCGGGTATCGGCGTGGTCGAGCGACTCGGCAGTGAGAACAACGACCCGATCCGCAACCGGGGATACGTTCGCAACTCCCACGGCGGCCTGATCGGTGGGATCACGACCGGAGCGCCGCTCGTTTTTCGCGTTGGGTTCAAACCGACCTCGACGATCAACTTGCCCCAGCAATCGGTCCGCAAGGACTTGCAGGAGATCGATTTCGAGCTCGCCAAGGGGCGCCACGATCCGTGTGTCGGCGTGCGGGCTGGGGTGACGCTCGAGTCCCGTGTGGCGATCGAATTGCTCAACGCCGCCTTGATGCACCAATCACACCAACTGACCGGCGACCTTTCAAAGCTGTTCACGTGATGCCGTCATCGCGCCCGGCCACGATCCCAAAGGGATCACAGACGGAGGCGCCGAGGCGGGTCTCATCACCAATCGATCTGGCGCCGCCACACGTTCTCCGCGGCGCCGATCTGCGACGCCCTTCGGGGTCGGCGGCGCGCGGGGCG
>CAYWXT010000231.1:0-9023 GCA_964462125.1 uncultured Pirellulaceae bacterium | reverse complement strand
CTCAGGGACCTATAATCAGCGATATTCGGTGCTTCGCCGTGACTCGAATTCCCAAAACGGACTTTCCGGAAACCCTGAGATGGATTTCGTCCCCCTGCTCACGACAGACAAGCCGGCGCCGTGACGTTTCTCAACGCAACCCTGCTGTTCAGCATGGCGGCGGCGGCGGTGCCGGTGGTGCTGCACCTGCTCTCGCGGCGCGAGCCTCGACGGGTGATCTTTCCCGCCGTGCGGTTTCTGGTACAGCGCCACGAGACGACTCGCAGCCGGCTCCGAATCCGGCGTTGGTGGCTGCTGGCCCTGCGGATCGCCGCGCTGCTGGCGTTGGCACTGGCGCTGGCCCATCCGGTGATCCATCGCGATGTTTCGGTCACCTGGCTATCGGTCGGCTTGGTGGCGCTGTTGGGCATCGGCTTGTTGGCAATGGCATCGATCTCGGCGGCACGTCATGGGCGAACTCCGACCGCGGTCGGTTTACTGGCAGCGGCAATTGCGGCACTGATCACGGCGGTCGGCTGGGGTGGCTACACGGTCGCGGCGGGACCGACTCCATCGGTCGACACGGCGGCCCCGGTTGCGTTGGCGATCGTGCTGGACAATTCGCCTTCGAGCGACTGGTCATCGACCGATGACGATCGGATCGCGCGGATTCAGGAATTGGCGGCCTCGATGATCCGGCGGGTTCCGAGGTCCAGCCGGATCGCGGTTCTCGATCGGTCGTCGGTCCCCGCCGCCTTCTCGCTCGATGTCGCCGGAGCGCTCTCCAAGGTGGAAACATTGCGGCCGCTGCAGGTCACCACGCCGATCGCCTCGCGGATCGATGCCGCCATCCGGCTGGTGCGGACCAGCGAGTTGGAGAACCGCCAGGTGTTGGTGGTCAGTGACCTGGCGGAGGCGACTTGGCGGGACGAGGCGCGGGTGGTCGATGTCTCTGCGACGGTTGCCGCCGATCCGCCGGTTGCGGTCACCCTGTTTGACCTGGGCGAGTTCACCGGTCGCAATCGTTCGCTGTCGCGGCCCCGCGTCAGCGACGCCACGCCACCCCGCGGCGTGGCGACCTCGGTGGTTGCCGACGTTGACGTCACCTCGCCAAACGCCGCCGATCAGAGCGCCGAGGAAATTTCTGTGACGGCGGAGTTGCAGCTGTACGCGTCCGATCCGACTCTGCCGGTGGTCCGCAACGGTCAAGTCGAGCGGCCGGCGATTCGTCAGGTCGACCGGACCAACCTCCGCGTCCGCCCCGGCGCCGCGGGGGAGGTTCTGCTGACGGTGCCCCCGCTCGACATCGGCCGCCATCACGCGGTATTGCGGTTGGCTGGGGAGGACGCGTTGGCTCTGGACGACGCCCGGCATTTTACGCTGCAGGTACTCCCCTCTTCGCCTTTGTTGATTGTCGGTGACCGGGCGGCCGATGCCGAAAACTTCGCGGCCGCGATCACGGCCCCGTTTGAGGCGGGGGACCCTCAAGCCGAATTCGCGGTCGAGCGGATCGGCTACGCGGATCTTCCCGCGGTAAGCTTTGATGATTTCGAAGGTGTGATGCTCCTCGATCCCCCCGCCTCGGCGCTGCGGGATCGGACATTGGAAGCCTTCGTGCGCAGCGGGGGGCGGTTGATGGTCTGTCTTGGCCCGTCGTGGGACGATCAAGAATCGTTCTCGGGGGGAGAAAACGACGACACCGGGCTGATCCCCGAACCGATCCGTCGCTGGCGGCCGCTCGATCCGGGATCGTTTCTGGAAATCCTCCGCCCGGACGATCCGCTGCTGGCTCCCTTTGCCGAGCACGCCGACCCGGCGCGGTGGAGCGACTATCGGGTCTTCCAGTATTGGCAGCTGGCGCCGAGCGAGAGTGACCAGGTGCTGGCCCGATTCGCAGGCACCGAGCATCCGGCGATCATGCAGCGAACGGTCGGCGAGGGAAAGACGTTGCTTCTGGCGACACCACTTCCGGCCCTGGCCGAGTCGACGCGGGCATGGAACGAATTCTTTTCCGCCAGTGAACCGTGGCCGGCGTTTGTTCTGGTCCGGCAATTCGCCGAACAGCTAACTGGACGCGGAGAGATCGAAACCGACACACCAGTGGGACAGCCCCACCTCGTTCGTCTCGACCAGGCGGGAGAGCGTGCCGAGGGGACGGAGGGCGAGGGGACGGAGGCGGATGAACCGCCGGCCGAACAGACCGCGGCATCGGGCCGCGTACAGCTGTTCCCGCCGGGTGACCGCATGCCGATTCCGTTGAATGTCGATGAGGAGGATCCGTCGCAGTTATTGGTCCGCGACATCTCGCGAGCCGGGACCTATTGGATTCGCGGCCGCCGCGTCCGCGGCGGGTTTTCGGCCAATCTTCCCGTCTCGGCGACGTCGTTAAGCCGAATCGACCCGGCTCAATTGGACCTCTGGTTTGGTCCCGATCAGTACAGCTTGGCGATAACCGCTGAGGAGGTGGAGTTGGCCGAGGCCGGCGGTTCGGCCCACGTTTCACTCCAGTCACCGGCGATGCTGTTGGCCCTTGTGGTGTTCTTGCTGGAACAGGTACTTGGGAATCGCTTTTATCGTTCGGGGGCCACGGCCGCTCCGGCGCCGAGGGCGATCGCGGCATGACGCAATTCGGGATCGAGCCGATCTATGGATCCACCGCCGTTGTGGTGGTGGTGATCGCTGCGATCCTCGCGGTGATGGTGTTGATCACCCCGCCGACGGCGCACCCGGCGCACCGGCGTCTGCTGATCGGGCTCCGCTCGCTCGCAGCCATCCTGCTCTGCCTGGCCGCTCTCGGACCGGCCTGGATCCGCACCGATCCGCAGCCGACCGATGCCACGTTAGTGGTTGCGGTGGATACGTCGCGAAGCATGACGCTTCCCAATGGCGACGGGGCCGACCGCTGGACAACACAGCGGGAGGTGTGGCGGCGGTTGGCCGATCAGATACAGGATTTGGACGAGTCCCTGCAGGTTTCCCTGCTCGCCTACGACGCTGCCGCGATCGAACTCCCCGATCCCGCCCCCGATTCGCTCGACGAGCGAACGCCTGAGGGGGAGCGGACCGATCTCGGTGCGGCGTTGACGGCAGCGATCCAAGGTTCCGAAGGCAAGCCGCTGGCGGGGGTCGTGTTGATCGGTGATGGCACCGATACCTCCGGATCTGGTGGAGTCGATACGCAACGGGTCGCGCAAACGCTCAACTCGATCGGCGTCCCCCTTTGGAGCGTTCCGATCGGGCCCGCCACCGACGGCAGCGGCGCCCGCGACGTGGCAGTCGAAGGGCTTCCAGAAACGCTTGAACTGTTTGCCGACAACGAGGTCGAGATCGGCTTTGAAGTCCGTATGCGCGGGTTGGCTGGCAGCGAAGTTCCGGTCCGTTTGACTTGGGTCGATGCCGAGGGCGAGTCGGAGGAAGCGGTGTCACGGCGGGCGGTCGCCGAACGGTCGCTCGACACCGTAGCGATGCGCGTTCCCCTGATCGTCCCGCCGCCGGGAACCTACCGGCTGGTCGCCGAAGCGGACCGCCAGTCGGGCGAGCTGATCACGGAAAACAATCGCCAGATCGCCTTCGTCGAGGTCCGCAAAGGAGGCGGTCGGGTGTTGTACCTGGAAGGCACCCCGCGGCTTGAGCAACTCTTCCTACGCCGCGCGCTGCACGGATTTCCCGATCTAGATCTGACCTACCAGTGGATCCCTGCTGACACCGCCAACCGCTGGCCTGTCGGTCTGGGACGTTGGTTCGAACCCGGGGAGTTCGACCTCTACCTGCTCGGTGATCTCGACGCGACCGCGCTCGGCGATCAACAACTGCAAGACCTTGCCGACTCGGTCGCAGCCGGTGCCGGGTTGATCACACTGGGAGGCTTTCAAACCTATGGCGCCGGCGGCTATGCCGACTCGCCGCTGGCGGAGGTGATTCCGGTCCGAATGGACGCCGGTCGCCGCCGTGGAATCGACGACGAGCACGATGACGCCGATCAACTCCCCGGTCCGCTGCAAGCCGTCCCGGCGCGATCGCATTCGATTACCAACCTGGGAGACGACCCGGCCGATGCGTGGCAGGAACTGCCGCCGCTCAGCGGCGCCAATCGGCTGCTCGGCCCGAAAGCAGCCCCGGGTGTCCAGGTGCTGCTGGAAACCCCCGAAGACGACCCGCTATTGGTGATCGGCGAATATGGGCGGGGACGAACCGCGGCGCTGGCGATCGATTCCACCTATCGCTGGTGGCGGGGTGGGAACCAGGAGGCGCATCGGCGGTTCTGGCGGCAACTGATGCTGTGGGTCCTGGCACGGGAAGAAATGGGCGATGATTTGATTCGGATCGAGTTGGACACACGCCGTTTTCCCGGTGATGCGGAACCGAGCTTCCGCGCCGGGGTGCAAACGCTACAGTCGTCCTTGACGGCGGAACTCGCCGCCGAGCTGATCGATGAGCAGGGGGACAGTGTCAGCCTGCCGGTGAGCGGTCGCGTTGCCGATGATTCCACCACCGCAGCGGTTCAAGGCCGCCTGCCGGAGCTGCAACCCGGCTTCTATCGCCTCCGCGTACGCGACGAGCGGGCCGGCTCAACACTCAATCCCGCTGAAGCCGCCTTTCAGGTCATCGACGACAGCCGAGAGCTCGAGCAACCGATGGCCGACCCTGTCTACCTGAGACAACTCGCGGAAATCACCGCCGACCATGGTGGCGAAACCTTCACCCCGGATCATGTAGATCGTTTGATCGAGCGTATCTCGGAACGTCGCCAGCGGGGCGAAACGACGGTGGTTGAAAAGTCTCGCCTCGGCGACGGACCGCTCAGTGGCTGGCTGCTCTTTCTGCTCTTTGCCGCCGCGCTTTCGCTGGAGTGGGCCCTCCGCCGCCGCTGGGGCATGGCGTGAGCCGCCCATCGAGTCCCCTTCGTCGATTTCAATGACCAGGCGCAGGCGAAGTAGCAACAGGCTGCCAGCCTGTCGACCGCTCATTGCTTATCTCCCCGAAGACTCCACCATGAGAGGCTCGGAGTTGCGTTGGAAAAACTCCCGTAGCGACCACCGCAGGTCGTCGCGGCGGCGGTCGATTTTTGCATTGATCCGCTTCGCCAACCGCGCGTTCTCCTTCTTGAGCCACGCCTCCTCGATTAAGGTTTGGACGAAATCATCGAGGTTGCCGGCCAAATCGCGCCCCAGTTTGCTGATCCGGTGAACTTCCAAATGCTCCAGAGTCATTCGGGCCTGTTCGATTTTCGGGTCGACGATCAAGGCTGGGGGGATTTCGGCGTAATCGACCAGGAAGCCGACGGTGGCGGTCGCCTGGAGCCGCACACGGACCTCACCTTCGATGTGGATGCTGTACCACTGGACGCCGAAGTTCCAACGCTCAAGGCGGGTCTCGACCTGCATCGGCGCCCGGATCGCTGTCTGGACTCGCCAACGCCCCTGCTCAAGTGGCTCCACGGCATCGACGGAAACCTGCAATCCGCCAGCGTCGTCGGCGTCGCGGGGCGCCGCTTCGGGCAACGCCAGCTGATACCGAGCCCAACGACCGTGGCGGAGCTCACGGTATCGGCGATTGGTCTTCAATTGGAGACCGTCGCGTTTGAGTTTGACGCCAGCCCAGATACGCTTCGTCTCGCCCCACCCCTTGTCCCCCTTAAAGACCGGTGGGATCCGGCTCGCCGCCAACGTCGCTAGCCACTGGAACGAGGCATGGGCCTGCTCAGGTGTGATCGGCAGCGGCCCCGGCGGGGCGCGGCCTGAAAGCGGTAGTTGAGAAGGTGGCTCCGCCGACCCTCCGCGGCAAGGATACAGAAACCCCGTTAGGAACAGGGCGAAGCGACCCAAGAACCGGCGCCGATGCCCCCCATGGCCGTGAAATCCAAGCACGTCATCGCCGCTGGAAGGCTCGTCCGAGGGCCGCTGGTGATGCATGCCGAAACTCCCGGCGATCGGAGTGACTGCGGGCGGGAAAAACTGCGGACCGGAAAATGCGCGACGAACGTGACACCAGGCGGCGTGCGCCGCACCGTGACTAAGAAAGCCCAGCTCTGCTTTGAAACGGTTCCGACGGGTGATTCGCCCGTGCGTATCGCAGGATTCGTCGACGCTGTCGAGACCGCTTCATCGCTGGCGGATTCAGCAGGGGGCGAGTTCGATCCGGTATCGCCACTGCAGGGTCGAGCCGGATTGCGGAGATGCCGGGGGCGACTCGGGGAACAGTCGCAGGCGATCGGGCCCAAGCTGCTCTCGGAGGGTTCCTTCCAAAGGGATGATCGTGACACCTTCGTCCACGCGATACTCCGAACCGACCTGTACTTCGGCCCCGGACGATGCTGGTTCCGCCCGCCCCGGTGGCCGCTTGACCCGGCAGGCCCACTCGAACAGGAACGCTGGGACGCCGTCGAGGTCGACCGCCTCGACGCTGACACTCCAGTGGCTGCGGCCGGCGGCGCCGACGCCGAGCAGCGTCGATCGGCCATGTAACGTCTCCAATGACAGCTGCTGCACGGGGGCTGACGGTGGCCACACGTCAACGCTGCTTCCATCGACGCTTTCGGCGACGCGTCGCTGATCGAGTTCGATCGCGTGGCCGTAACGATCCTGCCGCCAACGAAAGATCAAGCTCGGCCGGAGCGGGGCGCCGCGGCGCGGCGCGGCCGCGGCGTGGAGCGCCAGTGGCGGAGGCGTTGGAAATGGTGATGACGGCGGGGGAGCATTCATAGATTCGCAAAACCGGCGACCACGCGGAGACCGTCCGACTGACTCTTTTCCGGGTGAAACTGGGTGGCGAACACGTTCTTCTGCCAAACCATCGCGCAGAACTCCCCGCCGTAATCACACGTCAGGGCCACCACGGACCGCTCTGCCGGACGGACATAGTAGGAATGGACGAAGTAAAAATGGGTCCCGTCGGCAATCCCCTCCAAGATCGGAGGGTCACAGCGGCGGTTGACCGAGTTCCAACCCATGTGCGGGACCTTGTACGTTGCCGGAAGCTCGAACCGCACGACGTCGCCAGAGAGAACCCCCAGGCCATCATGTTCCCCGTGCTCGTATCCCTTCTCGAATAACAACTGCAAGCCGAGACAGATCCCAAGAAACGGTCTTCCGGAGGCGATGAAGTCGCGGATCGGCGCGGCCAAGTCACGGCGATTGATCTCCCGCATCGCGTCGCCAAAGGCACCGACCCCCGGCAAAATCAGCTTGTCCGCCGCTGCGACCTGGCGAGGGTCGGAGCTGATCCGAGCCTCCGTCCCGCTCCGCTCCACCGCTTTTTGGACGCTCCGAAGATTGCCCATTTGATAGTCGACGATCGTGATCATGGCGGGCGCAGTTGGAGGCGGGCGCAGTTGGTGGCGGGCGCAGTTGGAGGCGGCAGCGCCCGCGTTCCTAAACGGACAGGATCAAGGCGCGCGAGGGGGGGGGGCGGCGAATCCGCGTATCATGCGCCACCGTGACGGTTTCGCCCAGGGCCGGATCGCCTCGGCGGTGATCCGAAGTGGGGCGTAAGCGCCTGCTGGCTGGAGAATCAGGACCGTGAGGTCGTCAATTCATCCAGCGAACTTCCGTGCCGCATTCCCAGACAGCCTTTCGTTCTCGGGAAAATTGGTTATCTTGGAGGTACCAAACTGGCGAAACCGTTTCCTTTCGAGTCGTTCGACGAACGGGGGGAATCGGTCCGCCGGATCGTTGACGGCAAGGGAAGTTCGTCCTCGATGGGCCTGGTAAGCGGTAGGGTAGACACCGTCAGGAAAACAAGAATTGGTGCGTCGGCCTGTACGTAATCGGCGATGATCATTGTGCGTGAAATGTCGGCACGGTGGAGGCGGCATCAGTCGGTCAACTCAATCAGATTCTGTAGGGAGAATCGTTTCTATGACCAAGTGTAAGTTGGAGTACATCTGGCTCGACGGCTACCAGCCCACCCAGAGCCTCCGCAGCAAGACGAAAATCCTATCGGATTTCAGTGGAAAGATCGAAGACGCCCCGATGTGGTCGTTTGATGGTTCGTCGACCGAGCAGGCCCCCGGCGGCTCGAGCGACTGCTTGTTGAAGCCGGTTTACGTCTGTCCCGACCCTGGCCGGACCGGTGAAGCCTTTTTGGTGATGTGTGAAGTCCTTGACAACGAGGGGATGCCACACCGCACCAACGGCCGCTCGACGATTCAGGACGATGATGACGATTTCTGGTTCGGCTTCGAACAGGAATACACGATCTGGGATCCTGACACCAACAAGCCGATCGGGTTTCCCGCCGAGGGATATCCGGGTCCCCAAGGTCCGTACTACTGCAGCGTCGGCCACGGCAAAGCGGTTGGCCGGCATATCGTCGAGGAGCATCTTGAAGTTTGCCTGCAAGCGGGCCTCAACATCGAAGGCATCAATGCCGAGGTGATGATGGGCCAGTGGGAGTTCCAGCTCTTCGCCAAGGGGGCGAAGGAGGCTGGCGATCAGGTTTGGGTGGCCCGCTACCTGCTCGAGCGGATCGCAGAGACCCACGAGATGTCGATCAACTGGCATTGCAAGCCGGTCCCCGGTGACTGGAACGGCAGCGGCATGCACGCGAACTTCAGCAACACCTTGTTGCGGACGTGCGGCAGCCAGGAAGTCTACGAGGCGATCTGTCAGGCGTTCGAGCCGCGGATCAAGCATCACATCGATTGCTATGGCGCCGACAACGATCAACGTTTGACGGGACTGCACGAGACGCAGTCGATCGACAAGTTCAGCTATGGAGTCTCGGACCGCGGTGCTTCGATCCGGATCCCGATCGCGACGGTCGAAAACGGCTGGAAAGGGTGGCTCGAAGACCGCCGCCCAGCCTCCAATGCCGACCCGTACATGGTCGCCAGCGCGATCGTGACGACGGTCAAGAACGTCGACGTTCCGGCTGCAACCGCCTGAGGCACCGCCCGATTGATTGAAAATCACCGCCGAGCCCGGTCGCGCCGTCAAACGCGCCCGGGCTCGATTTTTTGGTAACTGCTCAATAACCCGTGGAAACTGATTCTTTACGCGGGAAGGCGATTTGGCGCTCTCTGTAGCGCATGAGCAAGACCGAAC
>CAYWXT010000230.1:0-9035 GCA_964462125.1 uncultured Pirellulaceae bacterium | reverse complement strand
ATCTTGCAACCCCTTCGGGGTAAAGATCCATGGCGACGGACACGATCTGGGAACGCATTCGGGGTAAAAATCTACGGGCGCCGCGCCGTTATCGCGGCGCGACCGCGATCCCGAATGAATCGATCGCGCTCGGCCACGATCGCGAATGAATTGATCGCGCTCGGCTAAGTTCCCGAAGGGATCACAGAAAGTCGCCGTGGCTAAGCGCAGTGCCACCCTGGCGATATCATCGGAACGAGACGACTGCTAAAGTTATTCTTCAGCGATCCCTCCCTAATGCGTCTTGAGGTCGGCCGATGCGAGTTGTTTTTTCCTGGGTTCTGGTCACTTTGCTGACCG
The DNA here is from genome assembly GCA_964462125.1 of uncultured Pirellulaceae bacterium. Taxonomy (GTDB): domain Bacteria; phylum Planctomycetota; class Planctomycetia; order Pirellulales; family Pirellulaceae; genus JAWLFY01. The sequence goes on along the minus strand of CAYWXT010000230.1, from coordinate 8,696 downwards.
CCGGCGCGCTCGCGGAGGTCGGGGACCCGCAGATTCGCACCGATCATCCGTGGTATCCGGGGGAGTTGGCGATTTCCAACTTCGATCGACTGTTCGCCACCCAGGCAGAGCTGTACCGGCGGGTGACCGGCCGCGAGGTCGCGTCGGACGAAGACAAGGCGCTGGCGTCTTGGTTGTGGCGAAACACGCACTATTGGCATGGCGAGGCGGGGAGTCGCGACCTGTGGGGGGAAGGGATCAATCAGGGGGCCGATCGGCGGCTCCGCGAGTATTGGAATGGGCTGTTCGGCTATGGCTTCGGCCTCTGCGGGACGACCACTCCCAGTGGACGGCCGAGTTTCAGCAGCTGCTGGGGCACGGTCGTGGTCGTGGCGTCGGCGCCTCCGGCCATAATGCCTTCGAAGTTTTCCTGACCGGCGGCGAGTATGGGGAAGCGGGCCGTTGGGCGCTGCTCGATCATGACCTGTCGACCGTCGTGTTCGACGAAGATGGTCGGCGTTTGTTGGGGCTTGGCGAAATGCAAGCCGACCTTGATCGCTGGATCGACCGCGGTTTCAAACCGGACCGCCAGCGTGGCTGGCTTGTCTGTGGATTGCACCCCGGGGACGGGGCATCGTATCGGCGCTACGCCGTGGCGGAGTACCTGCCGGGATACGCCGGACCGCCACCGTCGGTCCATCTCCGCCGCGGCGAACGGATGCGGCGGTATTTCAAGCCTGGACTCGAAGACGGCCGGACCTTCGTCTTCTGGGGACGAAACTACAACGCCGGTGAGATCCCCGGTCCCGAGCGATCGCGGTCCTGGGTGAATCAACCGGAGGCGATGCACGGTTCGACTGACGGCACGTCGCACCGGGTCGGCCAGGTCCGCTATGCCAATGTCGAATATGTCTATCGCCCCGACCTGACAAGCAACGATTATCGCGAGGCGGTGGTGCGAGAGAATGATGCCGAGGTTGTGTTTGCGTTCCAGACGCCTTACGTGATCGCCGCCACGCCGCCCAACGACGATCCCTGGGGCATCTACGACGAGGGATGTCGGAACGGGTTGGTGATCGAAGGCGACGCCGATTGTGACGTTTCGGTATCACTCGACGCCGGCCGCTCGTGGTCCGAACCGCAGAGGCTGGAGGGGCAGCTCGACCTGACCGATTTTGCCAAGGGGCGCGCCCACTACTGGTTGCGGTTCGCGGCCCCGGCGGCGCAGCTGCGTGATACGAACTTGGAGATCCGTACCGTCTGCCAAGCCAATGTCGCCGTGCTGCCGCGGCTCAAGGACAACGGCACGGAGATTCGTTATGAGGCTTCCGGCAGACGTGTCGTTTCGTTGGGCCCAGAGCTTGATCTTGCCCAATCGTTTGTGAGCGACGGCGGGTTCGGAGAGTCGTCGGTGACGCTAACCACCGCGGCCGACAAGCCAGTGGTGGAAATCCACGCCGCGGGGCATGTGGCGTCGGGTAACCCGCCCGACCCCGGCGTCGGTTACCAGATCGAAGTTGCGACCGGCGAGTCAGGCCAGTGGCAGCCGATCACCGAACAGTGGTCGGTTCCCCGACGCGGTGACGAACCCGAGGAATTTTGGTCCCAGAGTTTCTGCTACGGATCATCGCGTGTGGACGTGCCGGCGGGAGAGCCGGTGCATGTTCGATTTCACAACGACCGAGGCAAGCGTTACCTTCGTGAAGCCCATTTGGTCCAGGAGACCGGTCCCTCCGATCCGCTGCAGGTCCGCTATAGCTGGAGCGACTCCAATGGCGAGCAGGTCGCAGCGCACGTCTTTGCGGACGCAGGCACGTGGGACCTCCCCACCGGCACGGACGTCGCAACCGAGTGGGTCGAGTTTGAACCGCTGGCATCCCACCAGGAATAAGGCGGCCGACTCCGGCTCCTGGCGTCAAAGCCAGCGGCCATGTTTTGGGTCGGGCCAAGCGTCCTGAATCCGGTTGGGCTGAACAAGGAAGTGGGCGATACAGAACTCGAATCTGTGACCTCCACGATGTCAACGTGGCGCTCTAACCAACTGAGCTAATCGCCCGGTTCGATAACGGCTCGATCGGCAACGGGGCCGAAGCCGCTGAATCAATCCCGTTGTTCGGCCGGTTCGGTAGTCTGGGCAGGGCGTGGCGAATCGTCAAGGGCTGCCGGCCACCCCGGTTCGGTGGCCGCGTGCCACCGGCGGGAAGCCTGGAAACGCCGGCTTGGGTAGGACAAGGAGCGCCGTGGCGGGAGGGGCGAGGGGACGGGACGACAGCTCGATATTTTGGGGGGAAATGTTTGTCTCTTGCGTGGGGGGCATGAGCCGTCAAAACGGGCGTTTTCCCTCTTTCACTGTTGACTCTGGGTATCGCAGCCCAGGATACTCTGCGTTTTGGCCTTGACGTATCGCTGCGATGTCGCTCGCACCGGTCTGCTGGGGTAACCTAGTGGAATGGCGCGGTGGCGTGGATGCGTAATCCAAGAACCAACCCTTCGACCGAGGAAGACCGATAACGGGATCGGTTTTCGTTCGCAAGATTTCCTGATTGTGCCGGATCGCCCTCCGGCCGGAGACGACGTTATTTGTGGCATTGGCACGTAGAAGCACTCAACCAGAATCTCGCGATTCGACGCGGATCAACAACAACATTCGCATTTCCCCCGTGCGGGTTGTCAGTGAAACGGGGGAGCAGTTAGGGATCATTCCCGTCGAGGAGGCGCTTTCCCGAGCCCGGGACGTCGGATTGGACTTGGTCGAGGTGGCTCCGAACGAGCGTCCGCCGGTATGCCGGATCATGGATTACGGCAAGTTCAAATACGACAAGAACAAGAAGAAGAACACCGGCCAATCGCACACCAAGACGAAGGAGATTCGGCTGCGTCCCAAGACGGGCAACGAGGACATTCGGACCAAGTTGCGTCAGGCCGAGAAGTTTCTCCAGCACAAGGACAAGGTTCAGGTCAGTGTCTTGTTCCGGGGCCGGGAAATGGCCCACATCGAAGAGGGCCGCAAGATCATGGAAATGGTGATCGAGACGCTCAGCGAGGTGGGCAAGATCGAGACGTCACCGCAGCAACACGGCCGCCGCATGATTTGCCTGATCGCGCCCAAGTGATTTTGGCTGAGAATTCACCTGCCGATGGTGTCCCGCTCGCCAGCCTCTGTGGCGTGCTTGGTGAACTGGCTCCACTGGGGTTGGCCGAGTCTTGGGACAATGTAGGATTGTTGGTTGGCGATCGCGGCCGCACCGCCCAGCGGGTGATGACCTGCCTGACGGTCACGCCGGCGGTGGTCGAGGAAGCGAGGGAACAGCGTGCTGACCTCGTTGTCTCCCACCACCCTCTCCCGTTCAAACCGCTTGGCCGGATCACGGCCGACACCGTTGCGGGAGGTCTGTTGTTGAGACTGGCCGAGTCGGGTGTGGCGGTATACAGCGCGCACACGGCGTTCGACTCTGCGGCGGAGGGGATCAACCAGCAGTGGGCTGATCTGTTGGGGTTGTCCGAGACGCGGCCGTTGCACGAGTTCGCTTCCGACGGCGTGGGCGTGGCCCAGGCCGAGTCTGCGGCCACCGGCGCCCCGGTGGCGGGATCTGGGCGTTATGGGCGAGTTTCCCGGCCGATGACGCTGGAGGAGCTCGTTCGCCAGGCGTCGGCGGAGGTGGGGGCGACCGCGGCCCGGCGCGTCGGCCCGGCGGCTCAGCCGGTGACGAAGGTTGCCTTGGCGTGCGGCAGTGGCGCCAGTTTCCTTTCCGCCGCGCACCGCCGGGGCTGTGACGCCCTGCTGACCGGTGAAGCGAGTTTCCACAGCTGTCTTGAAGCCGAGGCGTTGGGAATCGGGTTGGGGCTGCTGGGACACTACCCGAGTGAACGGTTTTCGATGGAATGGCTTGCGACAGAGTTGGCCGCCCGGTTGCCGGGGCTGCACGTCTGGGCGAGCCGGCGAGAGTCGGATCCGATCGTTCCGGTCCGTTGAATCGGTTCCCCCGAAGCTGGGCTCGGGTCGAAAGCTGGGTTCGCGTCGGGCCTTCCCCGGGCGACCTCGGTGCAGCACCCACGTGGGTTGATGAACCGATTCCGACGGAGCTCAGGCATCTGGCGGCGGCTCGTCGAGTTCGGCCAGCTTGGCGCGAAGCGTCGAGCGGGAGATGCCGAGTTTTTGGCTGGCGTGGACCTGGTTTCCCTGGACTCGCCGCATCGTTTCTTGGACGGCGATCCGGTCGACGCGACTGCGCACCTCGCGGAATAGATTCGCCGGGTCGGAATCGAGCAACCGGCGAACCAGCCTTGTGACGTCGGCCAGTTCTTCCTGCCCGTTTGGGTCGAGTTTCTCGGGGGTCTCAGTACGAATCGCCTCGGGCAAACATTCGGCCGTGACCGTTTGGCCCACGGCATGAACCAGCGCGTAGCGGATGGTGCTGTGCAGTTCGCGCACGTTTCCCGGCCAGGAGTGCTGTTGGAGCAACTGAATCGCCGCTTCGTCGAGGGCCAGCGCGGGCTGATCGGCTGGTCGCTCTCGTTGCAGGAAGTGTTCGATCAGTTGCGGCAGATCCTCCATCCGTTCCCGTAACGCGGGGAGGCGAATGGTAAAGCCGTTGAGTCGATAGAGCAGGTCTTGCCGGAATGCTCCCGCGTGAATTTTCGCGTCGAGGTCTTGGTTGGTCGCCGCGATCACGCGGACATCGGTCTCGATCGTCTGGTCCCCGCCGACGCGTTCGAAGCGTCCGTCCTGCAGCACCCGCAGCACCTTGGCTTGGGTGATCGGATTCATGTCGCCCAGCTCATCGAGAAACAGCGTACCGCCGTGAGCCTGTTCGAATTTACCGATCCGGCGGCGATCGGCGCCGGTGAACGCCCCCCGTTCGTGGCCGAACAGCTCGCTTTCCAACAGGGCTTCGGGGAGTGCCGCACAGTTGATCGCCAAGAACGGTCGCTCACTGCGGCCGCTGTGGTGATAGAGGGCGCGGGCGACGAGTTCCTTGCCCGTCCCGCTCTCGCCGAGAATCAGGACAGTCACATCCTTGGGGGCGACCCTGCCGATCGCCTTGTAGACCTCCCGCATCGCTCGCGACTCGCCGATGATCCGATCGGCCGGCGCCCCCGTCTCGGCGGTTTGCTCGCCGAACACCGCCGGCACGTGCCGCTGGCGGCTGATCTCGAGTGCCTTGGCCACCAAGTCTCGCAATTCGTGGATGTCGACCGGCTTGAGCAGATACTCGAAAGCGCCCCGCTTCATCGCGTCGATTGCGGTCTCGGCGGTGGAGTGCGCCGTGACGAAGATCACCGGCAACCGCGGATCCGCCGCCTGCATCCGCTCAAACACTTCCAAGCCTGACATGTCGGGCAGCCGCACGTCGAGGACCACCGCGTCGGGCTTGGCCTGCTCGACATAACGAATCGCCTCGCTACCGCTTTCCGCCGATGCGACCTGGACATGTTCGTCGGACAGGGCACGCTCGAAGGAGTACAGAACGTTCGGCTCATCGTCGACGATTAACAAGTTCGGCATGGCATTCAATTCGACAGGGTTACGTCAGCTTGCGGGAATGATGCAATCGGCTTCGGAAACGCTCAACCTTTGGGCGCCACCAACGGCACCGTTGTCATCCTCAGGACTGCCGTCCTCGGCGTTGGGGAGCTCCGAGGGGATCCAAACCCAAAACTGGGTCCCCCCACCACTGGCGTCGACAGCTTCAATCGTGCCGCCGTGGGCCTCGACGATTCGCCGACAGATGGAAAGCCCCAACCCTAACCCGGTCTCCTTGGTACTGACAAACGGGTCGAAGATACGCGAGCCGAGTTCGGGAGGCAGGCCGGGCCCGGTATCGGAGACGACGACGTTGACACCAGAACCGTTCGTTCTGGATCCGTCTCGCTCCTGATTGGCAATTTGGGAACATTCGTCCAACGACACCCGCACCAGGCCGCCACGGGAGGCGGCATCGCATCCGTTGAGGATCAAATTGAGGAACACCTGGCGCAACTGCGAGGCGTCGGCGATGACAAAGACATTCCCTTCCTGCCGCTCGAATTCCAAGCGAACCCCTTTCAGCTCCACCCGCCGCGAAAGCAGTTCCGTGCACTCGTGGATCAGGGCTCCCAACTCGACGCGACGCTTTTCCGGATTCGGCGGGCGAGCGAAATCGAGAAATCGCTGCACCGACTGCTCCAGCCGATTGACCTCTTCGTTGATCACTTGCAGGTCGCGGGGGGACAGATCGTCCGGGTTCTCGGCCAACTGCAACACCGCCTTGACCGCTGTCAGCGGGTTGCGAAGTTCGTGTGCCATGCCGGCGGCGAGTTGGCCTACCGCCGCCAACTGCTCGGAGCGAAGCACCTCCCGTTCGCGGTCGTGAAACCGCTCCACGACGGTGGCGACCCGTTCCGAGACGGTCTGCAGGACCGACTGCAGGTCGGCAAACCCGAGCTGTCCCGAAACCGTCACGGGGCCGACGACCTCGTTGAGCTTCCCCGCCGTGTCTTGGAGCGGCAGAGAAAGCTGCACGATCGTATGACTGATGCGTCTGGAAATCAGAATTCCGGCGAGCAAGCCGGCCACCCCACCGCCGCCGCCGAGCAGCAGCAGCCCGAGCATCAGGCTTCGAGCATTGGCTTGGTTCCGCTCGCGGCTTCGCGCCAGTTCCCCTTCGTTGTGCTCCACGTACTTCTGCAGCGAGACCAGGACCTTGTTGGGGATCACCTCGTCGGCCAGGGTATCCAAGACCACCAAGTCGGCGTCACCAAACTCCGGACGCCCCTGCTCGGGGGCGAGCTCCTCAAACTCCTCTTTCAGCTGCCGATAGCCCCGATCCATGCGAGCGGCCAAGTCCTCCTCGCGGGTCGACTTGGCGAGGTCATGCAACTCGCGCAGTGAGCGTTCGCCGGCGGGCAATTGCTCGCCCATGCGGTTGAGCTGACGGGGATCGCGCGTCTCGAGGTAGCGTTTCAGGCGGTAGCGAACCTCGCGGACAATCGTTTCCAGCTCTTCGGCTGCGCGAATGCTGGCGACATTCTCCGACAAAATCGTGTCGCCGCGTTGCTGCAGTCGAAAAACGCGCCTCGCTCCGTAGAGACCCGCCCCGAGCATCACAGCTCCAACGGCCACCACGGCGATCGAGATTCGTGCGAAGCCTCGTCCCTGCAAACGTCCTCGCCCGTCGGTCCGTCCAGATCTGCCAACCTCCCTTGTCGCTGTCGTTTTTTTGGTCAGCATTGTCTCATAACCATACATTGTTCGGCGGAGGCGATGGCACCACGGGCGTGAAACATGGGGAAATCAAGTCTCGGTGGCAGCGGCGCGCCATGAATTCAGCCGTCACGAAAATGGCTGCGCCCCTGCTGAACTGCCGTCGTTACCGCCGTTGCCGCTCGCCGTCATTGAGCGGCAACACGTTGAATGGGGCCGGTTTAGGGAAGGCTTGCCGGACGTTCCAGCAACTGACCGTCCGTTCCGCTGCAAACTCGGTTCCGCTCGCCCGGCCGAGAGGCAAATCAAAAAAATCCAGCTCCATCGGTGCGATTGGCGTACGGGTTGCGATGGCTGGTCAATCAAATCGGGTTGAACGTCCAGCCGGTGGACGACGGTGTTGGGATGCAGTTGCTGTTGGGAATGATGCAGTCGCTGTCGGGAATGCAGTGTTCCACTGGGACTGCAGATGCCCCATTGGGATAGCATCCCCCCGGACTGAGCCCTTTTTCACTATAACAAGCCATGGAGACTAAGATGAGAATGCTCGCGATCGCGCTATCGGCTGCCCTGCTGACCGTGGCAGGAACCGGATGCGATGATCCAGGCGTCCCGCCGATGGAAGAAGAGTCGATGCCTGCCGACCCGGCAGCGCCAGGGGCGGATGAGATGCCGGACCAGGACTACGGACCGGCGCAGCAGGACGACAATGGCACCGAAGGCGGGTTGCCCGAGAGCTCGGGTTTGCCGGAGAGCCCGGCGCCAACCGATTCGGCCCCTGGCGCCGGAAACCCATAATTGCCTCGCCCAACGCACGTTTCGGTGAGCTCCGCGTGGGCTCGCCGGGCACTTGCATTTGGCCCCGCCCCCTTTCCCACCCACACCGCGAGTCACGTCACGACAAGGAGTCAGACGGCCATGATTCGTGGGCCCGCTTCTCGGTAACCTCGTTCGCCGAGAGGACGGTTTCTATTACTTCGAGGAGATCATGATGAAGTTGATGCCCCAACGTGCTTTGTACGCCTGCTGCCGACCGCTGGCGTTTTCCTTCGCCGTGCTCAGCACGGCCTCGTTCGCCAGTGCCCAGTTTGAACCGCCCGGCGGCGGTCAGAGCCAGGAGCAACCCGCCCCGGCGGGGCAGCCAGCCGCTGCCGCGCCCCCCGACGCGGTCGCGGTGGTCAACGACGAGCCGATCACGAAGACCGAGTTCCAGACGGCCTTGGAATCCCACCTCAAGCAGGCGGGCGAGACCGACCCCAACGCCGTCGAACAAGCTCGCGAGCAGGTGATGTCCGGACTGGTGGAGAGCCGACTGGTCGAACAGCACCTGATCAAGGATGGACCGGAGGTGCCGGCCCAAGAGGTCGATGCCGTGATCGACCAATACAAGGAGCAAATGCAAGCTCAAGGGGTTGGCTTTGACCAATTCTTGGAGAGCAGTGGCTATACCGAAAAGGCGCTGCAGCGCCGGATCCAAGGATCAGGTCAATCTTATCATGTACAATCCGGTCGAGGGCCTCCCCTTCGAGCGTAC
>CAYWXT010000229.1:0-9074 GCA_964462125.1 uncultured Pirellulaceae bacterium | reverse complement strand
CCCACCTCTGGGAAACGTATCCCCGCTTCAGTCCCCTGAGGTGGTTCCCCGAACCCGACTGGGCACAAGAGAATCCCGACGCCGTTCCTGAACAACCTTGGCTGGACGAACGCCGCCCGGGCGAATGAAGGGGCGCGCCCCTACGTGGCGGAGAGTCAGTTCGGCAACGGGGCAATTGCCCGCGCAGCGGCTCGTTCTCGTCCGCACTTCCCTGGTTTTCTGTGGAAGCGTTTGGGTGAGCCGAACTCGCGAAGCCTTCCTTGGTGTCTGTAGCGGGGCGCGAAGCGAGCTCCGCGCGGTCAGACGCCGCTGCGACTTCTGCTACCCTTCCTCCTCGTCCTCGATCACCGGCGCGAAGCGATCCAGCAGAGCGGGCAAGAACAACAGATCGGCAACCAGCGCCGAGACGATGGTCAGGATCCCCATCATGGCAAAGGTACGGTGGTCTCGGGCATCGCTGAGAAGCGCCGTGCCAAAGCCGACCGCCAGGACGATGGTCGTCATGATCAGCGCCGTTCCCACGGCGACGAAGGCGTCGCTGATCGCCAGTCGCCGCGGTTTGCCCCGCCGGCGTTCCTCGTTGAACCGGGTCATGAAGTGGATGGTGTCGTCGACCGCGATCCCCAAGCAGACCGTGAATGCGCAGACGCTGACGATCTCCAGATGACCGCCGCTGACCAGCATCAAACTGCCGGTGGCGGCCAGTGGAAACAGGTTCGGAATGATGGAGATCAGTCCCAGTCGGAGCGAACGAAACAGCAGGGTCAGCACCGCGAAGATGATCACGGTGGCGGTCCCCAGACTGGCCGCCAAGTCAACGACGACTTGATAGAGACGCTTCCAGCGCCGAATCGCGTTTCCTGCCAACGCAATTTGAAACTCTGGATGCTCTTGTTGAATCGACGCGAGTCTCTCTTCCAGCCGCTCGAACACCGGTCCGTAGCGAGCGATCCCCAGGTCACGAACCCGAAACTGAACCTCTGCCGTCCGATGTTCCGGGGTGAAGTAAGCACGTTTCAAGGAAGGCGGCAAGAGTTCCAGCAAGGACATGCGGCTCTCCGGCGATCCCTCTCCAGGTAACGCCGACAACAAGCTGACCATGGAAAGGGGATGCCCAATCAGCGGTTCTTCCCGGAGCGCCACCTCGATCTCGCTGACGACGGTGGCAATTTGGCCGGAATGGGACGCGATGTTGCGATCCCAGGAAACCGCGACCCGTGCCGTCTCCATTCCCCCCAACGCTTCATCGATCTGTTGAAGCGCCGCCACCGCTTCGCTGCCCGGGTCGAGCGAACTGGTCAAACGTTCGTCAGGACTCAACCGGGACGCGCCGAATGCCAGTACCACGGTGATCGCGATGGCAATGGTCGCCATGAGCCGCGACCTCCTCAACACCCATTGGATGATTCCGCCGACCCGACGCAGGTTGTGATCGACCCAGTTCCCCTCATGCCCCGAATGAATTCGTGCCCCGAAACGTGTCGCCGAGGCCCACGGAATGATCAGGACCACGGAAACGAAGGTGAGCAGCACGCCGATGACACAGGAAAGCCCGAACTCCCGGACCACCTCTTGGCGAGCCAGCATCAGCGAGCCGAAGCCGATTGCGGTCGTCAGCGACGTCAGCCAGCACGCCAGCCCGACCTCGCGAACCGCTGCCTTCGACGCCACCGCCGGGCTGTCGCCGGCAACCCGATGACGGCGGATGTGAACCAACATGTGGACGCCGTCGGCAAATCCGATCATGCAGATCAACACCGGCAGGATCACGGGCGTGAAGCTGTTGTCGGCCATCCCCAGTAACCGCACGACACCAATCGTCCAAAAGACCCCCGCGGCCGGCGCCAGCCCGACCACGATCACCGCGCTCAATCCACGGAACAACACCAGGGCGAGTGCCAGGCAGGTCACGTTCCCGATGATCTGGTATCGGAGCACGTTCTCGCGATTGTTCGCTGACCGTGACAATCGGATCGGAACACTGCCGGTGACGGCAAAGGAAATATCGACCTCGGGATGCACCTCCGCTGCGGCGGCGCCGGCGACCTGCCGAAGCCGATCTGTGCAGTCGGCATCCTGCTCGACGAACAACCAGTCGATGCGGACCATCAAAAGCAGCGTCCGGGCATCGGCCGACATCAGCTGGCCCACCACCAGCGGATGCTCGCTGGCTCGTCGCTTGGCCGCTTCGAACCGCGCCGCCGAGGCGTCCCCGCGCGGATAAACGGGCTCCGGCAGACCGAACAGGTTCAACACCGGGATGCGATCGATCCAGAACACTTCCGCCACATGATCGAGTGACTCCAGCGACGCGACGACCGCACGCATCGCCTCCACCCCGGACGGGGTGAAGAATTCGTCCGAGCGGGCAACCACGATCACATCGCCGCCGGCAACCCGAATCGGATCCACCCCCGGCGGCGGAATCTCCCTTTCTCTTGGGACCGTTTCCTCGGAGTCCGGCACGGCCGTGGGAGCTGGCGCCGCTGCAGGAGCGGGAGCTGTCATGGCGCGAAGCAGCTTCGAACGCCACACCCATTCCGGGTTGAATTGCCCGACCGCCGCCAACACGGTCATCGCGAGCAGCAAGCCGAACGTGATCCACGGATGGTCGACCACCAAGTCGGCGAGCCGTGCCATCAGACGCGGCGCAATCTCCAGCCGCCGCCGCATCACAGCCCTAGATCACGCGACAACGCTTCGAGGATCAGATCCTCCCGTTCCAGCACCCCGCTGTGGTTGTGATCGAATCTCGAGAAGGCGAACAGCCGTACCGCATCGGGAACCTCGCTTCGTTCGATCACGCCGTCGCCGTTTCGGTCGAATTTGCGGAAATAGCGATCGGCGAACGCTCCGGCCAACTCACGGCGTCGTTCCAATTCGGCGTCCGAGCGGGCTTGAACCGCCGGGCGATCGACCGCCGGATCGGCCGACGCTGCCGGCTCCGGTGCGTCCAACGGCTCGGCGACGTCAAGAAACACAACCGCCATTTCCTCCCATGTCTGATCGCCCCACGTCACCGTTGCGCTCGGATCGGGATTGAACGGATTCCCAGCCGAATTGTCGAATCGGGCTTCAAAGCTCAACCGCTCAACATCGTCCAACGAAGGGGGCTGGAGATACGCGTAATTGTGTTGCCAATTGAAATCATAGGCAGGGACGTCCAACCACGTCTCCCGATGACCTTCCCGCTCGGCGAACAACCGAAAGGACTTCCCGCGCAGGTGCATGTGGGGCATGACGGACAGCAACTCGCCCCCGCGGGGATAACGCTTGACCTCGCCGGTAACACGGTGATCGGGCGCGCCGGGCGGAATCTCAAACTCTTGGCGGATCCCACCGATCGAGTCGACCTCGTGGGTCAACCCTTCCGGCTCGGCAAAGATCAAGCCGACCTCGGTCACGTCCCGCGCGACTGTTCCGACCGGGGTGTAGTGCATCTGGAAAACGATCTTCGACCCCGCCGGAATCCGCCGCGCGTATCCCGAGGGCAACACAGTCGGCTGCTGTCCCGGAACATACGCCGCCAAGATACCGAAACGGCCGACGTCCGCGCCGTCGGGAGGGCGAATGAAGGCGATGCAGTGGTGGACGACGGATCGATTCCCAGGACGCACCTCCGCAGCTTGCACCCAACGGTCGTTCTCGAACCCTGGATCGACGACATAGTATTGATATTCAACGACCCCTGTGGCCGGAACGACGAACGGTTCTTCCCCCATCGGCAGCACCACGTCGGGCGGTGAGGGAAGCGTCCAGTCGGTGACCACCTCGATCGGCGGCGGCAATTCGGCCGGATCGCCGTAGGGCGTCCCAGCGTCGACCCACTCCCGCAACACCGCCTTCTCCTCCGCCGACATTCCCCGCACGTTGGCCAGGTCGTGGGCCGCGTCGCGGGCGTGCCATGGTGGCATCCGCCCCTCCTCGATTACCTCCAACACCATGTCGGCCCATCCGACCAACTCGTCATAGTCGGTCAACGCGAAGGGCCCGATCTCCCCCGGCCGATGACATTCGACACAGTGACGCTGCAGGATTCGGCTGACCTGGTCACAGTAAGTGATATCGGAATCAGCCCCCGGCGCACCCTCGTCGGGAAATCCGATCAAGCATCCGACCGCGTCGGTCACCGGTTGGCTGACCGGACGCCCGTCGAGAATCTGTTCGATAGCGGTCTGCAGATCATCCACCTTCGCCTCCGATCGGGAGACACCCGGTTGATACTGATCATCGATCCTGCCGCGGTACAAAATGCGACCGGCTGCCGTGACGACGAAGACCTCCGGCGTCCGTGTCGCGCCGAAATCGATCGCAACACTTTGATCAAAATCCTTCACGACGGGAAACTCGATGCCGTGCTGCGTTTGATATTCTCGAAGCTCCTCCATCGAGTCTTGCCGGTTGCTGTTCACACCGATAAATCGAATGCCATGTCCCGCGAAGCGCTCCGCCATGTCGTTCAACCGCGGGCCGTACACTTTGGCCAACGGACATTCGGTTCCAAGAAAACAGACAACCGTCACCTTCGCCTCGGACGAGTCGAACAGCGGCACCAATTCCCCGTCCGGTGCCGGCAATGACGCAGGGGTCAATTCACTGACCTCATCCGCCGCGGAGGAGGGCTCGGCGGCGGCGAGTTGGCCAGCCGCCATCGACCATCCCAGCAGCAGCAGCAGGGCGAGCAACGCGTGGAAATTTCGCATGAGCGACATCCGCATGAGCAAAAGGATCGTTCCGCCATACAGCCGCAACCCCAGGATTCATCATCGTGATCAAACCCCCGGCGGCGCACTGAGCCGTAACCTTTGGATTATGGCGTGTCGGCCTCCGCATCGTAAACGGCGTTTCCGATCACCGTGGCGATCTCGCCCGCCAATGGGTTGACCGTGCCCCGGCCGTCAGGATGCAGCCGTGTGCTGAGAAAGACGAAGACAAGCTCCCGTTGCGGGTCGACCCAGAAGACGGTGCCGGTGAACCCGCCGTGCCCGAAAGCGGATTCGGAAAACGATTCACCCCGATTGCTCGAATAGGGCGAGCGTACATCCCAGCCGAGCGCCCGCAGGCCGCGGGAAATTTTCCGTGGCTCGGCCATCGTCTGCACGGTTTGGGAATTCAACACGCGTTGGCCGTCGCGGACACCTTCGCCCAGCAGCATTTGACCGAAGACGATCAAGTCCGCCGCGGTGGAAAACAATCCGGCGTGGCCGGCGACACCATCGAGCCGATAGGCCCGCGGGTCATGGACCTCGCCGACCATCCACCGATCCTCACGACGCTCGGTCGCCGCGGCGCGCTGCCGAAGATCCGCGTCCGGATTGAATCGTGTCATCGTCATCCCCAGCGGCGCGAACAGTTCCTGGTGGGAGAATTCATCCAATGGCCGGCCATCGACCCGGCTTACCAACTGGCCCAATACAATGAAGCCGACATCGGTATAGACGAATTTCTCCCCCGGGCTCTGGCGAAGGGACAAGCCGCAGATCTTCTCCCACGCCGCCTCGGGCCCGTGGTCGTAATCGCCGAGTGCATTGTCGGGGATCAGCCCCCCTTGGTGCAGCAGCAAGTCAGTGACCGTGACCGCTTCCTTCCCGTTGGCCCCGAACTCCGGAAGGTAGTGAGCGACCGGGGTGTCCAACTCGATCTTTCCCGGTTCCATCAATTTCATCACGGAACAAGCGGTTGCGATCGGTTTGGTCAGCGACGCCAGGTCGAACAGAGTGTCGAGCGTCATTTCAACCCGCTCCGGTTCGACTTGGCGGTCGCCGTAGGCCTGAGCGAACAACGTTGAGCGACGATCGGCAACCGCCACCATGGCCCCCGCCATCTCCCCTTGTTCGATCCCCTGCTCCACCAGCGCATCGATCGCTGCGCACGCTTCGGGGTCAAGTTCCCGCGTCAGCTCAAGGGCCGCTGCGTTGGTCTCCCCAGAGATGGACTGGGCCCACCCGGTCGCTCCGAGACCAAACCAGCCGAGGAAGGCCAAGGATAAATATTGGAATGGGAACGTCATCAGGTGTTTCCTTTTCTTGGCGGCGCTCCGCGCAAGTTCATTTTTGGGTCCATGCGAATATCGGCTTGCGATTCCACCGCTACGCCCCGAAGTGGTGATTACAAATCGAGCACGCGATCCATTTGGGCGGCGATGTCGGCGAGTCGTTCGCGGTCGCCGCCCGGGACCTCGGCCGTGGCCCAGCCTTCATAGTCGAGCTTGGCGAGTTCACCGCGAACCTTCGCCCAATCGATGCTGCCGGTTCCCAGCGGCATGCCGAAGCCTTGCCGCATCCCTTCGTTCATCGCAACGTTCAGGTCGAATTCTTTGACATCGAGCTTCTTGATCCGGCTGCCCAAGACCTCGATCCAATGTTCGGGCCAACCCCAGCGGACGACGTTGCCGATGTCAAAGTACGAACCGACCCACGGGTGATCGATCTCATCGAGGAAACGCGCCATCCCCAGCGGCTCGATCAGATACGACGCCCAGACGTTCTCCACCAGGATCATCACCTCGTGCTTCGCCGCGTGATCGAGCCCCCGGCGGATGAACTCCTGCGTCTCGCGGTAGTTCTGCAAATAGCTGATGTCTTTCTTATAGCGAACGACATGCAGCACCGAAGTTCCTCCCAACCGTTTCGCCTGGTCGATGGCGGTGACCAGGTCCGGGTTGCTGGAGTGGATGACCCCGTGGATCGGCAGCCCGACACGCTCGCGGGCCTCGGCGTAGCGTGCGAGGGTCTGCTCCGCGTCCTCGCCCGTTTCCGAGCGGACCTCGACACCGTCGAACCCGAGATCTTTCAGAAGCCGGAACTTATCTTCCACCGACAAGTCCGCGTCGGCGCCGCCGATCATGTGGAACTTGACCGCCTTCTTGATCTTGTCGCTGAACTGACCGGCGGCGGCCGAGCCGGGTTGGTTGGCGGCAAGTGTCCCGCAGGTCACTGCGGCGGTGACTAGAAATTCACGTCGTTTCATGGTGTTCTCCGCTGTGAAAAAGGACTAACCGAGTGACCAACCGGCTCGCGGTTCGCGGCGCAAAAACGGATCGGCCTGCGGACACCCGACCGCGTTGATGGACGCCGCGTCCCAGCGGATCTTTTCACCGACCCGGTAGGCAACGTTGCCGAGGTGGTTCGCTTCGGTCAGCGGGCCGGCGTAACTGAAGGGGCTGCCGGTCGTTCCCTCGCCGCGACACGCCAGGATCCATTCTTCGTGGTGTCCGGGAGAATCGGGGATGAACGGTTCCGGCGGCTCGAATCCGTCGAAGCGATCTTCGGGCAGCAGCAGGTGTTTCCGGTAATCCGACAGCAGCATGCCGCCGGTGCCGACGAACAGAACGCCGTTGGACCACTGTGGGATCTCACCGTCGGTCCACCGCTGCGGCTTGTGCGTCCCTTGGTACCAGCTCATTTGCACGGCCGGTCGATCGCCGCGGGGGCCATACTCATAGACTGCCGTCATCGACGCCGGCGCGATCTCCGGGTGGGGTGGGATTCCAAACGACTCGACGGTCCGCGGCGCGTCGAGTTCGAGGGCCCAGTAGGGGAGGTCGTTCCAGTGGCTGCCCAGATCCGACATCGTGCCGTTGGCGAAGTCCCACCAGCGATACCAGTTCGGGCCGGGGAAATAGACATCGTGATAGGGACGTTCGGGGGCGGGGCCGAGCCAGAGGTCCCATTCGAGCGTCTCCGGTGGCTTCATCGCTTCGGCCGGCCGTTCGGTGACATGCAACCGATCGTGCTCGGCCGCCTCGGCTTCGCTCTGCAGACCCCACGCCCGCGAAACCCAAACGTGCACCTCGCTGACCGCCCCGATCGCGCCCGAGCGGATCAGCTCGACGACCCGGCGGTAATTCGACGACGCGTGGATCTGCGTTCCCATCTGCGTTACCACCCCGGCTTGCTCCGCTGCCTGGCTGATCCGCCGGGTTTCGTCCACGTTGTAGGCGAGCGGTTTCTCGCAGTAGACATGCTTGCCCAACTGCAGGGCCGGCATGGTCGCGAAGGCATGGGTGTGTTCGGTGGTGCTGACGACCGCTGCATCGATGTTGTTCGCTTCGGCATCGAACAGGCGGCGATAGTCACGGTAGTGGGTGGCGTCGGGGTGCTGGCGGCCGGCCAGATCGAGCGCCTTCTCGTCGACATCGCACAACGCCACCACGTCGATCGATCCGGTTTTGGCCATCGTCGTCAGGTTGCGGGCGCCGCGCCCGCCGGAACCGATGAAAGCGACGCGAAGTCGATCGTTGGCCGCCGCGGCACTGAGCCACCGCGGGGTGGTGAGGGTGGCACCACCGAGCAATGTGGCTTGGGTAAGAAACCGGCGGCGGGTGGAGACGGGAGCATCGCAGGCGGGGCGTCGAGTCATGAAAGGGGCTCCATGTCGAAAGGGGGAAGGAGGGGGTACCAGTGTAGCGCACCAGTGTACGCGATCATGGCGCCCTGAGTGGTCTGCCGACAAACGGACCTGTGTCACTGCCCTATGTAGCGGTCGTAGATCGCCCGGGCCTCGCCGATGTCTTGCGTTCCGGTAACCACCGCACGACCGTCTCGGAACAGCGTCAGTGAATGGCGGTCGGAGGGAAACAGGCGGGTGAAGAACGGGGTCGATTGGACTCGGCCGATTTCCTCCCAAGCTTCGGCGATCCGTCGCAGATCGAGCGGTGTTCCCGGCTTGGCACTGAGTTGGACCGCGTCGCGGCCGCAGAGGGTTGCGGCGCCGTCGGCGGTTACTCGGCGGTCGCCACGCAGATAGTCGTAGCGGCCTTCACCGCAAGCGGCACAGGCGGCGCTGAGCCGCGGCGAGAGCTCGATCTCGCGGATGCGGTTGCCCCACAGATCGAGCGTCAAGACCGAGCGGCGGACCGCGTCCCGGTTCCCCGATAGCCACTTGATCGCCTCGGTCGCCTGCAAACTCGCCACCAGATGGGTTGCTGAGCCGACGACGCCGGCGGTGTCACAGGTCGCCACGGCGCCGGCCGGGGGAACCTCGGGGACCAAACAGCGAAAGCAGGGGGCACCGCGGCCGTGGAACAGCATCACCTGGCCGCCCCCGCCAACGCAGCCGCCGTGCACCCAAGG
>CAYWXT010000228.1:0-9123 GCA_964462125.1 uncultured Pirellulaceae bacterium | reverse complement strand
ACCATGGCGCCGGTGATCGGGAATCCGCAGGTACGCTGTGGCGGCACACCGCCGTCGTCTCGACCGGCTGCCTCTGCGCGGCGCTCGCCGCCCTGGTGGCACTGGCGTGGTGGGTCGGGGTCATGGGATGGCGGATTGAACAGCGTTTTCTGACGCCGTTGCAAATTGTCCTGCTCGGGATCGGCTGTGTCGCCAATCACCTGATCGGCCTGCAGAGCTTTTACGTACTATCGCGACGCGCCAATCCGCTGGTCGTTCCCCAAGTGATCGGATACTCCTTGACCGCCCTGGCGGTCTGGACCGCCGGTTACGGCTACGCCGCCGACGGGGTGCTCGCCGGCTACGCGTCGGTGCTGGCGTTGGTCGCGCTTCCCCTGCACACTTGGGCCTACCTGCGATTCCGCGACCGGCACCTGACTCCGACCGGCACCTGACCCAGCCCCAGTCAATCCACCCATCATGAAGTTACTCTTTCTCACCTCGGGGCGACGCACACCTAGCACCCGGTTCCGGATGATCCCGCTGGTGAAGCACCTGCGCGCCCAAGGACACACATGCACGCTCTCTCACAGCTTTCCGGAAAAATACGATCATTTCCCCTGGCTCGGTTTTCGTCCCAGCCAGTGGCTGAAGCGGTCGATGCGACGGATCGATCTGCTCCGGGCTCGGTGGGGACGGTATGACGCGGTGGTTCTGGAACGCGAGCTGTTCGACACCGCTGAGCTGGGCATGGAATTGCAGTTGCGCCGCATTTCCAAAACCTTGGTGTTGGACATTGACGACGGCGTGTTTTTGAAATTTCCGGAAAAGTTCGATCGCCTGTTGAAGATGTCGGACTTGGTCGTTGCTGGAAATCGTCTGTTGGAGCAATGGGCTTTGCAGGGCAATCGCCATGTCGTCATCATGCCGACCTGCATCGACACCAAGGCGTACCATCCCCGGGGCGAGGGGCGCGACCGAGACGGTCGGGTACCGGTGATCGGTTGGATGGGGACCGCCGGGAACATTGCCTACTTGAAACCCTTGGAAGCGCCCCTGAGAAAACTCGCCGCGTCGCACCCGTTCGAGTTTCGAGTCATTGCAACGCACCGGGGAACGCTTGACGAACTGGACCTGGACGGGGTTTCCGTCACGTTTCGACCCTGGGATCCCAATACCGAAGTGGCCGACATTCAAGACTTTGACATCGGCGTGATGCCGCTGACCGATGATCCTTGGAGCCGCTACAAGTGCGGCCTGAAGCTGCTGCAGTACATGGCGGTCGGGATCCCGGGCGTGGCGTCGCCGGTAGGGGTGAACCAGGACATCGTCACTCCGGGGCTCAATGGCCAACTGGCGTCCACCGATGACCAATGGCACGACGCACTCGCCGGTTTGATCACCGACCCCGCCACCAGGCGTTCAATGGGAGAACATGCTCGTGCAACGGTCGAGCAGCATTACAGCATTGCGGTCAACCTGCCCCGCTGGATCGAAGCGGTCGAACAAGCGGTGCGCCGTGGCGGCCAAGTTGGCGCAACTCCCTGATGCAGCTCGTTCCGGGAAGAGGGTGATTGTCAATCGTCCTTACCGCCAGGAGGGTGGGAGGTCCCGCTCAATCTCCAGCGGGTCGAACGATTGCGCCGCCGGGATCTGCGTCTGTTTTGCCCACTGGGCCATTCGGGCCAAGCCTTGTTCCAGCGGCGTTTCCGTCAATTCTGGAAAGGCCTCGCGGGCTTTGGTGTGATCGCAGTAAGCGACGTGAACCTCTTTGCGGTCCGGCAAGTGGTCGATCTCCCCATCCAGCCCCATGGCGCTGCGCACCATTTCGGCCAGCTGATTCACCGAGTAGGGAGTGTCGGATCCCAGGTTGAACACCTGGTTGGCCGCCGCCGGGTTGAGCGGGGCGCGGGCGATTGCCCGCGATACGTCCTTGATATAGGTGAACGCTCGCTGTTGCGTCCCGTCGCCGAAAATCGGCATCGGGAGACCATGGAGCAACCGGTTCATAAAAATCCCCACCACGTTGCGATACTTGTCCGCCAGATTTTGACGCTCACCATAGACATTGTGAGGGCGAAAGACGACATAGCGCAACCCATGGGTCTCCTTCGCCGCGGCCAAATCCAACTCCACCGCGTACTTCGCAATTCCGTACGGGTCGGCGGGTCGTGGTGCATCGTCCTCGTGCAAGGGCGATTCACCATGACCATAGACCGCGATCGAACTGGTGAAAACGAAGCACTCCGTCTGGTGGTTGACCGCTGCGTTGATCAAATTCACGCTGCCGAGCAAATTATTCGTGTAGTTGAAACGCCGAATGAAATGGCTCAACCCCTCGGCGGCGTAGGCCGCCAGGTGATAGACGTAGCGGAAGCGGTGGCGCGCGAATAGATCGTCAACGAGCCTCTCGTCATTGATGCTTCCGTGGACAAACTCGACCCGCGGGTTGGCTGGGATGTTCCCCCGCCTGCCTCCCGAAAGATCGTCCAGAACCACGATCTTCGAACTTTGAAAGTCTGGTTCATCCAACACCGCCTCGACGACATGGGAACCCATGAAGCCTGCACCGCCGGTGATCAAAATCGGCAACGGTTCACTCACGATATGCGACGCTTCCGTTGGTTGCAGAATGCCTAGTAAGCGGGGCTTCCGGAGAGGATTTTACTGGAGCTCGGCAAGCGACTTCATCGACGCTTGCAGGTTGTCATACAGGCTTTGATAGACGGTAAACAGCGTTTCGTAGCGTTTGGCGTCCGCCCGCACCGGTTTGGTCTTTTCCGCAATTTCAATCGTGGCGTCGCAGGCCGCTTCGATTGATTTGTGCACACCGTCGCCGACCGCCGCGAGCAGGGCGACGCCGTAGGCCGGCCCCTGCTCGACCTGCAGCGTCGTGATCTGGCGTCCGAACACGTCCGCCTGCATTTGTCGCCACAGCCGGTTCTTGCTGCCGCCGCCGGAGGCGCGGACCTGCCGCACCGGGACATCGAGTGATTCGATGATTTCGAGGCTGTCCCGCAGCGCGTAGGTTACCCCTTCCATCACGGCACGGGTCATCGCGGCTCGGGTGTGGGTCAGGTTCAGCCCCACAAAGGCGCCCCGGGCATGGGGGTCGGCGTGCGGAGTTCTTTCCCCGTTGAGATACGGCAGGAACAGCAGCCCGTCGCTGCCGGCGGCCACCTCCGCCGCTTCGTCGGTCACCGCCTCGTACAGCCTTTTCGCCGGCACCCCGGTCAACCCCCGCAGCACCGACTCGACCCACCACTGCAGCGACCCGCCGCTGGTCAGGTTGACCCCCATCATGTGCCACTTATCGCGGACCGCGTGACAGAAGGTATGCAGGCGGCCGTCAGCGTCATATTGCGGCTCGTCACTGTGAACGAACATCACACCGCTGGTGCCGATCGAGGTGCTCAAAATGCCCTGCTTGACGACGCCGTTGCCGACCGCCCCGGCGGCGCAATCGCCGGCACCCCCGACCACTTTGCATTCGGGCGACAGACCAAGTTGTTTGGCCGCTTGGGGAGTCAGCTTGCCGGTGACCTCCTCGCTTTCAACGACCCGCGGCAGCAAGCTCACGTCGAGGCCAAGTTTCCCGAGCAGCTTCTTGGACCATTGCCGCTTGCCGACGTCAAGCATCAGCGTGCCGCTGGCATCACTGACCTCGGTCACGTAATCGCCAATCATGCGTCGGCGGATTTCGTCTTTGGGGAGCAGCACCTTGGCGAGTCGGTCGAAGTGCCTTGGTTCGTGGTTCCGCAGCCACACGACTTTCGGTGCTTGAAAGCCGGTCAGCGCCGGATTGGCGACCATCTTCACCAAAGCGCGTTGCCCTCCGGCCGCTGCGGTGATCTCGTCACACTCCGCCGCCGTTCGCTGGTCGTTCCACAACAGCGCGGGCCGGATCACCTGGTCATCCCGATCGAGAAAGACCGAGCCGTGCATTTGGCCGCTGAGCCCGATCGCGCGGACATCATGGGGTTGCAGGTTCGCCTGTTTGACGATCGCCCGCACCGCTTTGACCGTCGCCTTCCACCAATCCTCCGGGTCCTGCTCCGTCCAGCCCGGCTTGGGTTGGTGCATCGGGTAGCCCGCCGACGTCTCGGCGAGCACGCTTCCGGCAGAATCGATCAACAGGCATTTCGTCCCGCTGGTGCCAACGTCAATTCCTAAATAATGGCTCATCACTTTCCGCAACGTCACGTGAATCGATCAACGAACTGGCGATCACTATAGTGCGTATAGCCTCAGCGCTGCACCGGACGGTGCCTTCCCGACCTTCCAGCCCGAAATCTCGCGAATGTCCCAGCCGATGAATCGTCAGCGACGCGGAGCAAAGAGGCTCAGCCGGCGATCGCTGTTGGCCGCAACCGCCTCGGGAGTTGGGCTCGGCCTGTTCGGCTGCCGCGCCGAACCGGAACCGGAGGCGAAGGAGCGGCCCGAGATTCCGCTGCGGGTCGTGTGGGCCGGGGACGAGGAGGAATTCGTGATCGTCCGCCGAGCCTGGGCGTCCGTTAGCCCGTTGCCCCTTGAGGTGACCCTGGTTGCCGCGGAGCGCCAAGATCCGGCCGGGTTCGAATCACGGTTGCTCGAAGCTGCCGAGCAGGGCGACGTTTTGATCTACCCCCTGTGCGGTGTTGCCGGAGTCTTCGCGGAACAACAGTTGACCCCCTTGGTCGATGACATCGATCCCGCCACCCTGCCCCCGGCGCTTCGCAACGCGGCGGCGAAATATGCCGACGTCGAAGCCGCCATCCCGCTCGGGACGATCCAACCCGCCCTGCTGTCGGTCGACGGTGACTTCCCTGCGGGGACTTGGAGCGAGTACGACGCATGGGTCGAGCAGATGGACGGGGCGGCCGCGGAACCGCTTGCCGAAGGTTGGGCCGCGGCAATGTTCCTGCTCCGCGCCGCGACGACACTCGAGCGGTACTGGCTCTTCCACCGGGACGGGCTGGAGCCGTTGATCGCGACCGAGCCGTACGTCGAAGTCTTGGATCAGATGCACCGCACCGCCGCCCGCTATCGCCTCGGGCGAGTCTCCCCGGCGGAAATCTGGTCCGAGATCCAACGCGGCAATCTGCGCGGGGGGATCGGCTTTCCGGCCGGACCGGACCGGAGCGCCGGCGCGGCCTCCTTCGCGAACCCACCCTCAAGCGGAGACGGCAGGCGAGTCCTGCTCGATGCCTTCGCCCCGGTCGGCTCGCTGGCCGCCGCCTGCCGCCAAACCGCCGCGTCCAAACGGTTCCTGAAATGGCTCGCCGGCGGTCCCGGCAGCGAACCGGTGCGGCGGCAGATTGAACGGATGACCTTGCCGCCAACGCCAGAACCGGCCGGACAATCCGCTCCGGAGTCGCTCGACAGCTACCAGGGGTGGCTGGCAGACTACCTGCAGACCGCCGTGACGCGGCCCACACTGCAACTGTTGCACCCTGGTGATTACTATGCCAGCCTCAACGAGCAGGTCACGCGTTGCCTGGACGGCGAGGCGACACCCGAACAGGCCCTCGCCGGCGCCGCGGAACGTTGGCGGCAGATCACCGAAGAAGTCGGCGTGGAACGACAACAACAAACTTGGCGACGCGCCCAAGGCATGCTGGGATGAAGGGCTCGCCTTCACCCCCCTTTCACCGGCCTTGCAGGGCAGGGGATGAGGAGACGTCCGCAGAGGCTCGGAGGCAATAGGCAATGATGGCGAACAACCAGGTATAACGTACGGACCATGAAGCCTGACCACTCCTCGATCGAGATTCCCGAATCGTTGCGCCAGCAGTTGTTGGCGTACCGGCGGCGGGTCTGGACGGTGAAGCTGATCGAGGCGGCGGCTATCGCCGTGATTGGGGTTTTAGCCGGGTTCCTGCTGATCTTCGTGATCGACCGGCTGTTCGACACGCCGTGGCTGGTCCGTGGCCTGATTCTGGCCGCCGCGGTCTGGGGTTGCGCCGCGATCCCACTGGCGCTTCGCCGCTGGGTGTGGCGTCGGCGCAAGCTGGAGCAACTGGCGCGGTTGCTCTCCCGGATCGAACCGCGGCTCGGCCAGCCGCTGCTGGGGGTGATCGAACTGGCCGCCAGCGAATCGGAGCAGGCCCGTTCGCCAGCGCTGGGCGAGGCAGCGATCGGTCAGGTCGCCGGCGACATGGCCTCCCGCGATCTTCAACGATCCACTCCCCCGTCCCGGCATCGGCGGTCGGTTGCCATCGCCGCGCTGCTTGCTGGCTGCACTCTCCTCGTGTTGCTCGCGACCCGGCCGGCCGCGGTCAACGCCTGGTCGCGGTTCCTGGCTCCCTGGCGCGATACCCCGCGGTACACGTTTGTTTCCATGCAGGACGTGCCGAGGTCGCTTGTGGTGCCGCACGGTGAAGCGTTTGATTTGGAGGTGGCCTTGGCGAGCGGTTCTTCATGGCGGCCGGAGCAGGCGGAGGCACGGCTGCCCGATCACGGCAGCACCACCGCCTCGCAACAGGAAGGTCGCTACCGGTTTGAATTGCCGGGACAGCTCGAGTCGACCGAACTCGGTTTGCGGGTGGGCGACTTTGTCGATCGCATCACAGTCCAACCAGTACCACGACCAGAGCTGACGGCGTTGGAGGTCGAGATCGAGTTGCCGGAATACCTGGGCCGGGACCAACGATTGCGTCAGGCGATCCGTGGCAGCTCGATGACCGCCGTCCGCGGCAGCCGTTTGGCAGTGCAGGCCCAAGCTTCACGGAAACTGGCCTCGGCGTCGGTCAACGGCCAAGCCCGACCGACCGAAGGGGCGAAGTTCAGCTCCGAACCGGTCCTGCTCAACGAACAGGTGGAGTTTGATTTGGCATGGCGGGACGAACATCAACTGCCGGGCAAGGACGACTTCACGTTGACGATCGAGGCGGTGGAGGATCAGCCGCCATCGGTCCGCTGTGACGAGATGCCAGGGCGACGACGGTTACTCGACAGTGACGTCGTTACTTTTCGCGTCACCGCCGACGATGACTTCGGGGTCAAGCGTGTCGGCTACGAGTGGGAGGGGCTCAAGTCGGAATCGGGCACCCAGCGCGGCGAGCGAATCATCGGGGCGGGCGGGCCCGAGGTCGAGCGTCTGGAACTGGCCGGCACCTTTTCCGCGGAGGAACTCGGGATCGAGCCGCAACCCGTTTCGATCCGCGTCTTCGTCGAAGATCACCTCCCCGGCCGGCCGCGGGTGTACGCCTCCGAACATGTGCTTCAGATCGTCCCTGCACAGCAGCACGCAAATTGGATCGCCGACCAATTGCAGCGTTGGCACCGGATGTCGATGGATGTTCGTGACCGGGAACGACAGCTTCACGAGCGGAATCGCGAACTGCGAGAACTGAGCGATGAAGAACTCGACGACCCCGAGGTGAGACATGAACTCCTGCGTCAGGCGACCCAGGAACGGGACGGGGCGAGACAGTTGAACGAGCTCGTTCGCTCCGGGGAAGATCTGCTCCGCGAAGCGATGCGCAACCCGGAAACCCCAGCCGATTCGGTCAACTCGATGGCAGCGATGATGCAGTCGCTGAACGAAATCGCTGACAACCGCATGCCTTCGGTCGCCGACTTGCTCCAAGAAGCCTCGCAAGCCGCCTCGGTATCGGGCTCCGACGCGACCGGAACATCGGAGGAAGACAAGAGCGAGAGCTCTGCACAGGCGGAGTCACCGGTGGGCAAAAACCGATTGCAGAATGACGGGTCCGGCGAGGAGTCACCAGCAGACGAGCCAGCAGCAGATGGGGAATCCGAGGCAACGTCACCCAAAGACGTGACCGACATCGAATCGACACAACGCAAAATCGACGCGGCGGAGGAGGAGCAAGCGGAAACGCAACCATCGCCTCCCTCAGCGCCCCAATTGTCGCTGCCATCCACCATGGTGGCCGGCACCGAGGGCGAGGAGGAACCGTCGCGGGAGGAAGGCCGCGCGGTCGATGATGCGGTACTGGAACAAGCCGCTTTGCTCGCGGAATTCGACCAGGTCGCGGACGATCTCGCCACCGTCATGGACCGCTTGGAGGGAAGCACCTTCGTCAAACGACTGAAGGCCGCTTCGCGAGCACAACAACAGGTCGCGACAAGTTTGAGTTCCATCGCCGCATCAACGTTCGGCGTGACCTCCGATCAAAATCCACAAGCGACCGAAATCGTGCAGCAACTCGCTCGCCGAGAAACAGCGGAAAGCGAGAAACTCGCAGACCTCCGAGATGACATGAAGGCGTTCTACGCTCGCAGCCGCTCGCTGCCGTATCGAACGGTGCTGCAACAGATGCGAGAGGACGACGTGATTGGCGGACTCGACGCGCTGAGTGCAAAACTCGCTCAACAAAGCGGGCTGGCGATCGCACTGGCGGAATACTGGAGCGACACGCTCGACCGCTGGGCCGATGATCTGGTCCCCGTGGCCGAGTCGGATTCGTCCGAGGAAGAGGAGACGTCGCCGGAGGGTAGCCTGCCACCGGCGATCCTGTTGGAAGTCTTGCGCGTCCTCGATGCCGAAGTCAAACTTCGTGAGCAGACACGGGTCGCCGAACAGGCCCGCCCCGCGGTTTCACCGCAGAAACACATCGATGCCAGCCGCCAGTTGGCCGAACAGCAGCGAGGCTTGCGACAGCGGATCGATGACGTCGTCGAACAGCTCGACGAATTCGCCGACGAGGAGATCGATTTCGCCGACGAAGCGTCGCTGCTCAGCACGGTTGGAAAGATCATGGGGGAAACGACCACAATCCTCTCCGCTGGCGAAACGGGACCCCCGGCGATCGCGGCCGAAACCGAGGCGATCGAATTGATGCTGCAGTCGAACCGCTTCAACCCCTCCGGCGGAAGCAGTGGCGGCGGCGGTTCAAGCCCGGGAGGAGGCAATGGAGGAACCACCGACGCCGAGGCACTCGCCATGGTCGGCATCGGTGCAGCCGGCGACAAGCTCGAGACCGAGACGCCCACGACCCACGCCACCGGCCGGAGCGGAGTCGACCTGCCCGAAGAATTTCGCAACGGCCTGAATGAATACTTCAACCAAGTGGAACGGTGGCGCAGCCGCTGAGTGTCACCACGATCCCGCTCGAATGTACGTCCGTTTCGCCGAAACGGACGTTGCAGCGGCTTGACGGCGAACCGCTTCCAAGACGCAATGGCGCCAGAGAACGC
>CAYWXT010000227.1:0-9210 GCA_964462125.1 uncultured Pirellulaceae bacterium | reverse complement strand
CTTTCGGACAGCTTGAACCGGGTGGCGGTCGCGGTCGGGGTCGCCTACGGCAGCGACACGCGGCTGGCCAGCCGGTTGCTGTCGGAGGTGGGGGCAGACCACAACAATGTTTCCAAGGACCCGGCCCCGATCGTGACGTTCGAGGGCTTCGGTGATTCAACGCTGAATTTTGTACTGCGGTGTTACCTACCGTCGCTGGATGATCGCTTGAACACGATCCATGAGCTCCACATGATGGTCAACGATCGGTTTCGTGAGGCGGGGATCGAGATCGCGTTCCCGCAGCGGGATTTGCATGTGCGATCGGTCCCGACGGATTTATTGCCGGTGGCGCAAGCAGAGCCGGCCAACGGGCAGCGGTCTTGATCTCAACGCGGTTGGGAGCATAAGAGGGGATTCATGGACGCGCGGCATTACCTCACCTGCCTGTGGCCAGGGATGGCGGAGCTTTGGTGGCGGGGTCGGCTGGCGGCTCTGCCGACTGCGATTACGTTTGCCGTTGCTGTCAACCTGGTGCTGATCACCCGGTTTCTTTATCCCGAGTGGTTGTCGGGGCTGTTGGTCCGATTGGCGTTTTGGGTTGGTGTGGTGGCGTGGCTGGTGTGGGTCATCCGCAGCATTCGGGAGTTGCCCGAGCTGATTGCCCCCCGGTTGGTAAGCGACCAGCCTGACCGGTGGCCGGAGGCGCGCTCGGCGTACCTGGCAGGAAGCTGGAGCGAAGCGGAGGGGTTGCTGAGCGATGTCCTTGCGGTCGAACCGCGTGATCCGCCGGCGTTGTTGCTGTTGGCCGGGGTCTACCGGCACACCGCACGCTTGAACGCTGCGGAGGAGTTACTGGAGCAGATTTCGAGGCTCGAAGCGGCCGACCCTTGGTGGTTGGAGCGGGAAGCGGAGTGTCGACGGCTCGAGCGTGACCGCGGTGACTCTAAGGGGGTGACGGCGGGGGATGTTGAGGGGCGAGGCGACGAGGAGGAGAGCCGGGAGCGGTCAGCCGAGCCGGCCGGAGCGTCGGCGGATCGTTCGTCAGCTGCCGATCTGACAGAAGCAACCGCAGGTTCGCCATGAAGCGCGTCGCGACAAACCGTGGCCCTTCTGGTGTGGCATTCACTTTTTCGATTTCCGGCGGGAGGACGCCAAGCTCCCATCCCCGCATTTTGGCTTAACCGGTAGAATCTAAAGGAAGCGGCATGGCGGGCCTGTTTGCTTCGCGTGTCGGGACCGTGGGTCATGATGCCGAGTCACTTCCGCACCGAAATGGCGTACGGTTTGCTTTAAAGTTGCAGTGGAGGCGACAGTCGCCAGAGTGGCAGCACCCGATCAATCGAGGCGATGCGGTCCGGAGAAGGCTCCGTGGGGAGGCTCGAGGCCACCCAGATACCGCCAACGGAGCACGACGCCGCCAGCCCGGCGCGCTTGTGCTTGAGACAATACGGCACATCCGTGCCCGACCGACCTGACCTGGCTTACGAGAACCATCATGTACGAACGATTTACCGATCGAGCCCGCAAGGTCATGCAATTGGCCAATCAGGAGGCTCAACGATTCAACCACGAATACATTGGCACCGAACACATCCTGCTGGGATTGGTCAAGGAGGGGAGTGGCGTTGCGGCGAATGTGCTGAAGAATCTGGAGGTCGACCTGCGCAAGATCCGTCTTGAGGTGGAGAAGCTTGTCCAGAGCGGCCCCGAGATGGTCACCGTGGGCAAGCTGCCGCAAACGCCGCGTGCGAAGAAGGTGATCGAGTACTCGATGGAGGAGGCTCGGAATCTGAACCACAGCTACGTCGGCACCGAACACATTCTGCTCGGGTTGCTCCGCGAACAGGAGGGCGTGGCGGCTCAGGTATTGATGAATCTGGGGCTGAAGCTTGAGGACGTCCGCGAGGAGGTGCTGAACCTGCTCGGCCACGGGCTGGAAGGCGCCGAGGTCGGGGAACGCGGCGGCCGCGGCGGCGAATCGGAGGGCAGCGGCGGCGGATCTTCGGGCAAGAGCGGCAAGAGCAAGACCCCGGCACTGGACAGCTTTGGGCGTGACCTGACCGAGTTGGCCCGCAAGAAGGAGCTCGATCCGGTGATTGGCCGGGAACGGGAAATCGAGCGGGCGATTCAGGTTCTGTGTCGGCGGACGAAGAACAATCCGGTGCTGCTCGGCGAGGCAGGAGTCGGCAAGACGGCGATCATCGAAGGGTTTGCCCAGCGAGTGGTCGCGGGCGAGGTTCCGGAGATTTTGGCGGACAAACGGATCGTCGTCCTCGACTTGGCGATGATGGTCGCCGGCACCAAGTACCGGGGCCAGTTTGAAGAGCGGATCAAGGCGGTGATGACGGAAGTCCGCCGCGTGAAGAACACGATCCTGTTCATCGACGAACTGCACACCCTGGTCGGCGCCGGCGGTGCCGAGGGGGCGATCGACGCTGCCAACGTGCTCAAACCGGCCCTGGCCCGGGGGGAGCTGCAGTGCATCGGGGCGACAACGCTCGACGAGTACCGAAAGTACATCGAGAAGGACAACGCCCTGGCGCGGCGGTTCCAGGAAATCATGGTCGAACCGACTGGTAAGGCGGAGACGATCGAAATTCTCAAGGGGTTGCGCGAACGCTACGAGGAGCATCACCGGGTGCAATTCACCGACGACGCGATCACCGCGGCGGTGGAGATGAGCGAGCGTTACATCACCGCCCGCTGCCTGCCGGACAAGGCGATCGACGTGATTGACGAATCGGGAGCGCGCGTGCGTCTGCGAACGATGACCCGCCCGCCCGATTTGAAGGAGATCGACGAGGAAGTCGAAAAGCTGAACAAGGAAAAAGAAGACGCGGTTGCCAACCAGGACTTCGAGAAAGCAGCCAATCTCCGCGATCAGGCCGAAAAACTGCGCAAGAAAAAAGACCAGATCACGCAGGAATGGCGAGAGAAGAGCCAGCAGACCGACGGCGTGGTCGACGAAGAGGTGATCGCGGAGGTGGTCAGCAAGATGACCGGCATCCCGCTGACGCGACTCTCCACCGAGGACAGTCTGCGGTTGCTGAAGATGGAAGAGGAACTGCACACGCGGGTCGTCAGCCAGGACCAGGCGGTCGCGGCGGTGGCCAAGGCGGTGCGCCGCAGCCGCAGCGGGTTGAAAGACCCCAAACGGCCGACCGGCTCGTTCATCTTCGCCGGGCCAACCGGGGTGGGGAAAACGTTGCTCGCCAAGGCGCTGGCCGAATTCATGTTCGGCGACGCCGAGGCGCTGATCCATATCGACATGAGCGAGTACATGGAGAAGCACAACGTCAGCCGCCTGATCGGGGCACCTCCCGGGTTCGTCGGCTACGAGGAAGGGGGACAGCTGACTGAAAAGATCCGGCGACGCCCCTACGCCGTGGTGCTGTTCGACGAAATCGAAAAGGCCCACCCCGACGTGTTCAACATGTTACTGCAGGTCATGGAGGAGGGTCGGCTGACCGATTCGTTCGGACGCAACGTCGACTTCCGCAACACGATCCTGATCATGACCACCAATGCCGGTGCGGAGGCGATCAAGAACGAGTCGGCCTTCGGCTTCCAGAAGCCCGATGAAGACTCCAGTTACGAATCGATGAAAGTCCGCGTCATGGAGCAGATCGAACGGGTCTTCCGGCCGGAGTTCTTGAACCGCTTGGACGATACCATCATCTTCCGCCACCTGACCAAGGAGGACTTGAAGACCGTGATCGATTACGAATTGGTCAAGGTTCGCGAGCGGTTGTACGAGCGCGGGCTGACGATCGAACTGACCGACGATGCCAAAGAGTTCCTGGTCAAGCGGGGCAGCGACCTCGACTACGGGGCCCGACCCTTGCGGCGGGCGATCGAGCAACGGATCGAGGACCCGCTCGGGGAAGAGCTACTCCGCGGGGCCTTCGAAGGCAACGACACGATCGTCATCGATGCGTTCAAGAACGAGCAGGGCAAGGTCACACGGCTCGATTTCCGCGGGGAAACCCGCGGTCTTGCCGAGACCGGGGAAACGGTCACCGCCGGCGCCAGCGACCAAGGGGAATCCACCCCGAAACAGGAGAATAAGTCGTAACGTCATTGGACGACCGTCGGAATACGGCACGACGGTTCCAGCGCTGGCGGTTACATTGAGCGGATGATCGAGCACCCGTACGGCGTCTGGAGCTTGGCCCCTCCGCTGGTCGCGATTTTGTTGGCGATCGTGACCCGCCGGATTGTCCTGTCACTGGTCTTCGGCGTCTTCGCCGGGGCGCTGTTGATGGCGCATGGGAACGTTTTGTTGGCGGTCTCTGAGACGTGGGAGACCCATCTTTGGAGCACCCTGATCGATCCGGGAAAGCTCCGTGTCTTCTCGTTCACGCTCCTGATGGGGGCGTTGGTCGGCGTGATCACCCGCTCCGGCGGTATGCGGGGCCTGATCGCCCTGGTGACCCCCTGGGCAAGAACCCGGCGGCGAGGTCAGTTGGCGACCTATGCGCTGGGATTGGTCGTCTTTTTCGACGACTACGCCAACACGATCCTGATCGGCAACACGATGCGAGCGATCACGGATCGTCTGCGGATCTCCCGGGAGAAACTCGCTTATTTGGTCGATTCGACCGCCGCGCCGATCGCCGGCGTCGCTTTCATTTCGACGTGGATCGCGGTGGAGCTCGACTTCATCGCCAGCGGCCTGGAGTCGGTCCCGGAGCTGCGGTCGGCCAACCCCTTTGAGTTGTTCATCGCCACGCTGCCATACCGATTTTATGTTTGGGGCGCGCTCTTTTTCGTTCCCATGACGGCGATTTTGGGGCGCGACTTCGGCCCCATGTGGCAGGCCGAGCGGCGGGCTGCTGGGACCACCACCGATTCGGCCCATCGACCTCCGGCCCACGAAGACGTTGTCCAGCACGAGTATGCTGCGGCTGGCGGCGAACGGGTTTCGGCATGGTATCACGCGGTGGTGCCACTGGGAGTCACGCTAGCTTTGGTCATTTATTTTCTGGTCACGACCGGATTGAGCGAGCTTGATCGTACTGGCGAAGCCCCAAACGAGTCGGTCGGATTTTTTCTACAGGTTCGGCAGATCATCGGGGCTGCCGATTCCACGATCGCATTGCAGTATGGCGCGTTGGTCGGCTTGTTGGTTGCGATGGGAATGTCGCTTGGGGCCCGATTGATGAGATGGGGTGAAGCGGTCGATGCGGCGGCGAGCGGGGCGCGGGTGGTGATCCCGGCGATCGCGATCTTGTGGACCGCCTCGGCGCTGTCACGGATGACGACCGACCAGGCGGTCGATGGCCGGGAAACCACCGGTCACTACGACTTTCGCGACCACCGGCTCTACACGGCCGACTATTTGGCGAGTGTGTTGGGGGGGAATGACCTCGCCGGCGACCGCGACGCCGGGGCGGCCGATGCAGTCGATTCCCCTGCGCCTGGCTATTCGGCTCGATGGCTGCCGACGATCGTCTTTGTGATGTCGGGCTTGGTCGCCTTCAGCACGGGGACGAGTTGGGGGACGATGGGCATTCTGATCCCGATGATCTTTCCGTTGGCGCGGGCATTGTTGCTCCGCGACGGGATTCCAGTCACCGCCGGGGAGCCGATCTTGTTAGCAACCGTGGCGGGTGTGTTAGCGGGATCGATTTTCGGCGACCACTGCTCGCCGATCTCCGACACGACCGTCCTCTCGTCCCAGTCATCCGGCTGTGATCACTTGGCCCATGTTTGGACGCAGATGCCCTATGCGGGGGTTGTCGGTGGCGTCAGCGTTCTGCTGGGCACCGTTCCGTTGGGTTTTGGTGTGTCGTTGGGCTGGCTGTTGCCGCTGCAGTTTCTCGTATTGCTGATCGTGTTGCGATGGTTCGGCAAGCCGGTATAGGGCCTTCCCCGGGCTTGCAGCTTGACCTTCTCGCCGGTCGCGGGGAGGGTGATAAGCCGTCCTTGCCTTGGGGTCGACCGCTCATCT
This sequence comes from uncultured Pirellulaceae bacterium, assembly GCA_964462125.1. GTDB lineage: Bacteria > Planctomycetota > Planctomycetia > Pirellulales > Pirellulaceae > JAWLFY01. Next base: position 3,275 of record CAYWXT010000227.1, on the reverse strand, counting down.
TGGGTCGACCGCTCATCACAGCGGCGGCGCGCCCGGGGGATGATGGTGGGGATCTCACCGATGCGACCACTGGCATGACCGCCCGGACCGGACCGTTCAGGTTCGCCTCAGTTCCCGAATTTACCTTTTCGTTCAGGTCGCCGGTTTGAACCGGAGTGAATCGGAGTATGGTTGTGTCGTGTGGGGGCGTGAGGGCAACAGCTGATTGACACCGAGATATCAAGCGTCCCCCCGTGCGAGGCGGGGTCGGTCTTTCGGGACCGGCCTCGCCTTTTTTCGTAGCCCTGCGCTGCCGGCTCAGGGAGCCGTTCACCTTTCGTGCCATTCGGCCTTGCGGCCTTTTCGAACGTCAATCGGATGATTGGCATAGCAATCGCGTCCATTGGGCAGCAGCCATGGATCGCGGCCCCTTGCGGTGTCCGGGTGTTGCAAAACGCGTCAGTTGCAGCGAATTGCAACGCCATCTCATCGGCACGGCGACACGATTCGGCGGCTGAAACGTGTTTTTTTCGTGGCGGTTGGTTGGGTGTGGAAATAGACTGAAGGTTTGAGTTCCTCATCGGATCACTTGTCTCGTCCAATTCGAATTCGGTCGACTGACCGTAACCTCGGCCCGAGGGGACACGCATCGGGCGTGTCCATATTTACAGCGGAGAAAGAACAGATGGCATGGCGACCTGTCGCAGACACCGTTCGTCCCTTATTTGTTGGTCGGCGGCTAGCCGCAGTGCTGGCGGTTTTCACAACTGCCGCAACGGTGGCATGGGGGTTGGAGCCGGAAGGGACCCACATTCGCGTCGCCACGTTCCAAGCGGACGAGGGGGCGGAAGAAACCTATTTTGCTGCTTCGATCCAGCCTTCGCCGGAGAAGTCGTTGCTGGAGTCGGTCACGGGGGCCGGGGCGGATGTCGCGATCGTCGTCGACACCTCGGCGAGCCAGTCGGGGGCGTTTCGCGACGATTCCATGGCTGCCTTGCAGGGAGTTTTGGACCAGCTCCGCGAGGGCGACCGGGTGCGGGTTTACGCAGCGGACGTTCGTGCGGCCGAGATGAGCGCAACCTTTCATACTCCCGGCGCCTCGGCGACCAGCGCCGCGATTGCCAAGCTCCAACAGCGTCTTCCTCTCGGGAACACGAATCTGGTTGCCGCGCTGGACACGGTGCGGGCTGGGTTGGTGAGCGAGCCGGGGCGTCGGACTCGTTCGGTGGTCTATATCGGCGACGGCGCAGCGATTGACGCGGCTCACGGCCAGGATCGCATGGAACGTCTGGTCGATGCGTTGCGGGCCGATCGCATTTCGGTTCACAGTATCGCGATCGGGCCGACGACCAACGTGGAATTGATGGGAGTTTTGGCGAACCAGACCGGCGGCCTGGTCGGTACGGTTGGGAGCGACCCTGCCCATTCCGCGGAGGCGATTGCACGCCAAGTGGCGAAGGCTTCGACCTTTTCGCCGATCTGGCTTGCCAAGGCGTCGCTTCCGGACGGCGCGAAGTTGGTCCACGGCGATCGGCTGCCGCCGCTGCGGCTCGATCGCGATTCGATCTTGCTTGGCACCCTGCCGTCGGGGACCGATCAGGGCCGGTTCGTATTGGACGGTGAAACATCGGGCGCTCGGGTGACGTTGACCGCAGAGGGAGCGATCGAGCCGACGCACCCCGACTTTGCATTTCTTCCTGGTTTGATTCGGGACGCAGCGGCCGATGGCGGGCTGCGGCTCCCATCAGCCGGTTCGGTGCTTCTTCGCGAGACCGCCCGTATGATGACGGCCCGTTCCGAGGAATTGGTTCGTGCGGGGAAATTAGCGCTGGGCCAGGGCAATCAGCGTGGGGCTGAAGCGATCGCCGAATTGGCGATCGAGGCCGACCCGTATAATTCTGACGCGGCTGCGATTCGGGACGCTGCCGCCGGGGACCGGTTGGTGATGCAACCCCCGGAGGAGCCGATGGACGACCCGTTCGCCGCTGGGGCGGACGCCGACGATGACGACCCGTTTGCCGATCCCGAAGACGCGTCGGAGGACACCGCAGACGATTCAGCGGACGATTTCGCCCCACCAGCACCGGGACCGCCGGCCGCTGGGGACGCACCGGGCCGCGCTCCGGCGGGGGATGATGAGTTATTGGACACCGGCGGCGAGCTACTCGACCGGGTTCGCGCCATGAGGGATGCCAAGGAAGGCCGACTCCGCGCCGAGGTGCGGGCACAGCTCAATGAGGCTGCTCGCGCGATGCGAAACGATCCCACCGGGGTGGCCGGGCAGCTGAAATCGTTGTTGTCCCAAGTGGAAACCGCGACTGACATCGACCCACAAGTACGACAGGAGCTCATGACGCAGGTGCGTTCGGCGATCCAGATCGCGAGCCGCCGGGAGGCGGAATACGCCGAGGCGCAAGCGACCTTGCAGGAGCGCGCGGCCGGAGCGACGGCAGCTCGTCGGATGTTGGAAGAGACCAGCCGTCGGGAGGCCAAACTCGATTCGCTCTCGCAGCAGCTCAATGCGCTGATCGATGAGGGCCGCTACGAGGAGGCCGATGGGGAGGTGTCGTTGGAGTTCGCTCGGATCGCGGGGGATACGATCACGCGAGACTCCGTCGAAGGGCGACAGTTCACCGACGTGCCGCTGGCGCTTCAGACGTTCGCCCGCGACCGCAGGTACCGCGAAATGCGAGCTCGAAACTTTGTCGATGTTTTTTCGGAGGTTTTGCGAGCCAACATTCCGTTCGTCGGCGATCCGCCGATCGTCTATCCCGAGGGCGACGCCTGGCGGCGGCTCAGCCGCCGGCGGCTGGAACGCTACGGCGCGGCGACAGAACTCATCGGGGACAACGAGAGCGAGCGGCGAATCAATCGGGAACTGGGGGAGGAGGTTACCTTCAACTTCCCCGAAATCCCGCTTGAAGATGCGGTCCGCCAAATCCAGGACGAGCGCCAGATTCCGATCGTGATCGACCGTCGGGCGATTGAGGAACTCGGTTTGACAACCGACATCCCGGTCAACCTGGAGCTTGAAAACGTCACGCTCCGCTCGTTCCTCCGGCTGATGCTCCGTGAGCTCGATTTGACCTACATGATCAAGGACGAGGTCTTGCAGATCACCACCGAAGAAGCCGCGGAGGGGAACTTGGCGAACAAGGTCTACCCGGTCGGCGACCTCGTCGTCCCAGTCATCCAGCTTGGCGGCATGGGCGGCGGCATGGGCGGCGGCATGATGGGTGGCGGCATGGGTGGCGGCATGGGCGGCGGCATGGGCGGCGGCATGGGCGGCATGGGCG
>CAYWXT010000226.1:0-9229 GCA_964462125.1 uncultured Pirellulaceae bacterium | reverse complement strand
GTGGCCGGATCGTTCTCGGTGTAGCTGATCGCGCTGCTGCCCGAAAGTTCCGGCGGCGCGTCGATCTGAACATGCGCGATATCGGTGGCGACGCTGAATGCTGCGTTTTCGCCGATCGCGCTGGCGTCCCACACGGCGCGTGATTCCCCACGCGATTGATCCCAGGCGCGGTAAATGAAGCTCGATTCACCGAAAAAACCGTCACTGGGCAAAAAGCGAACTCGGTCATCTGGGCCGAGCAATCGTGCGGTCTCGTCGGTAGGGCTATCAAAATCATACCAGGTATCGCTATCGGCCGAAAACTGCCACGTTCCATTGGTATCATCGACATGTGTCACGGCGATCGCTTTTGGGGCCTGGAGCGTCACCTGCAGGCTCGGACGGTCGGATTCACTGGTCGCGTTGTCAGCGTCGATCCGCGCAAAGTGGCTATCGAAGACGCCGATGTTGTTGGCCGCGGATTCAACGTGTTCAGGAGCGCGAAGCAGCATGCGCAGTGTCTTGTCTTCGCTAGCTAGCGCGTCTGTGACCGCGTTTCGGAATGCCTCGTTTGCGGGAATCGTAATCGTCTGATCCGTATCCGTCACATCAAACGCGGGACTGCTGGCCACGAAGGTCCCGAAAGTGCCGCCCGGTGTGGTGTCTGCCCCTTGTTCGCCATCTTCCAGATTTGCCGGGTCGTTCCAGGTGGCCCTGGTTTCGTCGAAGTCGAAGTCATAATGAAACAGGTCAATCCAAAACGCCTGTCCCGATCCACTGCCGGTACGTTTTCCGGCTTCCGAGGCAGACCGTAGGACGAAGCTCACATCCGCGACGTCCGCTGCTGCTCCGCCTAGCCCTGCCGTCATTGCTGACAGGTCGAACTCGACCAAACCTCGCATACGCTCTTGTTGATCACTGGTCGGTTCGACAAGACCGAGGATCAGTACGTCCCGGAAGTCCTGGTTCTCTGTTGGCAGGAGTTCACGAATTGTTACCGCGCCCATGTCATAGTTCGACCCTCCGCTGCTGGTGTCGCCTTCCTGGAAATCGAATGTTCCCAAATCGGCATCTGTAATCGATCCATCGACGACGATCGATGCCACGCTCAGACCGTCCGGATTGGTCAGGTTTGGACTCGAGCCGGCGTCCAGAACGGGGGATTGGTTGTTCGGCGTTTTGCTGGCAATCCCGGTGTTCCCATAGGTACCGAGGTTCAACCGTCCGCCATTGGCTGGGCGTTCATTTGTGTAGTTGTCCAACGGGTCACCGGCATCGATGGCCGAGCTGCTGGCGGGATCCACGATCCACGCGAGCGGGTCATCAGGCGACAACCCGAGTGTCCTGTCATACCGCCCGCCGGTCGACTTGAGGTGAAAGTCGCCACTGGCCGCGTCAGCGAACCGCGGGTCAATGCTCATGCTTTGCGAGTCGAGTCCACTGGCCGTTTGCCACGCAGCGAGTGTTTGGTGATGCTCGTTTCCGAGGTAACCCACGGTGGCCCCGGATGTGGCATAAAGGTTGTTGAAATCCGCGGCGTTCAAGGAGGACCCGGACTCGAGGGACACCGCGGTGGCCCCCTCACCCTGAGCCCAGACAATGCTATTTTCGAGGACGTTATTCACCGACGATCCGGTGAAAGCGATCCCCGCATTGGTGTTGAAGTGGATCGTACTGTTACGGATCGTGACGTCCGTTGCATCTGAAATTTCAATTCCACCCTCCGACTCTGGGGCGGATGTCCCTCGCACCAGGGCGTTCTCGATCACGACATCGGTGGTCGACGCTCCTGTCACGAGAATTCCGGTCAGCAGGCTGTCATGCACATCCAGCCGGCTCAAGCGCGTTCCCTCCGCAGCGACGCTGACCCCCGTTTCGGCGCCTTGAATCTGCATCCACCGCTGGGCGAGCGCCGGGTCCGCGGCGTGGGACGCCGTGGTCAATGTTACGTGAGCCCCGCTGATGTGCCATGCGGGTGTGTCGGCGACTGGTTCACTAAAGCTGAACGTTACGCCATGGGGCGACGCCTCGAAAGTCAGCGGCGCGGAACTGTTACCGCTGTCCGCGGCGGTCACCGAAATGCTGTCCGACAAGCTGTAATCACCGGTATCGATCCGGATCACGTCGCCGGGCCCAAGGGCGTACTGGTCCAGAATGTACTGAACGGTGGCGGCTGGCTGGCCGGGTGACTCGCCAGCATTCGCGGGACTGTTGTCACCGACGGCGGTGGTCCAAATATCGCCTGCGGTGGAGTCGTCGTTGACATAATAGACATTACCGACCACCCCTTGAAGCGTGAATTGAAACGGATTGTCGCTGCTGTCGGCGCCGATCAATTCGTTATCCAATCGACCGCTTGGAACCTCAAGGTTACCGGAATACTCCCCAACGGTCGTGGCATCCAAGCGAACGTTCAGGTACTGCACCTCGCCCGGTTGGAGTACGGTATCGGCCGCAAAATTATCAATAAGTGTGAACCCATTCGGGGTCGTCGCCGGCTGCAGAACCACGTCCTCGGTTCCTGTGTTGTGAATGGAGAGTCTGCGAGTGAGCGCATCGCCGAGGAGCGTCGCACCGAAGTACAATGCACCCGACTGATGCGCAATCTTCCTCGCCCCATCGAACACCTCGATCTCTGGACCGGGCAGATCCCAAACCCTCTCGATTCGCACGGCATCGGCAACGACCGTGTTGTTCGCGGCATTGGACAGCTGCACCTGCAATGCATCGCCACGGACTTCGAACGTCGTTCCTAATGTCTTCCAATTCGTTCCATCGGCGTTGAAGTCGAAATAACCAAGATTTTCGCTGAACGGTGCGGGGCTCGAGTTGGCAAGCGATTCGCGAGTTTGGTCGACCTGAACCGTGCCACGCTCCGTGGCCCCATCAACGACCGTGAACGTGGCATTGGTGGCTTGATTCGAAGCCACTGGCCAAGTCGCCGCGACACGGTACACACCTGGCGTGACCGAGAACGACCATGTCGCCAAGTCACCCGAACCCGGCGCGCTTTGATGAACGCCGCCGTCGAAGCCCTCGACGTCGCTGACCAGAGACCAGTTCGCACCGGCGTCAAAACCGTCGTGATCTCCGTCAGGGTGCGCATCATCCACCAACCGAATCTCGTCCCCCCGGGCATATCCTTTCAGCACAAAGATGTCTTGGCTGCCTGCCGTGCTGGTCAGGCTAGGAGCATCACGTCCGGTATCGAATTCTGCGCGGTCGTTGGACGTTCCCACAAATGAGCCGGTGACATAAAGGCGTCCACCATTGATGTCGATGCCTCGGCCAACATCGTCGCCTGAGGCTCCCATACGGCGGGACCAGACCGTGGTCCCGGAAGGATCGATCTTGATAAGGAATCCATCCCGCTCTCCGGCACTGGCCATGGTGGTGGACACCGTCCGCTCGGCGCGGATCGCATCGGCAATCACTCGTCCATCAGCACTGCCGACGAGCTCGACCACCAAGGTACCGCTGGTGACTTCGTAAAGGTAGGCATGGCCGACGTTCTCGACGTCGCCCAGGGCCTTCCAGCTAACGCCAACGTCCGAGACCGGACCTGGGGCCACGCCTTGGTCAACGGCGACCGAGCCGACCTGATCACCGCCGTCGTAGATCCGGAAGGTGGCGTCGCTGGCGGCATCGGCTGTGGGGGACCAGGTGGCTGCGATGTGGTACCGGCCTGGTTCCAAATCGGTGAGCGTCCAGCGAACCTTCGCCTCCTCATTTCCGGCCGCCGTGAATCGATGGTCGCCATGAAATCCTTCCGCGCCGCTGGACCAAGTTCCGTCGATCACTTCGAAGCCGACTTCGTCGTCATCGAGGAGGAAGGTCTCGGCGTCTGCCGGATCAAACACACCTGCGGCGCCGATAAAGTCACCGGTCAAATAAAGGTTTCCCAAGTCGTCGGTTGCGACATCCCGTGCCGTGTTCTCAAACGCTCCGCCCACGCCTCGTGCCCACAAAAACGTTCCCGCCGGACCGTACTTGGCAACAAAGCCGTCATCCCAGTTCGCCCGCAGCCGATCGACGTCGCCGCGATGATCGTTTTGCGGATCGAGATCGAGAACATCGTTGAACTTCCCGGCGACCAGCACGTGATCCGACGGATCGACGGCCAACGCGATTCCCTGGGCCCAGTCGCTTCCCGTGATCTGGTTGGCCCACACGAGGTTTCCCAATGCATCAAGCTTGACGAGAAATGCGTCACCACTGCCCTGGGGATCGAAGGTGACGGATCCGTCGGAGTTGGGGTCGAACCCGATTTCATTGAACCAGCCGGTCACGTAGAGCTCGCCGGCGGAGTCGATCGCCAGGCCGGTCGCGTGGTCGGCGCCAAGGCCCCCGATGCTCTTGACCCAATGGAAGCTGCCATCGGACGTGGAAAGTTTGAGAACGAACGAATCCGCGCCGCCGCGGCTGTTGAGACTTCCTTGGTCGCCCGAACTCTCATCGAAGACAACCGCTCCGCCATAGGCTCCCGTGACATACAGATGCCCTTGATCGTCCAGGGCGATTGCATTGCCGGACTCGATGACGGACGCATCACCCCCAAACGTCCTCACCCACCGGAACTCGCCGTCGGTGTTGAGTTTCAGGACAAAAGCATCGAACGTGGAGCTGTCCGATGCATCTTTTGTGCTAGAGCGCAGCTGTACGTCCACGCCGGGGTCGAAGTCGATGTCATCGCCTCGGAAGCGTCCCGTCACGTAGATCCCACCATCGGCGTCGACTGTCAAACCGAGTGCTCGCTGGTCGTCTTGGTTACCGTCGCCGATTGTGTGGGTCCAAATCGGAGCACCGGCGGGAGAGTATTTGGCGATATGGATGTCGCTCTGAAACTCGCCGGGACCGCCCACCATTCCGGCGACGTACAGATTGCCATCGTCGTCGACCGCGATCACCTCGCCGCGATCGTCGTTGGCGGAATTGCCGGCCCCGACGTCGGCCCAGCCGATGGCGTTCAGCGCCGCGTAGGCGTTGACGCGACCGTGGCCATAGAATTCGTTGAATCCATCGACATAGGCGGGCCTGGTTGTGAGATCATCGTCAGCCTGGCCGATCGGGTCGGCGGTGGTTCGCATGACCGAGCGAAGTTGCTCGGCGGTCATCGCCGGATTCTTTGACAGCAGCAAAGCTCCGATACCGGCGGCCAGCGGGGAGGCGGACGAGGTGCCGCCAAACGCGTTCGTGTAGTCCGTGTTCCCCAGTTCGTCGGCATTGTCCGGGTCCGGGTTGTCGCCGTCGTCCCCCGTTCGATCGGTCGTGATGATTTCGGCAGAGCCGCCGCCGCTGGGAGCAACGAAGTCAAGCGCCGATCCGAACTGACTGTACGCCGCCCGGTAATCCCAGTCGGTGCTTGCACCGACGGCGATGGTGCTAGGAAGACTGGCAGGATATCCAACCGTAAAGTCGACGTCCGGAACCCCACTTACGTTGTGAAGGTTGTGCGGAAACGTGTTGCCCCCATCCTCCGAAACATGCAGCGAAAAGATGTCGCCATCCTGCTCGCTCGATACCCAGGCCTGATAGACCAGCGACGCGGGTTCGTCGAGAACGATTGTGGCTGAGCGAAGGCGAGTTTGCTCTCCGTGTCCAATGGCACCGGATTTAGCAACGTATCGACCGGTGCCATAGGTGTGTGCCGGGTCGTCGATCACTTGCCAGGGGGCGTCGCCATCGGAGGACCAGCCGTCGGGCAACGCGGTCGTATCAAACCGAACGTGCTCGTCGTTGGGGAGTGATATGTCACCGATCCAAACGGCATCATCGCCATCGGCGGTGGTGGCGTTCTTGGTGTACCGCCACTCGAATACCCACTCACCAGCGGGAAGCGTTACCTCATACCCTTTGTATGCGGGAGATTCATCCGTGCCATTGGCATCATTTCCCGACGACACGAAATTCGCCATCCCCAATCCGCCCCGACCGTTTTTCGCCGCCCAATCGAAGGCGGTGTCGACGACGGCGGAGCCCCCTGAAAAGCCATAACTGTGATTGCCGATGTCCGCCCCGCGCCAGGTTCCGTTGCCATCGGCCGTTCGTCCGCCGGCGTAGTAGATGGCGGATGCGAGGTTCGAGAGGCTTACCAACCACTGTGTTTGGTCTGGCGATATCTCAACCACATCACCCAATTTGATCGGCATGATCTTCGCGCCGGCCGCCACTCCGGCTAAGCCCACGGCATTGTCTCCCACAGCCGCGGCGACTCCAGCAACGGACGTACCGTGGTTGTCATGGGTTGTATTCGGATTCGGGTCGTTGCTGCCGGATTCCCCAAGGTTCAAACCACGCAAGTCATCGATCCAGCCATTGCCGTCGGTGTCCTGACCGTCGTTTAGCTCGTCGGGATTGGACCAAATACCGTCGGCCAGATCGGGATGATCCGTTTGGACTCCGTCATCGAAAATGGCAATGACGATCTCTTCGCTGCCCGGGGTCGCTTCCGGCGTGTCCCAAGCTCCCAACAAGTCCCAGGCGTCGGCCACCTTGGCATCGGCACCTTCCCGGCCATCGGATTGTCCCGTGTTGTCGAGGTGCCATTGCAGATTCAACAGCGGATCGTCGGGTGCATCCATCCTTTGCATCTCGCTCAGGAAGTTTGGCGAGACCCACTCGATGCCCGTGGCTTGCTGTTGCAGCTGATGCGCCGTCGTCAAGGTGTGCGTACCGCCACCGCCGGTGAGCGTGGCGACGAATTGATCGGATGTTCCCAGCAGCGGCCTGTAACTGTCGAACGTGTCTGTGGCGAAGAACAGTTCGGGGGGCAAGCTACCATCCAACGCGACGATGATCTCGTCGGTCACGATCTGCCGCAGCCCACTTTGCGGTTCAATGAATACCGGTGCTTCCCACAGCACGTTCGTCGCGTCCGGCACGGTCGCGGACGAACCGGTCGGGCTCGTCTTGGGCGTGAAGTTCGCGCTATCGATATCCGTTGTCAAAAATGCCAGGTCATCGAGCCGCCCCGCAGGATCCCATCCGGTGAGTGTCCATTTGTCCAATGGAGCTGCGTCCATTTGGGCGGATGGCTGGTCTGGTGAACGCAGCTTGACCACACGCTCGTTCGGTAGTTGAAGCAGCGGGAGCGTCTGACCGTCGCTCCAGTAGAAGTCGCCGAGGTCCCTCGCCGCCGCTGAGTTCCCCCGGCCGTCTCGGGATCCCCCCGATTGCTGCTCGGTTCCAGCGATATCGGCACGGTTGACGCGATCCCCCGCGTCCATCACGTCCGCCAGCAGCTGTGGCGCATTTGCCGACAACAGCAAGCGGCGCTCAAGCGACTCAAAACCGAGGCGTAAACGCCGGGTGCGCACGCGTCCAGAGTTCTTTCGAGAGCCGCCTGCGGCGTACTTCCGGCGGGGGCCCGCCTCTCGTCGTTTACGCATCTAGAAAATCGTTGCTTGTAGGAGATGTGACAAGTGATGATCCGACTCGCGGCCAGGATCTGCCCCCCCCGCCAGCATAGCTAGGCGGAATCGGAATAGTCGCAGTCACACCAATTTTTCTATTTTTTTGGATTTCTTGGGGAGAGAGACAGCGAGGTTTGAATGCCTAGCCGCCCGATCAAGAGGCCCGCGTCGGCGAGCTTCCGATCGCGCGACGGGCTGAAGGGCCACCGGAGGGACGTTGTCCCGAGACACCTTTCAGATCGAACCTAGCGGCGGCCGGCGGTCGGTTTTCGGCGGTACCGGTTGGGGTTGTCCGCTTTTCCGGTCAGTTCATAGAGGAAGGGGCTAGGCGTCGTCGGACGGGGTTTGCCCCACTTGCGCCGCGTCAGGGCCATCGAAAGGGTCAGTTTTTCTTCGGCGCGGGTCATCCCGACGTAGCAGAGGCGGCGTTCCTCGGCGATGTCCTCCTCGCGTCCCGACTTGACGCTGCGTCTGTGGGGCAGGAGGCCTTCTTCCATCCCGACCAAATAGACGACCGGGAACTCCAAACCCTTGGCAGCATGCATCGTCAGCAACCAGACCGAGTTTTTCAGCGCCAGTTTGTCCTTCTCGCTCCCCATCTCACGTCCCGCCAGGGCGATTTCGCTGAGGAACCCGGACAGGTCGCCGTCGGGATGGTCGTCTTGGTACATTCCGATTGCGTTGGCGATCTCCCCGATTGAGGCCATCCGGGCTTCCCGTTCCTCTGGCTGGTCATACAACCTGGTGATCTCCTCGGCGTAGGCGGTCCGCTCCATCAGCGTTTGAAAGGCATCGCTGAGCGATTCGCTCTCCGCTCGCCGGCGAACATCCTCGGCGAGGGCGGCCAGTTCGGCGATGCCGCGCCGCGCGGGGGCGGGCAGGTCCGCCAGGGCGGCGGGGCTCCGCATGGCTTCCCAAACTGGCACGCCCCGCTCCACGGCCCGCTGAACCAGCAGTTTGACCGTACTGTTGCTCAATCCCCGGGCCGGCGTGTTGATCACCCGCAACAACGACATCTCGTCATTGGGCTGTTCGATCCACTTCAGGTAGGCGACGAGATCGCGGACTTCGCGGCGGTCAAAGAACGACTGGCTTCCCAGCATGACATAAGGCACTTGGGCCTTGCGGAGCGACGTTTCGAACAGCCGCGGCTGCTCGTTGGTGCGAAACAGGATCGCGATGTCGCGCGGCGGGACATGTTCGTTTTCGATCAGGTGGCGGATTTCGCCGACGATCCGCTCGGCCTCCTTCGTTTCGTCCTTGTGCTGCAAGATTCTCGGCCGCGAGCCGGTGGGACGGGTGGGACGAAGGACCTTTTCGTGCCGGTCGGCGTTGAACGTGATGAGCCGGTTTGCCATCTCCAGAATCGCGCCGGTGCTGCGGTAGTTGTTCTCCAGCCAGACGACTTTGGCCTCGGGCCAGTCCTTGCGGAAGTTCAAAATGTGCGAGACGTCGGCACCCCGCCAAGCATAGATCGATTGATCATCATCGCCGACGACGCACAGGTTATGGTGGCCGAGGGCCAGGTGCCGGGTGATCCGGTACTGACTGCCGTTGGTGTCTTGGTACTCGTCGACCAGGACGTGATCGAACCGACCCGCCTCCAATTCGCGGATCTCCTCGTTCTCCTCCAGCAGTTGTTCGGTGTGGAGCAGCAGATCATCGAAATCCATGGCGCCGCGTGCCCGCAACGCGTCCTGATAGCGCCGGTAACCGGCAGCGGCGAAGTGTTCCTTATCGGTGGCTGCCATGGCCGCCGCCCGATCGGATTTGACGGAATCATTCTTCCAGCGGCCGATGATGGCCAGCATGTCGGACGGCTTCAGCGCGGTTCCCGG